>JAAYEH010000365.1 GCA_012728855.1 Rhodopirellula sp. | reverse complement strand
TCAGCGCCAGCAAGCCGCCCAGGCCATCGAACCGCTCGCCGCCCCGATAAAGCTGCATCAGGCCGCTTTTCTTGAGCATTCCGGCCTTCAGTTCCCAAATCGTGTCGGCCTGGACGCGGCGGTGCCGCACCAGGCTCAGGCTGAACGCCCCCGCTTGGGGTCGATCAACACGCAGCGACGCATGCCCAAGTAGGCCATACTCATTGCCAACGCCCTGCCGATCGCACCGACTCCCACGAACACCAGGAGCGTCTCACGCAACAATCCCCAATCCACGCCGGGCAAATGCGGCAAGCAGGTGGCGACTTCGGCGGCGTCGAGCCGCGAGGGCTCCGAAACCTGATCCGTCAGCGATGTTCCGACCGAACAGGACAGTGTGGGTCGTCCAGAGCTCATCGCCTGACTCCTCACGTGAATGGCGACAGCAGTTTCTCGTCGGGCTCAGGAAAGAGCTTGGACTCCAAGCTGGGCTCCGCGCCGCATAGACCGCAGGGGCCTGACAGGTAGCAGTTGAGCAAGGCCGGGTTATCGCGATCCCGAGGGTTCTCCAGGTGATAGTAGCGCCCACATTGGCAACGCACGATCGGAGCCAGCCCAAGTTCGCCTCCACAGACCGGGCATTCCCGTTTGGCAAGCGCTTCCGGCACTGGGCGTGGCGACGGTGCCCACTGCGACGTCACCAGCCAGCGCCAGTGGCCGCAGGCCAGAATCGCGCCGGCATCCAGTGCTGCCAGCCCCAGGGGCCGAACCCCATTGACCGTCAGCAGACACCATCGGGGGATGAGAAACCAAGAGTAGTCATCCGCGCCGTTTCCCGGCCGACAGATTATCGCTGCCAAGGGCGTTTGGCTCCGAATCTTGCGCGATTTGCCCCGCGAGGAACCGATGACACATTTCCCATTTTGCAGAGATAGTTCAACAGGCGCGGTGCCACACTGTTCGGCATCGATGCGCACCAGCGACGGGCCAGTTGCCGTCACAGGCTTCCTCGGCAGGAGTTCCATGATCTGAAACAAGCATAGGTTACCCAGCATGGATTGTATTCCCCTACTCAGGATGGCATCCTCGGCCCGGTCAGCCATCGTGGCCTGCTTTCGGCGTCGAGGATATCGAAACAGACTTCGTCGTACATCCGCTCGTCTGCCGGTGGCATGAGCAGGCGCCAGACGGCGTTGCACATCGCAGAGGCAACCGCCAGATTCATGAAGAGCACCTGCGGGATGGCCCCTGAGGCAGCCAACTCGATGCAGCCGAGTTCGTCCGGGTTCCTGTCGGCCGGATTGGCGATTTCAGGATGAAACCGCTGGAGCGGCGCGCCGAAGGCGTCGCAGTTGTCGATTCTCCCATAGATCTGAATGTTGCCATAGCTGCCCGTTTCGCCCGGCCCCACGCCGTCATTCCCACCCGAGATGAGCACCCCGTTGCAGAGTTCGGCCACCGTCCGGCTCGCCAAAAGCCTGGTCGCATGATTGTCCACGGCCAGGCAGACAAGACTGCGTTCCTGGATCACTTCGCGCCGATTTTTGTCGTTCAGATACTGTGGGTAGGGTCGGATATAGAGCCCGGGCCGGCCCAAGTTCTCGTTGAGCCAACTTGCCTGGGCGATCGCCTTGTTGGCGAAGTCGGGCACGACGATTCGGTACTGGTTCGACGGCTCGTAACTGTCTCCGTCGCAAAGGAGCACGTGGAACTCGTCCTTCAAGGAAGCCAGGAAGAGCAGCAAATAATGGGCCAGGATGGAGCCGATGCCGCCCAGCCCAATGATCACAACCGTACCCTTGGTCAACAGGGAGAGATCCACGCGGCTGCGGATCACTTCTATCGCCGACAGGGGTTCGCTGAGGTTGGGATTGGTCGACTCCGGATCGCGACGCGCGCAGGCGATCGGCTCCATACAGAAATGGCCGCACAACGCCAGGAACTCCGGATGAAAACAGGCGTGACGCCCCGAACCGTTGAGGACGGCGGCCTTCAGGTTGTCAAAGATGATCTTTCGGGGACTGCCGCCGAAAAAGTCCAGGGCATGCACCAACGCGCGGTAGAAATCCGCCTTCTTCTGGGAGAGGCTGAACTCGAAGCCGTAGCGGCTGAAGCACAAGGTGGCCACCAGGACCGAGACGCGGCGGGAGGTGTTGCCGATCATCACGCGTCCGCACTCTCCCCAATCGGCATCGCCTCGCCGGGCTCATAAAAAACCTCCTGGTAGATGCGTCCACGGGCGGGCCGGATCTGACGCAGATAGCGGCGGACCAGCGACACGCCTCCCGGGTACCCATCGTCTCCCTTGGAGATCTCCTCCAGTACCCGCACGGCGGACAGTTCCGGATACTTGCCGATCAAGGTGTCGATGCGAGGACCATAGGGATCGAGAATGCTGTGGCCGGGCTTGGCCGGCGTCTGGGTCGGCGGCTCCTTCATCCTCAAGGCTTTTTGGACCGTCTTGGTGCAACAGTGCAATCGGCGAGCGATCGCCCGCTGCGAGAGCTTCTCCACTTCCTTCAAGCGGCGTATCTCCGCCCACAATCCAACGTCCATGGTTTTCCTCCGGGGGTGAACAAGGCAATTCGGCGCGTCTGGATTGCGCGCGCTCTGGCGGCTCTTAGCAGGCCCAACGGCGGCGCTCCACGCCGAGCTTTGGCAAGGACAACACCTGGGTCAGTGGCGCCTGGTAAGCCACCAGATCGTGGACCACCAGATCGTCGCGCGCCGCGACCACGTCCTCTTCCCTCATCCGCAGACGCACGGCGATGGTGGCGTCGCTGTAGAACGACAAGCCCTGCTTGTCGCTGATGGCGGCCAGAAAGAAGTACAAGAACACCGCATCGCGCGACAGCCCGGAGGCAAAGTCGCGCAAGAAGCGGCGATCGATCCAAGAAAAGCCCTCAAGCGGAGGGCGGCGCACGCGGTCGGTGGCCAGCAGACGTTTCTCGATCATCAGGCGTCTCTGGATGGGTTTCGTGGAAAGGTATCCTCGCTTCCGGAGAAGGTCGATGACCCCGGACAGCCTTCCGGCGGCCGTGCGAGGTTGCGCGAGGCTCGCCTGTTGCCGTGCTGCCGGCCGTCTGTCTTCGGTCCTGCCTGACGCGGCCGTGTTCGTCGGCTGGCCAGGCGGCGGCCGTCATGCCCTTGCGCCGCTTGTACTTGCGTTCCCGCTCGCGCACGCGATCCATGACTTGGCGGCACGAGTCGCCGCAGTAACGGGCCGGAATACGGCAGGAAGGACGCACCGGCTCGTAGCAACCCGGGCGGTCGCAAAAATTCTCGGAATAGGCCTCACCGCGTGACCACGCGCGCGGCGCGGGATCCTGGTCCTGGTCTGGAGCGGGGGGAGGAGGGGAGCTTTCGGCAATCGCGACGCGTGGCTCTTCGCGTTGGCGTTTGCGGCGAGATCGTTCGGCCTCCGCATGTTGCCGGCGGTTCTCCGGATGGCGCCGGTGACGACGCTGCCGCTTCGCCGCCTGCCAACGGTGTAGCTCGCGGAGGCAGTCCGGCTCACGGCAATAGCGCTGGTTCCAATGGCCCGGCACGAAAGTGCGTCGGCAACCCTTGCGGAGGCACGGCCGCAGTGGAAACCGGCTCGCTTTTTGCGAAGATTTCGCTGAAGAGCTATGCTGTTCTTGTCCCATGGGAGCTGTCACTCCCTTGGGACCGCCCGAAGGACTGTGTTGTAGTCCTTCGGGCACCTTTGTTTCGGTCGCCGACGCTCGGCCGCCCTCTCGGCCTCCGCCGAGTCCCTCGTTCAGTCTACCGCCAGTCGGTCCCTTCCGTCCACGCTCGCATCTCTTGCTTCCGCTCCACCGCTACGCTCAGCCAAACCCACCTATTCCGACCGTTCCGAAGCCCGCTGACCCATGCGTCGGAGGCCGGAAAAGGGAGAAGTAGACCGTGAAGAAGACCGTCTTGATTCATTCTTGACCGAAGGACACGAATGAGAAGGAGAACACGGGGAAAGGAGGGGAAGGAAACAAGAACTAGACGCGACTCCACCTGATGGCGTCCTCCGTACCGAAACTGATGGCGATTCTCGTCCCGGTCCCAGCGTTCGTCGTCGCCGCCGATAAGCAGTGGTGGACCGGCAAGGAAGTGGCGTTTGCCAGGTACTGTGTCGAAGTCGGAGCCGACATGCTCATGGTCCTTCCGCCCGACTGGGCCGCCTCGACCACGCTCGACACGCTCGTGGCGCACTACGCCGCCGTCGCCGAATACATTCCCGTGATGCTCGTAACGAACTACCTGGGAAAGCGTGGCGACCAGTTTGGCCTGGATCTGGTCAATCGACTCGTCAAGGAGGTGCCCGGTGTCGTGGCTGTCAAGGATGACGTCTGCGGGGAGTTCATCCGCAGGCTATGTCTTGAGGTCGGCGACCGCTGGGTCTTGTCGGCGGGCGGCCAGAAACAGAACCACATGAACATGGTTCCTTATGGCGTCGACGGGTACCTGTCCACCTTCATTTCGTTCAGGCCTGCAATCGCCTGGCAGTACTGGCAGGCCATCGAGCGGGGCGACCTGGATGCCGCGACGGCGGTGATCCGCGACTACGATATGCCGCTGTTCGACCATCTCGTCGTCGTCGAGGGGAGTTTTGACGCCGCCCTTCACGGCATCCTGGAACTGACCGGCCAGGCCGGCCGCTGGCGCCGCGCGCCCTACCACTCATTGAGTGACCAGCAGATGGAGCAGTTGAACGAATTCTTGAAGACGCTGCGGATCCTTTAGTTCGTTCAACGCACTTCAGCTTCCACCGACTCGACGAAGAAACCGGCAGGATCCTGTGCCAAGGCGGTGCTGCGCAGCCGCAGGTAACATAGGCCGGAACTGCCGTCGGCCGACGTGGCCAGAGTGCCGGCCTGCTGCTCGTCGATCAGAACGTTGCACTGACCCTGGTCGAGATCCCAGACCATGCGGAGGGTATGCCAGCGACTCGGCTCGAGTCCGGCGCCTTCCGCCAGGCGGCCGGAAGCCGGGATAGGCAGCGTGAAGACAGACTGTTTCTCGCCCGAGGCGTCGGTCGGTTGGATAAAACGGTCGGCAAGTGCCAGAGATCCACCGCCGAAACCGGGCGCAAGACACAGTCTGATGGCCACTTGTCCCCGGCGGCCGAGCGGGAAGTTCCACACGGCGCCGTCGCCGTCTTTATCGTCGAGACGCCGCACGTGTAGTACCTTGGTTCCAGGTTTTTCGGGATGATCGACCAAATGAGGCCCTTGTATTCGATCGCGCCACCAGTACACGGCCGGGCCAAACGCCTTGAACACGCACCAACCGTCGAGCCCTTGCGAGAAATCATCCTTGGCGCGGGTTTCCTCCAGCCAATCCGGATCAACCAGCAGGCATTTTCGCCGGCCTTGACCCTGGCCGGTCACCAGCACGACTTTGCCGCTGCTCGCTGCCGCGGCGTAGGGATAGGCGACACCGCGATCGCCCGTCTTGGGTGGCGACTCGTTCCGCAACGGATCTCGGTAGACCTCTCGGTAACCTTGCCAAGTGCGGCCCCGGTCGCGGGAAATGGCGGCGTGCAGCGCATCGCGGTTCGTGTAGACGCCGGCCCCATCGATCCGTGACGTGTTTTCGCAGTTGTTCCAGAAGAGGACGATGCGGCTGTCCGGCAGTCGCACCAGCGAGGCGGGCGAATCGGAGGAGTGGAAGCGACTCGGTTTCGGCTGGGACCACTCCGATCCGTCGGTCGAGAACGATTCGTACAGCCGGCCGGTTTGCGTGCGAATGAGCATCCAAACCTGGCCCTTTTCCAGTTCGAGAATGCTTGGTTCCACCGCACCGTAGTTGGCGCCGTTATAGTTCTCGTAGCAGGGCGCAGTGAGTCTCGCCGGCGAGAGCTTCCAGGTGGTACCCCGGTCGTCACTGTAAAGTACCGTGGTGATGTTGCATCCGGTGGGCGGCGCTTCGGCCGCCCCAGCCACCCAATACGCGAAAGGCAGGACGATCCGGCCGCTTTGCAGCTCGGTCATGCCGTTGATGGAACCGACATAGCCTTCAAAGATCCGTTGCGGCTTGCTCCACTTTGTCTGCGACTCGAACGAGCATGCCTGCCAGATATCGATGAAATAGTCCACGGCTGGAGCACTTCGGCCGCCTCGGGCCACCATCCAAAAAAGCTGCAACTCGCCGTCGCGTGTCCGCAAGGCGAGCGGTGCTTCGAAGTTGGCCGGGACCGTTAGGCCCAATGCCTTGGGTTCCGACCAGCTCCGGCCGTTGTCTTCGGTTCGCTTCCGAACGATCTCGGCACCGCGTTCGACGGGACGCGAGAAGACCAGGTCGACCGCTCCGTCGGGGCCGCCGACGGGAAAAGGGGCGTCGGCCGCGCCCAAGACCAGCGGTGATTCCGCGCCCGCCGCCAGAGCGGAAAAGGCGGTGACAGCAAAGAAAGCAAGAAATCTGGCAAACCAAGTGAGGCGGGCAAGAACTAGTTTCAGCATCGCAATCTCCCAGTTGTCGTTTCCGGCAGCAGATGGGACACTGGTGATCTATTCTGCGTCAATCGCGTGCCTCGCCGCAAGTCGGCGAGGCGGTTTCGGCGGCTTGAGCATCTCTGCGGGGTGGTTCCGCACTGGAAGACAGCCCTCAAGTACCTCCTTGACATGTGCCGCCCGGCGAGTTTAGATGGTGCCTGATCCGATCCGCCGCCCGGCAAGTTTCCCAATGATGGCATTACCAACATCCAACTGGCCAGCCGCGACGGGATCCGATGGACTCGGATCAGCCGGGAACTATTTATCCCGCTTCAGAAAGGACAGAATGGCTCTACACGGCTTCCGGCATGGTTCGCCGCGGCAACGAATGCTCGCCGGCGAATTAAGATTCGACGTGGAGCGTAAACCTGGAACACCACTAAACGAGGAGACCTGACCATGACGCGTACACGACGGAAGTTCCTGCAAACCGGTGCCGCCGCACTGGCCGGTTCCTGCTTGGCAGGAAGTACCCTTTCGAACGGTCCCGCTCTGGCCGGTGAGTCGGCCGCAGGCACCAATTGTCTCGATTACAGCCGCTCGTTCATCTTCGGGACGGCCCCTTTCAATAATGTGCGGTTTTGGGTCGAGAGCCGCACGACCATCTTTGACGACCAGGGGGGCACGTCGACCGTCTACTACCAATGTGCCTCGTGCAAAAGCGAAAACACATTCGGTGAGAAGGACCTTTTCCTGGCCGACAACTATGATTTCCTGCCGATTCTCGGCGGCGGCTACTGGCTGATCTTCCGCCGCCCCGCGCAAATCAGCGACAGGCATCGGACCACCCGCAAGGCGGAGGAAGTCTGGGGCGAGCCGAGGATGCTCCTCCACGACGTGGCCGAAGTCACGCCCTTGGACACGTTCGAGAAGATCCGTGATGCTACGGCCGCCGGACTGCCGCTGGTGACGCAGACCGAAATCCGCAACGAGCAAACCGGGCTGCGCGCCGTGATCGAATGCCCCTCGAAGACAATGAACATCAGCCTGGACAAGAACATGTACCAGGTCGATACCGGCCCAATCGCCTTCCCCGACCTCGCCAAACGATGCGACCCGCAGATCGACTGCCTGAGCATCGCTTTCATCGTCTTCAACGCGCCGCATTTCGCCGACTTCATCATCGAGCAGCCGACGCCGATCATCGAAGACGGCCAGGAGAAGTACAAGGTCTACCACTTCTCGTCGCCGTTCAGCCTGCCGGCTAAGAACGTGGTGCTTGCGGTGGGGAAGATGTGAACCCTATTTCCCCGTTAACCACTGTCGATCAAACCGCGCAAAGGCAACTCTCCGTAAGGTCGTCGCTGTAGGTCAGCAGAAAGCGGCCCTGGTATGGATCTATGACTCTCCCACTCCAACCCAACCGACGTAGCTTCCTATCCGCGATTTCCGCCAGCCCGTTGGCAGTCTCCCTGATCTCTGCGTCCGCGCCCGGCGCGGAGCCGGCCAGCTCGCAGGCACCGGCCGGGCAGCCCACGGCCATCGATTTCGCGCGGTCGTTCATCCACTATGTGCCGACGAGCACTCCGATCTGGGTACGGATCCAGATCGAGTGCCGGCTGGAGGTCTTTGACCGCAAGAAGGGGCTTTCGGATGAATACGTGATGAGCGTGCGGACGCAGACCGGCCTGTGGGGCGATCCGTCCACGGGTCCCCTGAGCCCGGGCTATGACTTCTGGATGATCTTCTCCAAGGATCGTATCTACATCAAGCGCGTGCATACGTCATCGTACGACCGCAATCCCTCGCACATCGGTTTGGATCAGTTCGTCTCCACGGGTTGGCATCTGGATCGCCGACCGGCGCGATCACTCGGCTCGGGGTCGGAGATGAAAGCCGCGCTGCGGGCCTGGAACGCGGTTGTCGCGCGGACGGAGTTCCTTGGCAGCGACGGTTCCCGCGGCTTTGCCATCGAGTACCCCGTGAAGTGGGCCGATGGCAACGACAACGATACCTTCCGCGTGGAGACCGGCCCCGTGCTTCTCCTGGATCCCGAAAAGATTCGAGCGGGAGCAAGCCTTCCTTACGACGATTTCCAATGGGGTTACCTCGACTACCACAGTCTTGACAAAACGCGTTGTTTTCTGGAACGCCCCACGTCGATCCTCTCCGCCAGCACATTCCAGGACTCGAACCGCGCCAACGTTCCTCTCACCGCGGACCAGGTCGGGCAAATCGAGAACCGGCTCTACACCGGCTGGGAGCCGCCCATCCCGGCTGAGAACCTCCGGAAGCTCTTTGAAACGGACCATTACTCCGGGATAGTCTATCGATCGGTGAGCACCAGCCTCTACGCACTCGAATCATAGACGTCGGCGAAAGTCATGGTTGTACAGATACCTTGAACGGTAACCCGGAAGGTTGCCGAAGGTGCAATTGTTCCAATCCAGCACAATCCGGCCGTCTCTGAGCCGCAGCAATTGCACGGGGGCGTTCGTGTCAACAGGCAGATAATGGGCACCTTCACGTTTTTGTCGACAGCATCTTCCGCGTTCACTTGAGCTTGACCGTGTACCGGTAGACGCTATCTCCCGTCTTGTCGCCGACCCGGGTCATGTAGAGTTCGAAGTCATGGCTCTCGCGGTTCTCGATCACCGCGAAATTCGAGAGCGACACCGGGCGCGGATCGTCCGGCTGGCGGTCATCGATTACTGTAACCGTGGCCTTCCTCAGGGCGGGGATCGTCTCTTCCACCTCCGCGATCACCAGCGGATAGCGAGGCTCATTCCCGGACGTGGGCTGCTCGGACAAGTTCCCGAACCAGTAGAGCTTGCCATTGGCGCTGTGGCGCAGAAGCAGATGGAAGCTCGAAGGTGAGTAGACACCGCTGCCGTCGTCGTACTTCCATTCCGCCACGGGGCTCAGAGTGAGGCCGCCGTCGGAAGAGACACTGAATCGCTTGCGCCCCGGCTCCCGTGCTGGGTCGATTCCCGCGTTCGAGCATCGCCACACCACCAGCACTCGGCCGTCGTTCAGTTCCGCTACATCGGGCTCCATCAGCCCTCGCGACGATACGTGACGGGGAACCCACACGGGCTTGCCGGCCGTCCAATCGTAGTCCCCGGCGGCCGCGTTCCACCGTCCCACGAACAGAAGCGAGCCGAGATTTCGCGAGTCGGCCGGTGTGTCCCACACCGCGATTCTCTGCGGATTCGGGTCCGGAGCATCGCGGGGAATTCGGACGCCCGAAACAGCGAAGATGAGTGTCCCGTTGCTATGGCGGATGATCTTCTGGCCGAAATAGGCGATGTTGCTTTCCAAGTAGCTTTTCTTGAGTGGGTCAGCCGGGTCGAAGTCGTCCCCTCCCTCGTAACGCAGCAGCGTAGGCTCGCCCCACGTCAGGCCGAGATCCTTGGAGAGCCGGGCGAACGTATGGTTGTAGTACCGGCCGCCGACGAGGTTCTGCCTCAGCCACATGGCCAAAGTGACCTTCGTCTGAGGGTCGTAGAAGTAGAATGACGGGCTCGGCGCCCACCAGATGAAATCATCCTTGGGAAAAGCCCAATGGTCGGTCACCGGCTCCAGCGCCGACCACGTGCGTCCGTTGTCGCCGGAGCGGCGTCTTCGGGGTTTTTCGAACTCGTCGCTGCGGACTTCTTCAGTGAGTATCTGCTCCAACTGGAGCCCGGCACCAAGATCGGCGACGGAAAGATACGCCGCCGCGCCCGGGCGGGGCGCCGACTGGTAGAGCTCGCGTTTCACCTCGACAATCGGCGTGTTTTCCATCCAGGGAGCCTGGCACCACGCTTGCCCCGCGATGGCGACCACCGAAAAAAAACTGAGGAGTTGGAAGTTCATGGCAAGGTCTCCTGTGGCCTGCTTCTAGGGTTGCTCCAAGGAAACCCGCATCACCCATATGCTGTTGGTGTCCGGTGATTCCTCGGGAATGGCGCTCCAACCGTGAGGAACGCGGTCATACATGTAGATCAGATGCGTGTCGTCCAGGGCCACGATCTCCGTATACGACGTGGTGTGGCCCGGTTGGCCGATCGACTCTTCCGGATGCGTTGCGTTGTGGTGGGCAAGAATATCCACCCGCTGCCAGTCCTGGCCCGAACCGTCTGCGTTGATCCACAAGAATAGGCCCGGCCGGCCGCCGGAAAGCGCGACCTTGCCGTCGCGCATCACGACAAGGCTGGGCTGGACGGAGAAAGCGTTTGCCATGGCCACCGGCTCGGTCCAAGTCCGCCCCTCGTCGCTGCTAAAGGTCTGCCCGTAGGGGACATTGCTGGCCAGGCGGAACACTCCCATCAGGCGGCCGTCCTTCAGCCGGCAGATCGCTGATTCGCAGGGACCTTCGCCTCCCTCGAGCTTGCAGTCGTCGCCGGCAATGGTGGTTCGGTACTTCCAGCGGATGCCATCGCGCGACTCGACGAGCACGAGGCTATAGTGAGCCTCGTCTTTGAAATGGCCGTAGAGCGTGGCCAGGTGAGAGCCATCCCTGGACACGAGCGTCTGACCGTTGAAACCGAATCCCGAAAGCCCCAGTTTCTCGTTGAAACTCCGGTCCGGCCGCGGCCAACCGGTCACGATCAGCCCCTCTTTCACCAGGCGGACCTCGCGTTTGCCCTTCTGGCCGGACACGATTTGATGAATCCAGCTCATGCCGTCGGGCCGAGGGTACAGATTGAAAGGATAAAGTAGTTCATCACCATTGGGGAGGCGGAGCGTGCTCTCGGAATAGAGGTCTCCTTTGGGATCGATGGAACTGAGTTCAGACCAGGTCAGGCCACCGTCGCCCGACCAGGTGACCGCGGCGGTGCGGTCCGCCACGATCGCGTCCAAATTGGTGGAGAGCACCGCGAAAAGCTCGCCGCCGGCGAGCCGGGTCATCGTGGGAAACCACAAATAGCCCTTACTCCGCGCTACCGGCACCGGTTTGGAGAGCGACACGCGCAGGCCGTCAAGCGGCACCGTCGCGGCAGCCTCCCAGGCAGCCGGCGTCTCGGCAGCATAGACGTCGCCCATATCGAGTTGCATCGCCATCAGGCAGATAACTGGCAGGAGAACCGCGATGACAACGCCTATGGATGAGAACGGAACGGGTCGCATGGTTTTTTTCTCCGAGGCTCAAGGGAGAATTCGGGGTACACGCCTTGCCGGCCCTTCATGCCAGCACAACAGGCTGTATGATGATCGACTCGCTGGAACAAATCCAGACGCCCACGGCCTGAATTCCAGAGAGGATCCCCGCGATGGTCTCCTGCAGCGGGCTGCCGGAAGCTGGAACTGCGCAGTATTGACGGCGCAAGCTGCGGCAGAATATGATCTTTCGGCGGCGTGAGTTCCTTCTCTCTTTGGTTCCGCACGCGCTTGACTGCGGATGGAAGGTGATCGATGAACTTAAGCCCGATTGATGGTGAGCAGAATGATAACACCGACACGAGCGGAACTCGCCCGGAGATGACGATTTCGGAATGCGTCCTTTCGGAACGTGACCAACTCAGGAATGGCCTGATCTTCATTACCTGTTGGGCCCTGGTCTATCTCGTGGCGCCGGTGATCTATGTCGGAATCGTGCAGGCCGCGATCTGCAATACCCTGGGCACAAGCGATACGGTCGCGAACCTGCCGCAAGCAGTCTATATGTGGCTCATGCCCACGCCGGTGCTCATTGCCTGGCTGTTTCCCTCCGAGCGGTTTCTCAAGCCGCTGTTGGTTCTCTCCTTTTTCCTGCTTGGCGCCGCCGGCGCGGTGGTGGCAGTGATGTTCAATATCGCGCCCCGCGAGTGGATCGCCACGGCGATCATCGTCCACGCCGGTGTTACCGGGGCAACGAACAGCGTCAGTTTCGTGTGCCTGTGGGAACTGGTCGGTCGGGGCATGACGGCGAAACGCCGCGGCAAGACCCTGGGCTGGTGTTACGGAGTGGGGCCCGGCCTGGCGGTGCTGGGCTCGTTCCTGTCTCAACTCGTCCTTAGCGGCAACTTCCTCGACGTGGTCCGCGTGCCGCTGATTCCAGAACCCTGGCGCTATATCATTCTCTACGCCGCCACAGTGCCAACCATGTGGCTGGCGGCCTTCCTGGGGTCGCGCGCGGTGCTGCCGCCGGCAGGCCCGGAGCCCGCAACCGTATCGCGGATCGCCAATATCGCAAGCGGGATCAGGCAATACGCAACACATCCGCTGATCATGATCACCGCCACGGCCTATCTGCTCACGTACGTCGGCGGCAACATGATCCTGCCCAATATGGCCTTGTACGTTCGCGAGGTGACCGACGAACTGCCGGAAACGTATTCGGGCCTGCAGATGCTACTGCGATTTTCCTTCAAGATCGCGGCCGGGTTCGCGCTGGGGTGGATTGTCACACGCACGCATCCCAAAGCCGGACTGCTCGTGACGACGGGCATTTGCCTGCTCGGTGTGATGTGGGCCCTGGTCATCCCGGGCAAGTGGTATCTGCTCAGCTTCGGGCTCATCGGCGCGGGCGAGCTGTTTGGAGTTTACTTTCCCAACTACATCGTCACCTGTTCCGCCCCAAACCGCATCCGCGAGAACGTGGCCTACACGACGCTGCTGACCTTTGCCGTCGGCTTCGCGGGCGGCGCCTTTGGAATGATTGCGGACACGTTTGGGCTGCGGACCAGTTTCGTTGTGGCGTCTGCGATTCTCGCGGTGGCAATCACGCTGGTGGCCATAGCCTTACCCAATATGCCGTCACCGGAGCCCGCGCAGCGTGATTCACCCGAAGAGGTGCCGCAGGGGTAGACGGGGGCCGCCGCATGACGACTGCCCTTCTCTTCCAGATGCCCCCGCAACCTCAACTCCTGAGCAAAATAGAGGTACAAAGATGGACAGGGCTTTCGTCTCGCACGTGTGCCCGTCGGCTTCCTGGTCGCGGCCGTCGGAATATCGGCTATCGGCGCCAAGATCTACCTGTTCGGCGTGGCCGATTTCTTCCGGGCATCGGATGCCCAAGACGCCGATTTCCACTCGGAAGCCGGCCGCGAAGGTGATTCGTGTAAAGGTGCTCGGGCGGGGCATCGCCGTAGTGCATTGCCACCGGCTCGCTCCAGGAAAGAAAATCAGGCGAGGTAGCCCGGCTTACCGACCGAATCCCTTGGGAAGACGTGCGGAAGTAACAGACGTAAACGCCCTCTGCCTCCGACCAGAAGACGACGTTCTGCGAATCGAACGCGCCTTGGGTCACGACCGGCTTCTCGCGAAGCTCTCTCCAATGGATCCCGTCTTTCGAGGCGAACGCCAGCAGCCCGTGAAGCCCTCCAACCGCCTTGAAACGCTCGGAAGCCGGCACACCCAGCTTGGTGTCCAAGAATGGGCTGAAGTTGTGCGAGGCCGGCGCGTGGCCGTGCAGAACGACGTTGTTCTGTTTCGTGCCGCAGACTGGGCCGCCTGGAGGCCCGTGCAGACTGACAACAAACACAGCCATGAAAACCATTGGATGGTCCAAGAAAGACTTCTGCTCATAGCACGCCCTTGCTGCAAGTGGGCCTTCGGAGAAAGCCTATGGTCCTAACTGGGTCATTTCACGAACTCGAAAGCATAGAGTCCGGCCCGTTTGAGTTCATATTTCAATCGCACGGCGGTGCAGTATATCATGCCCCTGAGGCCCACGCATCGTTTCGACGCCCGATCCTTGACGATTCGCCGAGACCATTGCGGTATACTGGACATGCGGATGCAACACGCCAGCCGTGGCCGGCTGGCACAGTGCCTGTCATTGGATCAAATAAACACCATGCGAACTCTGGTGATTGCCCTCTTTGGACCGACTCTCGCTTTCGCAATGCACGCCAGTAGCGGCCCTTGCGGCGGTACTCTTGATTCTCCTCTGTTCGTGAAGGACACCTGGCTATGACCCCCTCAGCACAGCAAAACGATCACGGCTTTGTTCGGCGGTGCTTCCTGCAACGAGTTGGAGCAGGCGCTGCCGCGATATTCGCTAGCCGCGGGCAATCCCTGGCAGACCCTCAAGCCACAACTCGCCCCACAGGCCAACTCTCGGCAAACCGGCCACTTCCGCGACTCTTGGAGCGTTTGGTGTTCGTCAGCCATCCCTATGCCTGGGAGACGCAGTTGCTTGGACGAACGGAAGAATTGACCCAGCAGCGCTGGGGCGGGTTCACCGGCGCAGAACTTGTCGAGATGGAACGTCGCGTCTCGCGCCGCTGGCCCGAGGAGATTTCCCAGTGTGGCCCCGAAACCGCACTGGTGATTAACGGCTTCAACACGAACCATGCCAAGAGGATCGACGGCCCGCTGGGCACCATCTGGGATGCGGGCCAGAAGCATCTGGGTGATCGCTGCCTGATCACCGCCGATAGTCCCGGCGAAGCGTACGGACGGAAGATCATCGAGCAGTTCCGAGCTCGGGGCTATGTTTTCGATCCATGCACTCTGGTCAGCGAGGGTTGGGGGCAGTCGTTTGAAGGCTGTCTACCCCGTTGGGCCGGCGGCGTCGCGGCCGCGATCGGCATGCCCGGCGGGATTCCCATGCGGTACGATATGACCTTCCCCGATGCGCCTTTTGCGATGACAGGCCGGTTTGTCCAGCGCCTCCGGATTGGCCAGACCGACGTCTATCTCTACCTGCTGGCGTCTCGTGACGGCCGCCCACTGGGCATTTTTTTCCCCGGCGTCATTTACGATTCGGAGCCCCGGCGTTTTGCGCGGCTCGCCCTCGATCCCGAGAAGGTGGAATTCACCACGAAGCGAGCCGAGCCGTACCAGATCAGTCCGCAGGGCAAGAGTCTCGCTGTCCCCCTGAATATCGACGGACGCGGCGATCCCATCTACGTCTGGTCCAAAGGTCTGGCTGCCAATGTCTTCAAAAACGCCTTGGCAGCCGCCGAAATCGTCGAGGCGAGGTGAAATCCAGCCATGCCAAAGGCTTGCCCAACAAGGAGTCTTGTCATGCAACCATTCGTCCACGGCTGTCTCCGCCACGTGCTCTGGCTCGCGATCCTCATCACACCAGCCCACGGCGCCGAAATCTACCAGGCGGATCCGTCAAAAACCTCCACCGAGTGGCGCGACGATGCCGCCAGTCTGGAAGTGACGGCAAAGCTCAACCAGGCATACGCCGAGATGCCCTTCAGCGTCGAACAAGAAAGCGTCGTGGATCAGCCGCCGTTTGCAATCGACTGGACCGTGGGGCCGAATCTGCCTATAGCATGGAAAGGCGGCGTGGCAGGATGGATCGACCAGGAGATCGTCCTCACCGGAGGCCTCTGGATGCCCGGCCGCGAAAACCTCACCTATGCCTTTCGCCCGGCGGAGGGTACCTACGAAGCCATCACCCCAGCACCGGTTCACCTGGCTTATACCCAGGGCGCCAGTGATGGCCGGAAGCTCTATGTTGTCGGAGGCCGAAATGCCGGAAAGAACGTGCTCGAACTCAGCAGGAGCGCCGAGGGAATCTGGCAATGGCGAAGTCTCGCCTCCCTTCCGGAGTCGGAGAGTAATGGTCGCTGGCTGGCGGCCGTGGGTGTGCTGCCGGATCGATGGCTTTTCCTGGTCGGCGGCCACCCGACCGGCACACCCAGCGAAACATCCGGTCAGCAGCGTATGGCCGATCTCCGCCTGTCGCTTGAACGTCCGGATGCCCAGTGGGAACCGATGGCGCCCTATCCTGCCGGCAAGCGGAATCTCTTGATTACTGCCGTGGCGCGGGGCAATCTCTACGTGTTCGGCGGGTCGGAAAACAACACGCGGATGCGAGAGATCCATCTCGAGTTGGCGAAGAAGTTCAAGCTCAACGCTCCGTTCAACGGAGTGCCCAACTACCGCGACGCCTACTGCTACGCTCCCGTTGCGAATCAATGGATGGCAATCCGGCCCCTGCCTGCGCCCATGGTGGCGGGATGGGGAGTGGTCTTGCAGGACCGCTACATTCTCCTGATGGGCAGTGCCGATGTCCGTTCGCTGCGTGTCGGGAGGTCGGAGGAATCCAGCGACCCTCACTGGCGGGGTTACGGAGACCGGATCCTCTGCTACGACATCGATGCGAACAACTACTCCAGGATCGGTGTGATGCCGTACGGTGTGGCCACGATCCCCTGGATCTGCGATGGCCGGTATCTGTTCGGCTTCGGCGGGGAGCCCGCGCATGGATACAACATGAATACCGAAAACGTCGTACAGATCGGCCGCCTTCAACGGCGAGAGTAAGTCTCCGCTCAATCCACAGCGCTCACCTCGAACCGGAAGTCCGTGATCCTGGGCCGGCCGCCGCCGGAAGACTTGCAGACTTTCCGGCGGGCGAGTGGCGGATTCGCCGTGCGCCCAGCGTTGACTCTGAATCGACGACGCGGAAACGTCGATCCGCTCGGCTTGCGTCTGCTCGCCTGTACCGGACTGTAGGTGCGACGCTTGACGAGAGGCGATTGCGAGCGTAATCTCAAGGCCGTCCGGCTTTCCCTTCGTAAGCCGAAACTGGCCGAAGAGATGTTTCAAGGGCTACTCTGGTAGCAGTATCCGATTAGATAGGAGCCGTTCTATGCTATGCCGATATCTCTGGACGCATCGCCCAGTTCGGTACACCGCACCGTTGTGGCTGGTTGCCTCTCTCTGCTCGGCTGCGGCGGGCGCCGAGCCGGGAGTCACGAACAGCTTCAATTCCGGCGCCGAAGGCTGGCAAGTTTACGATTACAACGGCGGTATTGCCGGGGGCGGCAACGTCTTCTTTCCGGTCGCCTGGGAGAGGTCCGGCGGCGTCGACAACTCCGGATTCATCTGGGCCGATGATTCGAAATGGAGGATCGACACCCCCGAAAACCCACACTCGATCCTGGCACTGATCATTTACCAAAGTTGGGTGAAGGCGGGAGCACTGGATCTGCGCGACGCAGAGCTATCGGTCTGTCTCCGCGGCGATAAACTGGACCTGAAAGGTGCCAAGTGCTATTTCTGGGTGTTGGACAACCAGAAAGGAACCCGGTGGCACTACACGGCCCAACCGTTGACCATCTCCGAAGACCGCTGGGGCGAAAAGCAGAAGTTGGTGCTGAAGAACGACGAATCCCTCTGGCATCGCAGTTGGTCGCGGAACCCGCAGAATTCGGCTAGTCTCGACGAGGTGCTTGGCGATTGTGACAGCTATGGTTTCTCCTTCGTGGGGTTCTCGGATGAGGTCACCGGCAAATTCTCGATGGATGAGCTAACGATCTGTGTGCAGCCTCGGCCGAAAGACCTGTAAGGGGCAACGGTGATCCGATCGAGTCTGTGGATTGGCCGAACACTATTATCCCGATACCTGCGTGCTCGGCCGAGACTCCAGGGCCGCTCTTGGTGACGCGATCCGGCCGCTGGCTGGTTCCCTATTCGCCCTACAACACGTTTGATCCGCAAGTCAAGGTTGATCGCAGCCAGGTGGTCGTCTTGTGGTCCGACGACGACGGCCAGTCGTGGCGGCATACGTCGATGCTTCGCTTCGCCGATCCCCACACCAGCGCCGCCGAGGCATGGGTCGTTGAACTCTCCGATAGCCGGTTGTTGGGGGCGTGCTGGCACATTGCCGACCGTGGCGGCGAACTGCCCAACGCCTTCGGCATCTCACACAACGGCGGCGAGACCTGGAGTCCGACTCGATCCACAGGCATCCTTGGTCAGACCACCGCGTTGGCACCGTGGACCGACGGCCGTGCGATATTTCTTTACAACCAGCGGAAGCACAGCGAACCGGGCGTTTGGCTGGCTGTTGTCCGGCCGACGGACGACGATTTCGGTATCGAGCATAACGAAATCGTGTGGAAAGCCCAGACGCCGACTCGTTCCGCCAGTTCCGGCGACCTGTCCGAGTGGAACGACTTCTCGTTCGGCGAGCCGATCGCGGCTCTGCTGCCCGACGGCACCTGGCTGGTCACGCTCTGGTGCATCCAGCCGTCGGGCACAGGGATTCGATACCTCCGGCTGAAGATCGAGTAGGCAACTGCGAAGCAACCCGTGGCCATCCAGGGTTCTCATCGGGTAAAATCCATCGAATCTGGAAAGCCCGCTCGACGAGGAATAGCCTTGATGACTCGGAAACGGCTCCTGTGGTTCGCGTTTGGCGCCGTATGCGTGGGATCGTTGTGGATTGGTCTCCAGTTCTGGCGAAGCCGCCCAGAGGGCGTGAACATCCTGCTGGTCACGCTCGACACGACCCGGTCCGACCGAATCGGCTGCTATGGCTACCAGGGGGCTCTGACTCCGGCAATCGATCAACTCGCCCAGCGGGGGATCCTCTTTGAACGGGCGTATGCCCCAGCTCCGATGACGCTCCCTGCCCACGCCACCATCCTTACTGGACTGTTGCCGCCCGAGCACGGTCTGCGAACCAACGGTTTGAACCAGTTGGGCGATCAGGTGCCGACGCTGGCGGAGCTCTTGTCTCAAGGGGGGTACTCGACAGCAGCTTTTGTTGCTGCCTTCGTCCTCGACTCCAAATTCGGATTGGACCGGGGATTCCAAACCTACGACGACGACTTGAGCGACACGCCGGATGCGGACCACCCCTTGCACCGTGCGCGAAACGGGGACCGAGTCGTGGATCTGGCGCTTTCGTGGTTGGATCGCAATCGCGGTGGTCCGTTCTTCTGCTGGGTCCACCTCTACGAACCTCATTACCCCTATCTCAGCCATCAGGACGAATTTGGAACCCGATTCGCCGGTCGTCCCTACGATGCCGAGATTGCTTTCGCGGATTTACAGGTCGGCCGGCTGATGGAGTTTCTTTCCGACCGAGGCCTCGACACGCAGACCGTGGTGGTTATTGCCGGTGACCACGGAGAGGGGTTGTACGACCACCACGAGAAAACCCACGCGTATCTGCTCTACAACAGCACGATGCAGGTTCCGCTGGTGGTTGCCCAGCCCGGCCGATTTTCCGCCGGCCGGCGCGAGCGAGCCGTAGTGTCGCTGGCCGACCTATATCCCACACTCCTGGATTGTCTCGATCTGGCACCGCCGCGGACTGGAACGGGCCGAAGCCTGCTCCAGGCCCTGCTGGGCCGATCTTTACCGAACTCCGTTTGTTACGGCGAAACCGACGAACCGTACGTGGATAGCGGTTGGGCTCGGCTGCGAAGCTTGACCACGGAAAAATGGAAGTACATCCGCACGACGCGCCCGGAACTCTACGATCTCGAACATGACCCGGCTGAAACGCGCGACCTTGCCGGTGCGCATCCCGAACGCGTGGACAAACTGGAGTCGCAGTTGCGTGACTTCGAGAGCCGGTTGGCGGCTTATCAAGCGCCCGGAGTGCAACTGTCCGAGCAGGACCGCCGCGCGCTGGCCAGCCTCGGTTATGCCGCGGGGGGCGCTTTGGCCGCCAAAGTATCGCCCCCAAGAGCCCTAGCTGCCGAACCTTTGCCGGACGTCAAGGACAGGATTGCCCACTACAACAAGCTGGAAGAAGCTCGGGAACTGATGGGGCTGCGCGATTACCCGCAGGGTGCTCGAGTGCTGCAGGAGATAGTCGAGGCGGCTCCGGACTATGCCCGCGCCCACGGCCATCTGGGCGTTTGTCTTGCGGAAATGGGCCGCTACCCGGAAGCGGAGAGCCACTACCGCCGCGTGCTGGAACTGGGACGCGATGTGGAAAGCGCGCAACTGAATCTTGGTCTTGTCTGCCGCGCGCAGAACAAGATCGACGAGGCCGTGGCGGAATTCGAGGCGGCGCTTAAGGTCAATCCCCAATCGGCCGATGCACACTGGTATCTGGCGACCACGCTCCAGCAGCGAGAACAAGATCAGGCAAATCCGGAGAAAGCAAAGAAGGCAATCCTCCACTACTGGGCAGTGGTTCGACTGCGGCCCGAGGACGTCCAGGCGATGGTGAATTTGTCCTGGCTGTTGGCCACGCATGAGAAGGCCGAAATCCGCGACGGAGCCCGCGCCGTCCGCCTGGCGGAACAGGCCTGCAAGCGGACGGATTACCAGGCCCCTCCAGCCCTCGACGCATTGGCGGCGGCCTATGCGGAAACGGCGAGATTCGATGAGGCGGCGCGCACGATCGAGCAATGCCTCGCGCTGCCCGGTGTCGTCCACGACCCACAGATGGCCGGCGCGCTGCGATACCGTCTGAGACTATACCAGTCTGGAAGCCCCTATCGCGAGAAGTGATGGGGTTGAAGATGAATATCCCCGTTCTGGTTACCCCTGGCGACGAGGGATAAGAAACACCGACAACCTGCCTGCGTTTCTTATGTTCGAGATAGAGGCTGTTCTTTCCGCCGCTGTCTTTCGGCCGCTGGCGTATATTGGGCCGGAGGCAGGATTTACGGTCCTCAGTTCGATTTTCATCCTGCTGGTCACCCTCGTCTTGTTGTTCGTCACAATCCTGGCTTGGCCTCTTCGCTTCGACTACAAGATCCTCTTCGTGGAAAGGGATCTTGACGAAGTCCTGCTCTCGCAGGAGAAGATGCTCCGACGCCGCCAAGTGGGCGAGGGACCGCCGCGCAATCTCATGAAGGCCCATTTCGAACGCCATCGCCAGCGGCCAGACGGGCCAGACCGGCTGCCAAAGCGATGTGCATCCAAATACCACCAGTAGGTATCGTTACCGACGCAGTTGCGCCGCAGTTTACTCATACTTGTTCTCCCGTCCAATCTCCGGTGAACGGCAGACACCAATCGTAAAGATTCGTCCAACCCGTCTCTTGAGGTAAATTGGCGGGGGAAATTGATCTGGTGTGAGGCGGCCAATCTGGTTATAGCGTGGCCCCATGAGTGCCACGTTTCTGGATCTCCCGAGCAAGACGCCGGAAACGCTGGTTCCCTGCGCAAGCTGCCCGGCCTTGCAGCGTTTGGAGCGGGAATTGGCGGAGGTGCGTCGCGAGGTCAGTAAACTTCGCTGCGAGGTGGGCTATTGGAAGAGCCGCCATGCCGATGCCGTCCAACGCATCGAGCGATTGAAGGAGGAACTTCACCAATCCCAGGGACAGGTCCGCGCGCTTCAAGGCAAGCTTTTTGGCCGCAAGTCGGAGAAGTCTGCCCGCAGCGACCGTTCCAACGATCTGTTCGATCCCGAGGAAGTCGCGGCGGCTGGGAAAAAGCGCGGGGCACAGCCCGGTCATGCCGGACACGAGCGGTGTGATTATTCCCATTTGCCGGTCGAGGAGGAGTTCGTCCCCTTGTCGGAAGAATCGCTGGCTTGTCCGATCTGCGGGAATCCGGCGACGATGGCCGGAGTTGACGCCCTGGGCACTCTCCTGGCTGCGTCGCATTCGACAGCTCTACCAGGTCAACAGGGAACGTCTCCGCCATCCTCGCGGGTCGGCGCAGTTTCAAGAGCAAGATGCCTTGTTACGTCGAGCGGTGGAGATGATGCGCGCCGACGCAGCGGGGGAACGCTCCGATCCCAAACTCCGCCAGCCGTGCCGCAAGGTTCTGGAAAGCCTCGAAGAGCACTGGTCGGGACTCATTCAGTTCGTCGATGATCCGCGCATTCCGATGGACAACAACGCTTCAGAACGAGCGGGCCGCGGCCCGGCCGTGGCACGGAAAAACTTCTACGGATCGGGTTCCCTGTGGAGTGGCCGACTGGCAGCGGCGATGTTTTCGCTGTTGGCAACGCTGGCCCACTGGAAACTCAATCCGCGACGGTGGCTGACGTGGTATCTGGAAAGCTGCGCCGCAGCGGGTGGAAAAGCACCGGAGGATATCCAGCCGTTCCTACCATGGAATCTCTCCGACGAGCGCCGCGTGGCGCTGGGAGCCCCAGCCCAGATCCCCTCCACACACGACACCTCTTGAGTTCGCTTGCCGACCCTTGGCCTTCGGCATGGGTGCCCGAACTCTTCCCCTCGCATGCCCTCACTGGAGCGGACTCGCCCCTGGGCGAATCCTCACGCGGACGGGTTGGGCGAAGGTTTACCACCAATCGGACATAAATGCTTGTTGAGTTGCCACTTGCAGAAAAGCGCCTACGAAATCGACATCCCCAACCTGGACGAATTCTGGGAACTCTCGGGGGGATGGGTGCAAATCGCTTGACAGTCTTGCGGTTCGGCGCTTACCATTTAGGCACATCAGTAGCGCATCAATACCCGAGCATTACGCCATCGTGAATCGGGCCTGGAGCCCGGCGGAGGCGGCAGTTGGTCTTGCCGAAGCGCAAAAAACTGGCAGACACTTCCCAGCAGGTGCTGATTTCCGGCTCCCGTCTGAAGTATCAGCAGGCCAAAGACTGGCTCCTGCAACAGATAGCTGCCGGTGAGCTTAAACCGGGCGATGCCTTGCCCTCGGAGCGTGCCCTGGCCAAGTTGCTCGGTTGCGGCGTGCATACGGTTCGCCAAGCGTTGAGCGAATTGACGACCGCCCACGTTGTATCTCGGACGCGGGGTAAAGGCACGTTTGTCGAAGTCCCCCCGCAGAATCTTCGGAAAAGGCTCAACGTGTACGGCCTGATTGTGCCGGAGGTCTGCGGCAGCCTCTACCCCTCGCTCATCAAAGGCTTTGTGGAGGCTTCGGTACGCACGCATCACCAGGTGCTAATCTGCCACACCGGGCTCGATTTGCGTTCGCAGAGCGACGTGATCTTGCAGTTGACGGATAAGAACGTGGCGGGTGTGGCGATCGTTCCGACGATCGAGCCGATGCCCGCCTACCAGCTCAAGGCACTTCAGTCGCAGCAGATCCCCGTCGTGTTCTGCCATCGGCGTCCGCCGGACGTGGCCGCCCCGTGGATCGGTTGGGACTGGGAAAAGGTGGGCCGCATGGCCGCCGAGATCTTGATCCAGCGGGGGCACCGCCGCCTGGCTCTAGTCGGCACGAGCCGCTACGAGGTGACCGAAGGTTACGAGCGAGGGTTCATCGGCGCTTTGAACGAAGCGGGGCTGGACCTTCCGGACCACCGGATCTTATACCATGCGGAACTCGCTCGCTCTGCGGCCGAGGACGAAGCCCATCGCGCCGTGGCGAAGATGCTGCGACGGCCCGATCGGCCGACGGGCATTTTCGCCAGCGACGTGATCGAGGGAGAGCGGGTTTTTTTCGAAGCGATGAAGCTGGGGCTTCGAATCCCTCGAGACCTTTCCTTGGTCGGTTTCGGAGGTGGATTGTGCCTCGGCGCGTTGAGCGAACGGCTGGCGACGGTCACGGTCGACGAGGTCGAGTTGGGGCGCCGCGCGGTGGCATTGATCGAAGAGATTCGCACCGGGCGCGAACCGCTCACGTCCCAGCAGCGGATCGTCATGCCGCTGAAGTTGTCTGAGGGTGAAACACTGGGGGCTCCATGAGGTTTCTGCCTATGAACATACGCGATCCCTTTCCTTTCGATGGCAGTCTTTTCTGGCAGCCGTTTCCAGTCAGGTCGGTATGAGGTTCTACTCTCTTCTACACTTTTCCGGAGGTCGTGACATGTGCTCTCGAAATCGTTCAGGTTTCACCTTGGTCGAGTTATTGGTGGTGATCGCCATTATCGGCATCTTGATCGCGTTGCTCTTGCCGGCCGTGCAAGCGGCCCGCGAAGCGGCCCGTCGGTCCCAATGCACCAACAACATGAAACAGATCGGCCTGGCGGTCCACAACTACCACGACACGTACAACAAGTTGCCCGCGTCGCAAAGGTCGTCGGGCGACGATAACCCCTCGCGCGCCGTGTCGGGGCACGTGGGCCTGTTGCCGTATCTCGAGGCGGGCACGGTCTACGACAAGTTCAATTTCTTTACCGGACTTACCTGGCTGGGCGGGACGTACACTGGCGACCCCGCGCATTATCAGGCAGTCACTGCAAACATTGCAACCTTCCGGTGCCCGTCCTCGTCGCACGCGGACACACTCAACTACAACGGCAATTGCGGAAGCGGAGCTTATCCGGCTCTCAACTGTATGGCGATCGCCGAGTACGAGCCGATCATGGGCTCCGACGCCCGATCCAGTTGTCAGGGTCCATGGTCCAATCCAGCATCCCTTTACAATTACTGGTCAGTCTGCGGCTGCCATATCCGTAACGGCAGCCTCGGCTTTCGCGATGTCAAGGATGGCACCTCGAACACGATGTCGTTCGGCGAATACTCCGATGCCACGGAAGGACAGGGTTGGAGTCCCGATCGCAGCCATCGGGATTTGAGCCATCCTTGGTCAATGGGCTACTGCACGGCCGCGTCGACGGCGCAGCACAGCTATGGCGGGAAGACCATTGCGTTCCCGCCGAATAGCAAGGCGTATTATGCCTATTCGTGGTCGCAGCCTGCCACTTGGAGCACGATTTCCGCGGCGGCATTGAAGAGTGGGCATCCCGGCGGTATCAACGTCCTGCTTTGCGACGGCTCCGTGCGATTCCTCAGCGAGACGATTAACCTGGTCACGTACAAGAATCTCGCCGATCGCGCCGACGGAAATCCAATTGGCGAACTTCCATAAGGGGCCCGGCGAGTGCGGCCGGAACCACTGCGTTCAACAACCTTTCAACCGATTGAGGATGCCATGCTAAGGCAACTTGTGCGTTCGGCTTGTGGATGGTGGATCGTGCTGTGCGGTTGTGTTCTGCTCCTGTCCGGCTGCGCCGGCGGTGACGCTTACGAGCAAGAAATGGCAACTGTTTCCGGTAAGGTCGCCTTGGATGGTCAACCGGTGACCGGCGGCCGGGTGATATTCCTTCACGTCGAAGGTCCGTCCGCCACAGCCGATATCCAACCCGATGGCACGTACCAGGCAACCGGAGTGGCTGTCGGCAAGAATTCCATCTCCATCGATCACCGCGACAAGCCCGAGGCAGCGGCCGGCGGCCGCGAGAGCTTGTTGATACCAGGCAAAAGCCTGGTCCCGGAACTATACGCCAGCGGCAGTACCAGCGGCCTCACGCTCGACGTGAAGTCTGGGGCAAACGACTACAACATCGAAATGACCAGCCAAGGCCGGGCACCCGGCGGTGGTCCCGAGCGGGCCCCGCGTTGAGAAGGCTCGCCCGCAATTCAGCGGTTTTGGGCCACGCCGTTGGAACGGTCGATACGAAGTACATCGCGCAGTCGAGGGCTGTTCGGGTGCGTGGAGTGACGCGCAAGCGAACTCTTGCCCCATACCACTCCCCTAACGCGTCAGGCGTCCATCACACTCTTTACCTCTAGCGTGAGGATAGGCACATGAAACTTGGTTTTGGCACCTTGGGAACAATCCTCCTCTCTCTGGCCGTTTCCTGGTCGGCTGCTCAAGCCGGAAGCCCCCGTATACTCTTCTCCGACAATTTCGAGCAGCACGCGGTCGGATCGCAACTCGGCTCGCTCAAACCGGCTTCCGGCGCGGGCTATACGGACACCGGCGGCACCACGATCGTGGCCACTGACACGCTCCCCGGTTCACCCGGAAAAAGCGATGTCGGAAAACACTGCGCGCGGTGCAATGGCAATGCCGCGCTGATGAAATTAAGCGATCCCGACATCGCCGCGGCCCGCGGCCAGACGGTCCGGTTCCGATTCGATCTCTATGTCACTCCGGAAGGCAGCGGTGGACCCGACATCCAGACGTTTTCCGGCGACGATCCCCAGTCCTCCCGCGCGTTTAATCTGCTGGTCGACCGGGAGGGAACGGTGCAGTATTACTCGGGCGGGGCGCAGCATCCGATCGGCGGCAAAATGCCTGTCGGCGCGTGGGTTCCGGTCGAGATCCTGGCCGACTACCAGCGCCACGTGTTTCGTGCCCGCGTGGGCGATGTCTCGTTCATCGGCCGCTTCGACACGGACATCGACGAGTTCACGCAGATCTACTTCGGGAAATTCGGCGAGCCCACGTACTACTACGACAACGTCGTCGTCGATCTCGTCCCCGAGCTGGCCAAGGAACTGGCCGGTGCCGCGGCCAGCTTCATCTCCACGGAGGCCGACCTGCTAAGACCGCTGGAGACGGGCGTTTCTCCGTTCGACGTCGGCACGTCCGCGCAGCTTTTCGTCGATCGGATCCTGGTCCGCGATGCCGAGCGGGTCTGGTTCACCCAGCACCCGGGCCGCAAGCATCCCAAGAACCCGGTGCTCAAGCCGGACCAGCCCTGGGAAGGATGGCGGACCGAGATCTTCGGCAACGTGCTGCTCGACGAAGAGGAGAAGCTCTTCAAGATGTGGTATCTGCCCGAGCCGGCCGGCGACGGCGGCTATTTCGACGATCCCAACGTCACCTGCTACGCGGTCAGCCGGGACGGCGTCACATGGGAGAAACCGCTGGTCGGAACGCTCAAGGCCGCCAACGGAAAGCCGCACAACGCGGTGGCGCACATCCACCAGGCGAGCGTCTGGAAGGATCCCCGCGATCCGGAACCTTCCCGGCGCTACAAGTGCATCGGCTGGTCATCGCAGCCGCCCGGCTACAACACGTTTGTCTCGCCGGACGGACTGAACTGGACGAAGTTCTGCCAGGAGCCGATCGCCCCCGGTGGCGATGTGATGACCGGTTTCTGGGATGCGGGGCGGGAACTCTACGTGGCGTTTCCCAAGATCTACCCCGTAGCCCGCGGCCACAACCGTCGGCTGTTCGCCACGATCGTCAGCAAGGATTTCGTCCACTGGACCCAGCCCGTCCCTTCGTTCACGGTCGACCTGCGGGACGACGTCGGGTCGCTGGCCCGCATCGAACAGGTGCGGCCGATCCTCGACCGGCCCGACGACCCCCGCTTGATGCGGACCGAATATTATGGCATTGGCGCCTACCCGGCCGAGAGCTGCACATTGGCCTTCCCGTGGATCCTCACCGTCAACAACAACGCGCGATGGGGAAATCACGAGGGACCGGAGGAAATCCAACTCGCCGTCTCCCGCGACCTCATCCATTGGGAACGGCCGTTCCGCACGCCGATCATCGGGATTGGCGAGATCGATCGGTGGGACGCCTCCTACCATACGACCGCCGCGACGGCCCTGCGCGTCAAGGATGAGATTTGGTTGTATTACTCGGGCGCCAACTACACCCACGGCTCGCCCCCGGTCTACCGCACGACCTTTGAGGACGGGCGGCCAACCGGACGCAAGACCAGCTACTCCGCCGCCATCGGGCTGGTAACCTGGCCGCTGGACCGGTTCGTCTCCGCCGACGCCGGCAGCGATGGCGGCGTGCTCACCACCGTCCCCGTGCGACATCGGGGCGATCGGCTGGAGATCAACGCCGCTGTGAAGCCCGGCGGCCAGATCGTGATGGAACTGCTCGACGCCGCCGGCCGGCCCTTGGAGGGATTCCCGCCGTCCGAGCCGTTCACCGGCGACGACCTCCGCCACGTCGTGCGTTTTGCCGGTCAGACCGACGTTTCCGCTTTGCGCGGTCAATCCATCCTCCTGCGGTTCCGCATGAAGAATGCGGAGCTTTACAGCTTCGCTTTCCGCGGCGAGGGGCGCCCCGCCGTCCTGCGAAAAACGCCTCAGAAACTCCAGGCCGGCCAACCGGTCAAGGTTGTCTGTCTCGGCGACAGCGTCACCGGCATCTACTATCACACGGGCGGCCGCCGTGCTTACCCCGAGATGCTTGGCTGGGCCCTGAAAACGGCTTTCCCGCAGACGGCGGTGACCGCTGTCAATGCCGGGATCAGCGGCAATTCGACCATCGACGGCCTGAACCGGCTTCAGAAAGACGTGCTGGACCACAAGCCCGACCTGGTCACCATCATGTTCGGCTTGAACGACATGGTCCGGGTTCCGAAGCTCGATTTCCAGGTCAATCTCGGCCAGATGATCCAGCGCTGCCGGCAAGCCGGGGCGGAGGTGATCCTATGCACTCCCAACTCCGTGATCGACACCCCGGGCCGGCCGATACCCAGGCTCGTCGAGTACTGCGGTGCGATCAAGGAGGTTGCGCAGAAATACGAGGTGCCCCTCTCCGATGTCTACGCAACGTATGAGTCGCTGCGCGCTCGGGACCCGCTGGCCTGGCGGCTCTTGCTGAGCGATGAAATCCACCCCAATATGGATGGCCACAAGCTGAACGCCGAGACCCTCTGCCGTTCGATAACCGGTCAGGAAATCTCCCTGAAGTCGGCCGGTCCGCCGCAACCAGCCCTGCCGAAGACGCTCGCGCTGGTCAAGGCGGGACAACCGGTTCGCATACTCGCCATGGCTCCCTACGACAAGTTGATCGGGCCGGTGCTGCAGGCGGCAGTCCCTTCGGCGAAAATCGAAGTGAAGAGCTGGCCGACGGCCGGACAGACGATGGCCCAGATCGAGGAAGCAGCGAAGGCCGTTCGCAACGTGCCACCCGACCTGATCTTGATTGCCGTGCCGTTGGCCGTTACCCCGCCGGCCCAGTCGCCCCCGGAAGAGGCCATCCGCTCGCATAGCTGGATCCTCAACTGGTCCCTCAGTTTCGGACTGCAGGAGTGGGATGCCGTGGCGATTGCACCCTCGGTGCTCAACGCCAGCCTGAATCCCCAGGAGAGATTACGCGACGAGTTCGCTCGCCGGATGATTTCTGCACAGGATCTGAACCTCATCTCACGCCCGGACGCCAACCAGGCGCCGCCGCAACAAATCCTTGAGACCTGGTTCCGCACACAATTGTCTGGAAAGTGAATCCAATGCTTCAGGACATCGAAACGGGGCTGATCTACCGGAACCCCAAGCCGCACGTCGTAAGCCGGCACGCATATTTTCCCTCGGTGGCTGCCCTGGCCAACGGTGATCTTGTGGCGCTCTACGTGTTGGGGCAGGCATTCGAAGCGACGGACCTGCACGTTCACGTGGCCCGATCCGAAAACGGCGGCGGATGTTGGCAGTCCTTGGGCAGGCTCTGCCCGGATACTCCCGACCGACTGACGACCGATGCCGCCCGGCTCACCGCTCTGCCGGACGGCCGGTTGCTCGCCGTGGTGGTCCGTCACGATCGCAGCGAGCATCCCGACGAAGGTTTCGCGAACCCGGCCACCTTGGGCTTCGTTCCGGTCGAGATCCTGCTGTTGTGGTCCAGCGACGGTGGCCGGAGTTGGAGCAGGCCTCAGCCGATTGAACCGCCGCTGGAGGGTCCGTCGTTCGAACTGTGCGCCCCGGTGACCGTCCTCAGCGATGGTCGCTGGCTCTGGCCGACTTCCACGTGGCGGGACTGGCAGGGGCGGCTTCCAAACGGCAACCGCACCGGGGCGTTTGTCTCCGCCGACGGCGGCCGCACGTGGCCAACATGGATCGATGCCTTTGCCAATCCCCGCGGCAACCTGATCCATTGGGAATCGAAGATCATCGAACTCACCGATGACCGGCTTCTGGCTGTGGCCTGGTGTTACGACGAAAAAGCCAAGGCCGACCGGCCGAATCAATACACACTCAGCCACGACGGCGGGGCGACCTGGAGCATTCCGGCGTCCTTGGGCATTTCCGGCCAGACCATGACGCCTCTGGCGCTCGACGACGGCCGGGTTCTGTGTGTCTATCGGCGGATCGATCAGCCGGGATTGTGGGCCAGTCTCGGCCGGTTCGACGGTGATCGCTGGGTGAATCTCGGCGCGGAGCCCTTGTGGGGGCACCGCAGCGCGGCGGGCCTGACGATGACCGACCGCTCGATGGTGGAAAACTTCCAGGCCCTTCGTTTCGGGGCGCCCAGCGCCCTGGCACTGCCCGACAGGAGGCAAATGATCGCGTTCTGGTGCTACGAGGACTGCGTCAGCGTTATACGATGGTACCGGTTCCGAGTGGCCGGGTAGGAGCGGGCGTGCAAGATTCCCTATCAACTCTTCAGGAGTGTTCCCATGTGCAATGGTGCTTCCGCCAGGGCAGCGTGCATCCTGACAATGACCCTCCTGGCAACCAATGGGAACGCGGGGCCTAAGGTCCTCTTCTCCGATGACTTCGAACGGCACCCGGCCGGATCCCAGCTCGGTGTGGCCAAGCCGATTGTCGGGGCGGGCTATACCGATACCGGAAACACGACGATTGTGGCCACCGAAACGCTTCCGGGAACGACCGGCACGACAGCCGTCGGAAAACGCTGCGCCCGCTGCAACGCAAACGGCGCAATTCTCCGGCTGAACGACGGGGATGCTGAGGCGGTACGCGGCCAGACGGTTCGCTTTCGTTTCGACTTGTATCTTACGCCCGAATCGCCCGGCTCGACCGACATCCAGACGTTTCTCGCCGACGATGCCGAGTCCTACCGCGCGTTCAATCTGCTTGTGGATCATGCGGGCAACGTCGAATACTACGCGGCCGGAGCGGAACACCACGTGCCGGGAAGAGTTCCCGTGGGGACCTGGTTGCCCGTTGAGATCGTGGCCGATTACGCCCGACACGTCTACCGAGCTCGTGTCGGCCAGCTCGCTTTCGTCGCTCCATTCGACAAAACTGCCGACGAATTCACCCAGGTCTATTTCGGCAAGTCCGGCTCGCCGACGTATTACTACGATAACGTGCTGGTGGAACTCGCCCCCGGAATGACCAAAGAGCTTGCCGGCGCCTTGGCGACCTTCATTTCAACGGAATCGGAACTGCTCCGGCCGCTCCAGACGCGCATATCCCCTTTCGACGTCGGAACGGCGGCACAACTGTTCGTTGACCAGGTGCTGGTCCGCGACTCACAACGGGTGTGGTTCACGCAGCACCAGGGACGCAAGCACCCCGCTAATCCCGTGCTCAAGCCGGATCGACCGTGGGAAGGCTGGCGCTGCGAGATCTTTGGCAACGTGATCTACGATGAAGAGGCAAGGCTCTTCAAGATGTGGTATCTGCCCGAACCGGCGGGCGAGGGCGGCTATTTTGACGATGCTAATGTCACTTGCTACGCCATCAGCCGCGACGGCATTCACTGGGAGAAGCCTCTGGTCGGCACGCTCAAGGCCAACAACGGCAAACCGCACAACGCCGTGGCCTACATTCACCAGGCAAGTGTGATGAAGGATGTGCGCGAACTCGATCCTGCGAAACGCTACAAGTGCCTCGGCTGGTCGTCGCAGCCGCCGGGCTACAATACCTTCGTCTCGCCGGACGGCTTGAACTGGACGCGGCTCGGCGACCAGCCGATCGTCCCCGGCGGTGACGTGATGACCGGCCTTTGGGATCCGGCTCGCGAGCTCTTCGTCGCATTTGCCAAGGTCTACCCGGTGGTGAGGGGCCACCATCGCCGGCTGTTCTCCACGACCATCAGTAAGGATTTCGTCCACTGGACGGACCCGGTGCTCTCCTTCGACGTCGACCTGCGCGATGACGCCGGTTCGCTGGCCCGCGTGGAACAGGTGCGGCCGATTCTCGACCGCCCCGACGACCCGCGGCTAATGCGGACCGAATACTACGGCATCGGGGCCTATGCAGCGGAGAGCTGCATGATCGCGTTCCCGTGGATGCTGACCATCAACAACAACGCCCGCTGGGGCAACCACGAAGGGCCCGAAGAGATCCAGCTCGCCGTCTCCCGCGACCTGATCCATTGGGAACGGCCTTTTCGCAGCCCCGTCATTACCATCGGCGAGCTCGACCGCTGGGATGCCTCTTGCCACACCACGGCGGCAGCGGCACTGCGGGTCAAGGACGAGATCTGGCTCTATTACTCAGGGGCCAACTACACCCATGGTTCGCCGCCCCTCTACCGCACCGCATTCGAGGACGGTACCCCGACTGGCCGCAAAACCCGCTTCTCTGCGGCCATTGGCCTGGTCACTTGGCCGCTGCACCGTTTTGTCTCGGCGGATGCCGGCAGCGACGGCGGCGTCCTCACGACCGTCCCCATTCGGCACCGCGGCGCCGTGCTCGAACTGAACGCCGCCGTGAAGTCGGGCGGACAGATCGTCGTCGAGTTGCTCGATGCGGCTGGTCGGCTGGTCGAGGGAGTCCCGCCATCGGAGCCGTTCCGCGGCAACGACCTGCGGCACGTGGTGCGGTTCGCCGGCCAGACAGACGTGTCCGCTACAGCCGATAAGGCAGTGGTCCTTCGGTTCACCATGAAGAATGCGGAGCTCTACAGCTTTGCCTTCCGCGCGCAGCACAATTAGGCCGTCACCAAACTCTCCAGCGAAGGAGTCCTCATGCAATCTGCACAGGCGGAAGCCAAAATGACTCCGTCAACCCTCCCCTGAAAACCTTTTCTAGGAGGCTCCCTGACGTACGTGATTCAGCCTGGGATTCTTGCTCTGACGGCGCTTATGTGGGTTTGTGGGCCTGCGAAGGGCGCCGAACCGGCCAAGGGCGACACCAGACAGATCGACCTGGCAGCCGAGAGATTACCCCGAACTTCAATCTGGTCGACTAACGGCGCAAGAAACCGCTACCGCTAATCCGTTACTACCGGAGGGGCACATGCAGCATCGTCGAATCGCGTTCGCCATCGTCGCCGCAATTTCCGTCGCCCTTGGGCCGGGCATGGCATGTTCCGCCGAGAAGGTGATTGTCGCCTTTGGCGATTCGACCACAGCGCCTCGCGGCGACCTTCCCATCTACTCCCTGTTGCTGCAAAAAGCGCTGGCCGCTCAGGGCCTGTCGACCAAGGTGGTCAATGCGGGTGTGGGCGGCAACACGACGGTCAATGCGCGGGCACGCTTCGAGAAGGACGTGCTGGCCCGCAATCCTCGTCTCGTAATCATCCAGTTCGGCATCAACGACGCCGCGGTCAACGTCTGGAAGAGCCCGCCCGCCACCCAGCCGGACGTCTCTTTGCAGGACTACGAGGCGAACCTCCGCTACTTCGTGCAAACGTTACGGAAGCTTCGGGCCGAAGCGGTCCTCATGACGCCGAATCCGTGCCGTTGGACGAAACAATTGTTGGAGCTTTACGGCAAGCCCCCCCATCGTCCGGACGACCCAGACGGCTATAACGTGCTCTTGCGCCGCTATGCCGACGCGGTCCGCCGGATCGCCTCCCAGGAGAAGACGCCATTGGTTGACGTATATGAGGCCTTTCAGGCGTACGACCGGGAGCCGGGGCAGTCGATCGACGATCTGTTGCTGGACGGAATGCACCCCAATGCCAAGGGGCACGAACTGGTGGCGAAACTGCTGCTTTCGTTCAAACGGATTGGCTGGAGTTTTTGATTCGGGCCAAGTGATGCTCTCGCCTCGCGCCGCCGGAATAGGCCCGGCAGAGCGTGTCGAGCCGGCTCAGCGGCGACCTCATCGTGAACTTGCACCTGACCACCGACCTGGGCTCGGCGTGCGTCCCGTCACTCAGCACCGAGCTGCGCATGGATTGGCATGTCGACGGCGCTCCGGGTGCGCCGGTTTCCTCGTCGGGCGAGGTTCCGACGCTTCGTTTCGAGAACGCCGCGTTGGGGCCGGGCAGCTTTTCTCAATCATTCGTACTACGAGTCGGCGAACACCCCTAGGATGCGCACGGTCTGTCGCACTGCCAGAGCGTGTGCTATGCTGGGGTGGAGATAGGCCATTGTCCCAGTCGAGGTTTAGCCATGAACGCTCCAAAGCTGATTGAGTCAACGTCGCGATTCGGAATCCGGCTTGCCGTGCCGCTGATCGGTATGTTGGGGCTGGCGCTGTTCGACCCTTCCCAGGAGGTGAAAGCGGCAGAGACCATGCTGCTGGTCGCCAACAAACACGACGACACACTTTGTTTTATCCGTCCAACCACGCTGGAAATCGTACAGACGATTGCCACCGGTCCCAACCCGCACGAGATCATCATCACTCCGGACCAGCGGTTCGCGTATCTCTCCAACTACGCACCGCCGGGCAATACGATCTCGCTCATCGATCTCGTGCAAAGGAAGCACGTTCTTCAAATTCCGACCGGCAAGTACACCCGGATTCACGGTGCGGCCGTGGTGCCCGACGGGAACGCGGCCTATTTCACGGCGGGACAAAGCGGGTTCGTCGTGGAAGTTGACACCGGTACGAACCAGGTCACCCGCGGCATCCCGACGCACGGCCAGATCTCGCACATGGTCCTCGTGTCGCGAGACGGCAAGCGGCTCTACACCGCCAATATCGTCTCGGAGAACGTTTCAGTCATCGACCGCGCTTCCGGGAATCTGGTCACCCAGGTGCCCTGCGGAAGGGGAGTCGAAGGTATCGCCTTTTCGCCTGACGGCGAGCACCTCTGGGCGGCGAATCAGACGGGCGGTTCCATCACGATTGCCAATTTCCCAATGAAGTGCCTTATTGAAGAAGGAGGTTTGGATCATGCAGTCACGTCGGCTTTCCAGCAGATGTATCGCGACGCGCGGGACCAGTTGAATTCCTTGACCTTCTCGTACCATGATGTACCCACTGTTGCGCTCCTTCGCTCTTGGGTTTTTGGGACCTCCAAGAATTACGAAGTTGCGCAACAGTCTTGCAATACCAATTCCTCCCAAATCCCTCAGATTCCGGCTTTCTGACCGGGCCAGCCTCCGTCCGGTTCATCAGGGCCGCGGTCGCCGGCACGCTCTTTTGAGGCTATTTCCTGACGCTGGCGGCGTCCCTCCGTTGAGGATCCCTCTTGTAGCGGCTCAACGGTATTGTCCCGGTGCGGAGCGAGCGCTTCTTTTTTCACGGCGCCCTCGACGTTGCGCAAGGAAGGGTCGACGGACACCGGCCACCAGGACCCAGGCCCGATGAGAACCTTGTCTGCCGGGCTACCGCAACGCGCAAGTTGTTATTCCGTAGACACATGCTTGGATTTGGTTGGGGATCAAACAGAGTGCCAACGACCGAGAAAGCCCTGCCATAGCGGCCGGCATCCATGGTTTCTCCGCGCCCAATAAACCTCCGGTCGGTTCGCCATGACAGACAAAAAAGCTCACGCAGAGACGGCTTTGGAGAGCGTTTTGGCACAAGATGACCCGTAGAAAGGCGCAGTCTGCATAGCACCTTAGAGTAATAACATATATCAATTCTGTGGGGTCTAATACTTTGAGCGAGTTGCCGCCAAACACCATGCGGTGGGGCCCGGAATTCCCGCCCGTGGTGACGATCGGGGCCCGACGGCAGCAAAGTTAATAGTGATAGCACTCGGCAACATTAAGATCGACGCCCGGCCGTCGTGGCCGCGAGCTACCAGCCCCCGGCCCCGATGCGGAACGGTACCGAGGACGGATAACCGATGACTCCGAAGCCCAAACATGAGGATAGTTACTTGGCCAGGGTGTGTCGCAAGAACCTTGACTGCCAGGCTACCGCAAAGGCGACCTGCCGCTGCCGGCTCCAGCGGCGGAGCTGGGGGGCCGGTCGTGGAAATCGACCACAAGCAGATCCCGGCAGCGCACGGTCTTGTTCCGGTGCGGCGTGCGGCGACCGGATCGCACCTAGGCGGCCAGTCCCGACAAAAACCTTGACTGCCAGGCTACCGCAACGCACAAGTTGTGTTTCCATGGACACATGCGTGGATTTGGTTGGGGACCGCAGCGATTCGTTCAAACGCGAGTGCGTTGCCGTAGCCGCACGGCGAAGCACTCTGAGGCTCCCCGTAGCTGTGACGATCATCGGGCCGCATTCTCACGCTCACCGAGGATGGCGGCGTGCCGGTCCACTTCCGTGCCATTTTCGTCGAGTAGGCATAATATGGTCTCCTTTTGTAGGTCTGTTTTGTATTAGCTTAACATCTGGGCATCATCACGGCATTTTCTCTTGATGACAATCAAGTTCACCGTTTGAACGCAGATT
>JAAYEH010000364.1 GCA_012728855.1 Rhodopirellula sp. | reverse complement strand
TGATCCTTGGTGTCGACCCGGGCAAGCGGCGACTACGGGTCGAAAAGGACGGCATGGTTCTTTTTGCCCAGGACTTTTCGATTGCCCCCGGAGGCAAGGAAACGATCCGGGCGCGGCTCGAAACGCCGATTCCGCAGAAGGCAACCGCGTCCGCCGATCCGACCGGCCCACCGCCCTCCAGTGCAGCCCCTTCCATCGCAACAACTTCCAGCGTAACGCCTTCCCTGCTTCCGTCGCCGAAGGAAAGTGGACTGCAGCCGGATCTTGTCAGCGAGGTCGACGATCCCGCCGGCAACTTGGTAGGTGATGCCAGCCGGCGCCTGATGGATATTGTCCGAGCATCCGTGGCCAAGCGAGGCGACCGCTATGAGTTCACCGTGCAGGTGGCCGAGCCGTTTCCTACCGTGGAACAGTTCGGCGAGAACAAGCGGGTCGATTTCATCCTACACGTCGACATCGACCGCAATCGCCAAACCGGCCAGACCCGGGAAGGGAACGACTATAACATCCATATAACCCTGTGCGGCAGACGCGGCTGGTACGGCTTTTTTCAAATAGCCTCTGCCGTGGCCGAAAGCTTCCCCCCGATGAATTTTCGCGACGTGCAGGTCCGTGTGGACGGTGCCACGGCGACGCTCTCGTTCCCTATGCACTACCTGCCGTCGCCGACGTTCGATTGGTACGCGGGCTCGATGAGCGACAACTCTCCAGATTGGCTGCCGAAAACGCGACACCCGTCTACCGCGCGCGCCACGTTCCCGCCGCAGCCGAAGCTCATGAGCGAGGCCAAGGATCGCACGGGCAGCCTGGAAACCGAGGTGCGTCTTGCGAACCTGGTGCCGGAAGCAGCCGGAACACCCTCCGCCACGAAGCCGGTGCCCCCGTGGGATCTGCCCGCTGGTTCGCCGCCGCCAGCCGTCGCGCCGTTTGATGCGGCAACCGCCCGGCGCCACCAAGAACGCTGGGCGAAGCATTTGGGCGTTCCGGTCGAGTTGGAGAACTCGATTGGGATGAAGTTCGTCCTCATCCCGCCGGGCGAATTCGACATGGGATCGACCGACGAGGAAGTCGCCAGCTTGCTGCAGGAAGCGAAAGCCACAAAGCAGCCGGGCTATTACATCGGCCGACTGCCATCCGAGGCCCCAGAACATCGCGTGCGGATCACGAAGCCGTTTTGGTTGTGCCGCCACGAAGTCACACGCGGTCAGTTTCGCCAGTTTGTGGATGATCGCCAATACCAAGCTGAAGCCGAACGAGACGGCAAAGGCGGTTTTGGCCGGTTGGCCGGATCGATGGTCAGTACAAGCAAGATCCGCGTCTCATGTGGAATACAGAAATGGGGGTTAAGAAACCCGACGATTTTCCTGTGGGAAACGTAACCTGGATCGGCGTGACAGCATTTTGCCAATGGTTGTCCCAAAAGGAAGGCGAAACATGCTACTTGCCCAGCGAGGCGCAATGGGAATATGCCTGTCGCGCAGGCATGACAACTGCGTGGTGTTCGGGCGACGACGAAGCAACGTTGAAGGAGTATGCGTGGTATAACGCCAACTCTGGAAGAGAGACACATCCGGTGGGCCGGTTGCGACCGAACGCATGGGGTCTTTACGATATGCATGGCAATGTCAATGAATGGTGCCATGACTGGCTAGTGGAGGACTACTACAAAGCATCGCCACTGGAGGATCCCCAAGGGGCCGACACGGGCGAGCAACGAGTTTTCCAGGGCGGGAGTTGGAGCAGTGGAGCCGGGGACTGTCGTTCGGCGCTCCGTGGCAGGGGAAAACTTGGGTTCCGGCTAGACGGCCTGGGCTTCCGCATCGCAAGGATGGTTTCCTTGCAGGTCCAGACTGAGGCGGAATAGGTGTCGATCTGCTTTTTTCTGCAATGACTGATACATCGTCATCGACAATGGTGTGACGCCGTGCCGTTCTGGGTAATTGGAGGCTCGAAAGCACCTGGAGAGGACTGAGAATGACCGCGGCAAGTTGCCCAAACCGAGAGACGCTGCTTGGATACGTGACCGGGACGATTCCCGAGAGCGTCGCCGAGGGGATCGCCGAGCACCTCAACGGCTGCACCCGTTGCGAGCAGATGGTCCGGGAACTGGAGACCCAAGGCGATACGGTGATGGCCGCCCCGCGGCAATCGGCTCCGAGCGAGGCTCCGGCCGCCGGACCGGAATTGCTGCGAGTTCTGCAGAATCTCCGCCAGATAAAGCCCGGCGCGGCGAGTCGTAGCAGTCCAGATCTGGCTAAAAAGCCTCGCCGGGCGCCCACCCTGGGAGACTACGAACTACTGAAGAAACTCGGCCAGGGGGGCATGGGGACGGTCTACAAGGCGCGGCACAAAAAGCTCAAACGGATCGTCGCCTTGAAGGTGCTCCCGAAAGATCGCCTGAGAAACGCCGAAGCGGTGGCGCGGTTCGAGCGCGAAATGGAGGCGGTCGGCCGATTGGATCATTCCCATATCGTCCGCGCGACCGACGCCCGCGAGATCGATGGAGTTCACTTCTTGGTGATGGAATACGTGGAGGGCTTCGACCTTGCCCAGGTCGTCCGTCGCTGCGGCGCCCTGAGCATCGCCGACGCCTGCGAAGTGATCCGCCAGGCAGCCATGGGTTTGCAGTGCTCGCACGAAAACGGCCTGGTTCATCGCGACATCAAGCCCTCGAACCTCATGCTGACGACGGCGGGCGAGGTCAAGGTTCTTGACCTGGGTTTGGCGCAGATCCAGCAGAGCGAGGGGATGAGCGGGGATGTGACGGGAATCGGCCGGATCATGGGCACTCCCGACTACATCTCGCCGGAACAGGCGTCGGACAGCCACGGCGTCGACATCCGCACGGACATCTATTCGCTGGGCTGTTCGCTGTACCATTTGCTGGCGGGTCATCCACCCTTCACCGGCCCCAAGTATGATTCACCGATGAAAAGGGTCACTGCGCATATTTACGAGGAGATCCCTCCGATCGAGTTCGTTCGCAAGGACGTTCCCAAGCCGATTGCCGCGTTGATCGCACGAATGCTGGCCAAGGACGTCCAGAGGCGTCCACAAACTCCTACCGCCGTGATCGACGCCTTGGCGGTGTTCTGCGAGGGGAGCAAGTTGACGGCCCTGGCGCGTGAAGCGGGCTGCCAGGGAACTCACGGATCCGAGCAGGGTGATTCGCAGATCGACACGGGCGATCTGCGGGCGGCGGTGGAAGTGGAGACGAGTCGCGACGCTTCAGCGATGCCGCATCGCCAGGAGCCGCTACGGGAATTCGATCCCTACCATCGCTGGCTGGGCATTCCGCCTGAGCAACAGCCGGCGAGTCATTATCGGCTCCTGGGCATTGCCGCATTTGAAAACGACGCCGAGGTGATCCGCGATGCCGCAGCCCGGCAGATGGCCCATGTCCGCACGTACCATCTAGGTCAGCACGCCGAGCTATCGCAGAGAATTCTCAACGAACTGGGAATCGCCAAGGCCTGCTTGCTGAACCCGCAGAAGAAAGCCATCTACGACACCGCCCTGCGCGAAGAACTCGAACGCGCGGGGCGCATGGGCGTGGCTGTCTCAGGCCAGCCGGAGATCGAAGCCGGCCTACCGCCGATGTCGAACTGGTCGCTTGAGACGCTTCTGCCGCGCGTCTCAACCGTTCCCCGGTCGTCGAGCGGCCGTATCGTGCCCCAGTGGGTGTTCCGCGGAAAGCCGCTGGTCGGCGTGGCCGTGGGCGCGATGTTTCTCTTCATTCTTTTGGGAATCGTGCTTTCGATGCGGACCAAGGAGGGAACCTTGGTGGTTGAGATCGACGATCCCGAGGCGACCGTCCAGGTGCTCGGCGACGAGGAGAAGGTTCTCGTCCAAAGCAAGGGAGACAATGGCAAGCTGACCCTCAGCGTCGACCCGGGCAAGCGACGGCTGCGAGTCGAAAAAGACGGTTTGGTCCTGTTTACGAAGGACTTTGTCCTTGCCCCCGGCGGCAAGGAGACGATCCGGGTCCGGTTGGACACTTCGGTTGTGGAGAGATCAGCGGACTTGCCACAACGCAGGGGCGGGGGTATCGCGGCCGGCGAGGAAACCGGCGAGGCGGGGCTTACGGGGCCGTCAACGGCAATGGAATCGGCCAAGGCCCCCTCCGCAACAAAGCCGGTGCTTCTCTGGGATCTGCCCGCCGGTTCACCCACACCGGCGGTTGCACCGTTCGACGCCGCGACCGCCCGCCGGCACCAAGAGGCTTGGGCCGAGCACTTGGGCGTTCCGGTGGAGTTTGAAAACTCGATCGGGATGAAGTTCGTGCTGATCCCGCCGGGTGAGTTCGACATGGGATCCACGGAAGCGGAGGTTGCAAGGCTGGTGGAAGAAACCAAGCTCGATCAGGATCATGTTGAGCGTCTGCGTTCCGAAGTCCCCAGGCATCGGGTGCGGATCACGAAACCGTTTTGGCTAAGCCGTCATGAAGTCACTCGCGGCATGTTCCGCCGGTTTGTGGAGGATCGGAGTTACCGGACCGACAGCGAGCGGGACGGCAAAGGTGGTAGCGGCGTGATCGACGGCCAGTGGAAGCGGGATCCGAGTTTCGTCTGGAATGCGGATTTGGGGGTCGAGAAATCGGACGATTATCCCGTGGTGAACGTGAGCTGGAACGACGTGACGGCTTTCTGCCAGTGGCTATCGGAAAAAGAAGGCATGGTGTTTCGTTTACCGACTGAGGCGCAGTGGGAATACGCGTGTCGTGCGGGGACCACAACCGCCTGGCATTGCGGCGACAACGAGGCCGAGTTGCAGGAACACGTTTGGCTTTCCGCTTCCGAATCGACTGGATATCCGGTGGGCCAACTGCGGCCCAATGCCTGGGGACTGTGCGATATGCACGGCAATGTCTTTGAGTGGTGCCACGATTGGTGGGCCTCTGATTACTACAGAACATCGCCGATGGATGATCCCTCAGGTCCGGCTGGTGGCTCGTACCGGGTGGTCCGGGGCGGGGGATTGAACTATTCGACCGAGCAGCGCCGGTCGGCATATCGCCTCAAACACACCCAACGCGACTGTGCCTACCATCAGGGCTTCCGCATCGCCGCTGTCGTGGTGCCTGGCCGTGCAGAGATAGGCGCGCCGCGAAACCGTGCCGTCGAGCAAGGGCAAGACGGCGAAGAACTCTCTGCGCGTGCATCCCAGGACTCCGAACCCGTCAAGAAGACGCTCGCCATGACGCCGACGCCCTCGTGGGCTTTGCCCGCGCGTTCGCCGCCGCTGGCCATCGCGCCCTTCGATGCCGCAACCGCCCGCCGGCACCAAGAGGCTTGGGCCGAGCACTTAAGCGTTCCGGTGGAGTTTGAGAACTCCATTGGGATGCAGATGGCGCTCATTCCCCCAGGCGAGTTCATGATGGGGAGCACCGAGCAGGAAATCGAGACCCTATCAAAGGAGGATCCCAGGGCGTATAGCATTGGCAAGCGCGCCGAGAGATCCCGCAGCGAAGTTCCAAAGCACAAGGTAAGAATCACGAAGCCGTTTCGTCTCTCGGCGCACGAGGTGACGGTTGGCCAGTTCAGGGTGTTTGTAGATGCCACCAACTACATTACCAAGCGAGAGACGGATAGTCGGGATCTGCATTGGCGCAATCCCGGTTTCAGTCAAACGGAGAAGCATCCCGTGGTCTGTGTGTCCTGGGATGATGCGACCGCCTTCTGTGAATGGCTAAGCAGAGAGAGCAAAGCCAGGTATCGTCTCCCAACCGAGGCCGAGTGGGAGTATGCCTGTCGAGCGGGGAGTACAACACGCTGGTGTTTCGGTGACAACGTGATGGCGTTCGAGCAATATGCCTGGCATGAGAGAAAGAACGGCGGTGTCGTCGGTACGAAGCCGGTGGGGGAGAAACTGCCAAACAGCTTTGGTCTATTTGATATGCACGGAAATAGTCGTGAATGGTGCTCCGACTGGTTTTCCCTGGGCTACTATCAGGCATCCCCGGTGGAGGATCCGAGAGGACCGTCGAGCGGAACCCAGCGTGTGCTCAGGGATGGCGCTGACTATTGGTCACCCTCGACACGCAGCAGCGCGGTTCGTGCCGGACAGGATCCCGGCTACTGTTTTACGAATGTCGGATTCCGTGTGGCGATGGACTGCCCGTGATATCACGCCCGGCTGGCAGTCTCCAGTGGTAATGGATGGCCGCATCTGCGCTGGCGGATGGGGGTATCGCATAACATCGGGGGGGCGAATAGAATCCGACAAGCGGTGCGGGCACCAAAATACGTGGAGCCGGTCCCGATGTTCGGATAGGCAGTGCGCGTGCGGGCGGCCCGTATGATATCATGTCCTGGATCGGAGTACTCGCCAGATCTTTGCTGAATAACGACTTATGCATCGTCATCGAAAACGGTGTGACGCCCTGCCGTTCTGGGTTATCAGAGGCTCGAAAGCACCTGCGGAGGACCGAGGATGACCGCGGCGACTTGCCCGAACCGACAGACACTGCTTGGCTACCTGACCGGGACGATTCCCTATGCCATCGCCGAGGGGGTTGCCGAGCACCTCAACCACTGCGCCCGTTGCGAGCAGACGGTCCGGGAACTGGAAACCCACGGCGACACGGTGATGGCCGCCTTGCGGCAACCGGCCCGGAACGACGCTCCAGCCGCCGTGCCGGAATTGCAGCGCGTCCTGAAAAGGCTTCACCAGATGAAGCTCGGCACGGCGGAACCGGCGGCGAGTCATGGCAGTTCTGCCGCCGCCGAGGAACCTCGCCAAGTTCCCACCCTGGGCGATTACGAGTTGCTGAAGAAACTCGGCCAAGGTGGCATGGGCACCGTCTACAAGGCGCGGCACAAGAAGCTGAAACGGATCGTCGCCTTGAAGGTGCTCCCGAAAGATCGCCTGAGAAACGCCGAAGCGGTGGCGCGGTTCGAGCGCGAAATGGAGGCGGTCGGCCGATTGGATCATCCCCACATCGTCCGCGCCACCGACGCCCGCGAGATCGGCGGAGTCCATTTCCTGGTGATGGAATACGTCGAGGGCTTCGATCTCGCCCAGATCGTCGGCCGCTGTGGCGCCCTGAGCATCGCCGACGCTTGCGAGGTCATCCGCCAAGCGGCCCTCGGCCTTCAGTGCTCGCACGAGAACGGCCTCGTGCATCGCGACGTCAAGCCCTCGAACCTCATGCTGACCACGGCCGGTGAGGTCAAGGTTCTCGATCTGGGTTTGGCGCAAATCCAGCAGAGCGAGGGGATGAGCGGGGATGTGACGGGAATCGGCCGGATCATGGGCACTCCCGACTACATCTCGCCAGAACAGGCGTCGGACAGCCACAGCGTCGATATCCGCACGGACATCTATTCGCTGGGCTGTTCGCTGTACCATTTGCTGGCGGGTCATCCACCCTTCACTGGCCCGAAGTATGATTCGCCAATGAAGAGGGTCACCGCGCATATTTACGAGGAGATCCCGCCGATTGAATTCGTTCGCAAGGACGTACCCAAGCCGGTTGCCGCGCTGATCGCGCGGATGTTGGCCAAGGACGTCCAGACGCGTCCGCAAACCCCTTCCGCGGTTGTCGACGCCCTGGCGGTGTTTTGCGAGGGAAGCAAGCTCATCGGTTTACTTCGCGAAGCGAGGCAGCAAGGATCCCCCGACTCCGATCAAGGTGCTTCGCACGTCAACACGGGTGAGCTGCGTGCGTCGGCGGAGGTCGAGACGAGTCGCGATGCCTCGCCGATGCCTCCGGGCGAGTTGCCCGAGGGGGAGCCGCTCGATTTCGATCCATATCATCGCTGGCTGGCCATCCCTCCCAGCGAGCAGCCACCCAACCGCTACCGACTGCTTGGGCTGGCAATATTCGAGAACGATCGGGAAGTGATCCGCGATGCGGCCGCGCGCCAGATGGCCCATGTGCGGACGTATCATCTGGGACAGCATGCAGAGTTATCGCAGAGAATTCTGAACGAATTGGCCGCGGCCAAGATCTTTCTGCTCGCGCCCGAGAAGAAGGCCGCGTATGACGCGGAACTTCGCAAGGGTCTGTCGGCGGCGGCGGTGGAGCCGCCACCGCCCCCCGAATCGCCCGTTCAGGAACAGACGGTTCCAGAACAGGCCGTGCGAGAGACCGCAGAGGAGAAAATTTCTGTTGTTGTGCAACTTCGCCGTCAGGCGGCGCGGTTCGGCTCCGCGATAGCGAAGCTTCGGGAACCCGCTACGCGCGGGAAGGCCTGGTTGCGGACCCCGCCCGGAATCACGACGATGATCGCCAGTTCCTTGACGGCGCTGGTGCTAGGCGCGGTGATTGCGATCGAGACGAACTACGGCACGGTGAAGATCGAGATCGCCGAAGGGATTTCCGGCGTCGAAGTGAAGCTGGACGGGGAAACGATTTCGATCGAGGGGCTCGACCATCTGCTGCGGATTCGGCCCGGGGAGCACGAGCTGTCGGTCGTCTCCGAGGGATTCGAGACGTACTGCCGATCGTTTACTGTCAAACGAGGCGGCAATCCAGCGCTGGCGGTGACGCTGGTTCCCTTGGTGGGCAAGACGGCTATCACCCCGAGCGAGTCAATTGCGTCAACCGCAGCGGAGCATGAGCTTCCTCCGCGGGATCAGGGGGACGGTGGCGGAGCGGATCGGGTGCCGAATGGTTCGACGGGCGGTGTTGTCGAGGCTACGGAAGACATCTCGCAGCGAGCGACAATGGAGGAGACAGCAAAACACGATCCGGTCCGATGGGTGAAGGAAAACGGCCTCGCCTTTGTTCGGATGCCCGACGGAACCTGGCAGGAGGAAGGAGAGAATGACGCCCGCTATCTGTTCACCGAAACCCGGCGAACGACGGACTTCGTCGAATTGGCGGGACAGACGGAAAGATGGATTTCTTACCGGCTTTTCGCCGACAGGGCAATGATCAGCCGAAACAGTGGACCTTTCAGCACAGAATACAACGGCCGTTGGGAAGGCGGTGTTGGAGCGATCCCCGAATCGCGGCACGTGGACAAAATGGGTGCCGCGGAGGCCCATCCGATATCGTCGTCGCCTGCTCGGCACGACGACAGTCCGGAGCCGCGTTTGCCGGCCAACTCGCTTACGCCGGCGGAAGTCGAGGATCACTGGCAGCTTCTTTTTGACGGGAAGTCGCTCAACGGTTGGTCCGGTTCCTCCCAGTACTACACTGTTGAAAACGTATCCGTCCATTTTGAAAACTGGTCTTTGCGGCAAATCGGGAATCGGATAGCTTTTCCGGTATGACGATTCCCGAACTCGAAGAACGACTCCGGCAGAGCGAGGCGCGAAACCGTGAACAGGCT
>JAAYEH010000363.1 GCA_012728855.1 Rhodopirellula sp. | reverse complement strand
GGGCATTCCTGTTGCAGGTTGTGTTTCAAGAGAATGTGCTGCACTCTGTTGATGGTCCGGGTCCGCAGGGTAGCAAGACGCTGCCGCACGGCAGTAAGCTGGCGATTGTCCTGCTCCTCCTGAGACGACAGGATGATCCGCTTCAAACCGTGGACTCGCTTGCCGCCGAGCACCCGCTGCCGGTTCTCGCCCGACCAAAAACCCGGAAAAGTCACCTTGGCGAAAAACCCCCTCGTCCCGCCTCCCTGCCGGCCTTCTCCTCACCTCCTGGCCCAAAAGACTTGCTTGACGTATCGCGCCGCATCGACCATGCTCAAACAACAGTAGTGGACACAAGATCACGTCCATCCCCGCAGCCGCATCCAGCCGCTTTCGCGGCCCGGCTCCGGCAGCTCATTGGCAATTTGGTTAGGATTCGAGTTCTCTCGGCGGCGGGCGGAAGGGGTCGCGGTCTCTTTCCGCCCCGGCTGCCTGCCGTGCTCCGGCCCAAGCTCTTGCGATGTGAGACTCCCTTCAGCGCGAGAAACCGGCTCCTCCTCCCCCAGAAGCGCGTGGCGCCCATGTCCCCTCGCTTTTGAGAAATCGCCAACTTGGGCACCACACCCGCCGCTGCCAATCGTCGCACGCGCCCCGCCGCTCCTTCTCCAACGCTTACCCTGCTACAGTCACCGGGTGGTGCGGGACGGGTGATTTCGGAAAATCGGCATCCTTGACCGCCACATTCTGCACGCCGATTTCCCTGCAACCGGTTGATCCGCTTGCCTCTTGAGGAACTTCAGCAGCAGCTTTGGCCGCTCACCTCCCGTCTACGTTGACCTGTCGCTCTGCTCGACGGCAGCAGCCGGGCTGCTGGCAACCAATTTCACGCCGGTCGCCTCATTGGCACCGCAGCGCGATCCGTTCTACAATGAATGCGTAACCGTTCACGGGGCGGCCGGGGACTGGTCCATTTTTCGGCCAGTTGGTGCATTTTGGCGACAAGAAAGTTGGCCGAAAACATGGACCTGTCCCCCTCTCTTCCGCCCCGTGAACGGTTACACGAATGCTATCGTGGGCAAGCACGGAACTCCAAGTGGTCGGGCGATGATTACCGGCGGAGGAAATCGCGATGTCGAATGTGCCGGAAGGCTTCCACGTTACGGAACCTCGAAGGGGTCGGACTGTCCTGAGGGTCCGCCGCAAGAGATCGACGGCGCAGCAGTTCCTGTTGGTCGGCGGCGGGATTTTCGCCCTCGCCGTGATTGCTGGACTGGCGATCGCCGTCTACACGCGGTCCGCAGCGGCGCCCGATCTCATCCAGGTTGCCGATCAAGAAATCGAGGAGCTTAAGACGCTCCGTTTCTCGGTGCTTGGCGAAGGGGCGACCGACGCCGGCTGGTTCGAGTTTCTCAAATCCCCCGAGGGCGCCGACCTCGACCGGCAGACGGGCGTATTCACCTGGACGCCCACCGAAGCGCAGGGGCCTGGCTCCTATGACGTGGTCATCCAGTTGCTCGATTACGATTCTCAGCAGCCGCTGGACCAGGTGCAGTTCACCGTGGCGGTGCTCGAAATCGATCAGCCGCCCGTCTTCGATCCGATCGTGGAGAAGAGCGTTGCCTTGAACGAATCGCTGTATCTGGTGGTCGACGCGCACGATCCCGATCAGCCGTCCCATCCGATGCGATTCGTCCTTTCCGACGGCCCGCCGGGAGCGACGATCAACCGGACGACCGGCGCGATCTACTGGGAAGCCTCAGGGGTTGAGCCGGGCACGGAGGTGATCTTCAAGGTGACCGCCACGGAGGCCGCCCTGGGTGGGCTCTCGGCGACCAAGGAGGTGAAAGTCCCCGTCACGGCGGCGGCGCCCGGCGCGATGGCTGTGGCGTCCGGCGATGCATCCGATTCCTCGCCGGAAGAAGAGGCCGGCGCGAAAAAGAAAGAGAAAATGGCGGAGGAGGAGCCGGCGGCGCCGGTCGCCAAGGCCGTGACGATCCCGCCCGCCCCCGACGGACCCGATCCGACCAACGATGCCATTCTGGCAATCTACGACAAGAACAAGCTCTTTCAGCCCGGCGAATACGCGGCGCTGCGCAAGATCTACGCGGACCAGTTTCTCCGCCAACACTGGGCAGACATCCACCGCGGATTCGGCGAGGATGCCGACGCGATCAAGCAATGGTTCGAGGCCGAACCGGCGATCCGCGATGAATTGTACACGGCGCTGGATGCCGAACACGACGACGTGCAACTTGCCGTCGGACTGTTCAAGGAACTCAAGAAGCAGTATCCCGACGCCTTCCCCGCCTACACCGAGCTTGCTATTGCGCTGGCCGTGACCTGGGACAACGAGAAGGGGATTTACGACTACGCCGAGCAACAGCAGCGGGCCGGCGCGACCGCGCCGGAGAGCACGGCCGGTCCGATCGATTGTTTTCGCTACTTGATCGAAGCGGAGAAGGTGATGCAGGGACGGGCGCAGTCTCTGCCGTGGGAATTTCTCTGCTATGTCGTCGATCATCGCACGCCATTGCCCGAGCGGGCTTGGGCCTTGTACCAATATCTGCCCAAACGGGCGATGATCGGGCAGTGCTGTTCCGACGTGCCCTACGACGCCGGGATGCGTGATGCGAACAGCGGGGGCACTGCGAAGATCAAGGACAAGCCGTATACGCTGGCCAACCTCCGCCAGTACGGCGGATTGCCTGAAATGCAGGTGGACTTTGCCGTTCGCGTGGCGAAATGCCTGGGAGTGCCGGCCGTCTATGTCAACGGCAGGTCGGCCTCCGGCGGCCAACAAACCTGGGTCAGTTGGGTCGAGCTTGCCAATCTGTCCAAAGGCAGCGTCAGTTTCGCGATGCAGTCGCGACTCCCTTCCGGCGGCGACCGTTACTACGTCGGCGCGCTGATCGACCCGCAGAGAGGCGTCGAGATCACCGACCGCGACCTGGAACTTCGTCTGCACACCGTCGGCCTCAACCCGCAAGCCAAACGCCAGGCCGCACTGGTCATGAAGGCTTACCCGATGATCCGCGACGTGCTCAAGATGGACACCGCCGCGCAATTGACGTTTCTTAACCAGGTGATCCGGCTCAGTCCCGGAAGTGAAGGCGCCTGGCAGGCGATGGCCCAGATGTCGCGTGAAAACAAGATCGACGCGGATCAGCACCGGGCGATGATGGCCTCGGTCGACAGTCTCTTCCGCACCTTTGCCAATTTTCCGGATTTTACCTGCAAGATCTTCGACGACATGGTAGCCTTCCAGAACAACCCCAAGCAACGCGAAAAGCTCTACGAAAAGCTGGTCGGGTTCTACAGCGCCGCCGGCCGGCCGGATCTCAGTTGCGAGACGATTCTCAAGTACGCCGACTATTTGGAGTCGGAGCGGCGCGCGAAGGAGGCCGTTCCGTGGTTGGCTGGCTCGATCCAGCAGATGCCGGGGGAAGGCCGCTATGTGCCGCAGATGCTCGACCGGTTGGAAGACATCAGCAAGGACGTCGAAGGGTCGCAGGAAGCGCTGCTGCGGTTCTACCAAGAGTTTTTGCCCAAAATTCCGCAGATGCAAAACAACTCGCCCAGCCAGTACTGCGTCGAGATGTTTGAACGGGCGATCCGGCGTTTCAAGCAGGCCAATCGCAATGAGTTGGTCGGCCGTTACGAGGCCCAGTTGATTCTGATCAAGGCGGGGCGCGGACAACGCGGCCGGTAGGGGGCTGGCGAAGAAGGGGGTCGGGAGTCTTTTTCCGTATCGGCCTCCAACCAGGCTGGATGTGCCGGCCGGCGACGAGGCCGATACGGAAAAAGACTCCCGAACCCTTTCGGATACACCACCGCCGGACCATGGCGGGCCGCGGAGTGTCCCGCCTGCAGTCGCGGGCCTCCCTCTGGCGCCGGCTGGTTGGAGCAATTAGAATATCTGACTGAGTTCAGGTGAAACCGATCACAACAAGGAGCTACTCATGCAACGCATCGTATCGGTGACAATGATCCTCTTGGGCATGTTTACGGCCGCCTCGACCTTGGCGGCGGATGAAGTGAAGATCAAGGCTTTGCTGATTACCGGCGACGACGTGCCGTCCCACAATTGGAAAGAAATCGCCGCGGCGACGCGCGAGGCCCTGGAGTCGACCGGCCGGTTCGAGGTTCGCGTCAGCGAAGCCCCGTCGATCCTCGAGTCGAAACCGACGCTCGACGACTACGGCGTGATCGTCTTCACCCTCTACAACCGCAATCTGCCCCCGATTAGTGCGGAAGCTCAAAAGAACCTCCTCGACTTCGTCAAAGGCGGCAAAGGCTTTTACGTGCAGCATCTGGCGAGCGCTTCGTTCAAGGACTGGGAAGAATTCGGCAAGCTCTGCGGCCGGCATTGGGTGATGGGCAAGTCGGGGCACGGGCCGCGAAGTGTCTTCCGCTCCAAGGTGGCCGACCGCGAGCATCCGATCACCCGTGGCATCGACGACTTCGATGTCGACGACGAACTCTACGCCAAGCTCCAGGGCGATGAGGAGATCCACGTACTCGTCACGGCCGACTCGGACTGGAGCGGGCACACGGAACCGCTTGTCTTCACGCGGCCCTACGGCAAGGGGCGAGTCGTGCAGAACGCCTTTGGCCACGACGCCAAGGCGATCCTCAACCCGGCTGTCCGGCAGCTCGTCGCACGCGGCGTCGAATGGGCCGCCACCGGCAAGGTCGCCCCGTAGCCCTAAGCACAACGACCCGCCAGAATATCAAGCAGCCCGGCTGCTACCATCGGCCACCGCTTGGCGCTGCGCGAATCGGATGGCCAGCAGCCGGGCTGCTAAGGTATGGTCTTGTTTCCGCAGGTCGCGTTCACATCGGCCACGGCCCGCGGAAGCCGCTGTCGGCGGCCTATCTACCTGCTTGCGGACGTTGGCGGCCCCTGGTAGATTGGCGCACTGTGGACTATCCCTGCCGCCGCGACAAGCATTGGACCATGTATGTCTCCGTCCCGACGCTGGCACCCGTCCGGGGAGAGCGAAGAGTTGGTGTTCGCTGTTTGTGAGAAGTTTTTTTCCTTGCTGGGCGAGCAGTACCAGGCCGGAAGCGGCGACAAACGGGGAGCGGCGGCGGCGGTCGCCAAGTGGCTCCGCGAGGAGCGGGGTCGAGGCGATCTGGGTCGCGAGCGGATCTACCCCCTCATTTGGGAGGCGTTCCGCCGCAATTTTCTCTTTCTACAGCCGCCCCGCGAGCGGGATTTGGCAGACCAGATCGCGCGGCGGTATGGCATAAGCCGTTACGCCGAGGACAAACAGGTGCTGCAAGTGGTCGACGTCAGCGGCGAGGAAGCGGCGCGCAACGTCACTTCCGCCGGCGCCGATCTGGTTCTCTCCTTGATCCAACGAATTGCCGCCCGGCGAGCGGGGCCGGTCCATGTCGGTCTGGGCGCGGGTTATTCGGCCATGCGGGTGGCCAAGCGACTGGCGCAGCGTCTCTCGTCCGATCTGAAGTGTCCCGATCTGGTTCTCCATGCCCTTTCCGCCGGCGGTTTCCGGATTGACCAGCCGCACAAGTCGCCGATCAGCTACTTCGGTTATTTCGACGATGTGATGGCCCGCGTCGAGTGCGTGGCGCTGTACGCGGAGACTGTCGTCACCAAGAGTGATTACCAGCGGGTGAAGCGGAGCCTCGGGGTGAAGAAATCGTTCGAGCGCGCCGACGAAATCGACATCGTAATCACCTCGCTCGCCTCCGAGGAAGACGAGCACGGCATGCTCGGCCAGTTTCTCGCCAGCCTCATCGACGAGGGTGAGTTGGACCGCGGCGCTTTGGACGAGATGCGCGCCGCGGGCTGGGTCGGCGACGTGCAGTTTCGCCCCTATTCGGCCGCGACGGCGCTCGCCGACGAGTGTCCCGTGCGGGCCGTCACCCTCTTCGAGATCTCCGAACTTGTCGAGCGCGTGAAGCGGAACGACCGCTACGTGGTGCTGCTGGCCGGTCCCTGCGCGGAGTGCGGACGCACCAAAACGAAGGCGCTCGTTCCCCTCTTGACCCAGGAGAACCTGCTGCTCTGGACGCACCTGGTGACCGATGTGCCGACGGCGAGGGAATTGTTGTCTTAGAGGCTCTCCGGAAACGCATTGATTCGGCGATCCTTCGCATAACCTGAGGATGCATGATGCTGCCCGACTCTCTCCCGCAACTGCTCAGCGTCTACCGCGACGGCCTGCTCAGCGACACGGTTCCCTTCTGGATGGAACATGCCGTCGATCAGGAATACGGCGGGTACTTCAACGCCTTGGACCGCGATGGAACCGTTCTGCAAACCGACAAGGCCGTCTGGATCCAGGCCCGTTTCGCCTGGCTGTTGGCAACGCTCTACAGCACGGTGGAACCGCGGCCCGAATGGCTGGAACTTGCGCGGCAAGGGATCGATTTCCTCAACGCGCATTGCTTCGACAGCGACGGCCGCATGTTTTTCAGCGTGACCCGGGAGGGAAAGCCGTTGCGTAAACGTCGCTACCTTTTCTCGGAGTGTTTCGCGGTCATCGCCCTGGCGGCCTACGGTGTCGCGGCTCAGGATCCCGATGCGAAGCAGCAGGCGCTGGAGTTGTTTCGCCTCGTCCTCCATTACCACGCAACCCCGGGGCTGCTGGAACCAAAAACGATGGCGGAAACGCGGCAGAGCAAGTCGCTGGTGATGCCGGCGATTCTCATCGGCACCGCCCAGGAATTGCGCAAGGCGGTGGACGACCCGATTACCGCGCAGGTTATCGACCATTCGCTGGCCGAGATCGAGCGCGACTTCCTCAAGCCGGAGTTCCGCTGCACGATGGAAACCGTCGGATTGCAGGGCGAACTGATCGACACCTTCGAGGGGCGGATGGTCTGCCCCGGCCACGGCGCCGAAACGGCATGGTTCATCCTGGAAGAGGCTCAGCAGAGGCAACGCAACGAACGCCTGATGTGGCTGGGGGCGACGATCCTCGACTGGTCGTTGGAGCGGGGCTGGGACGAAGAGTTCGGCGGGCTGTATTACTACCGCGACGCCCGCGGCCTGCCCGCCGCGGAATACTGGCACGACATGAAGTTCTGGTGGCCGCACAACGAAGCGATCATCGCCACGCTCTTGGCATGGCAACTCACCGGCGACCCAAAATACGCCCGCTGGCACCAGACGGTCCACGACTGGGCGCATGCGCACTTCCCCGATCCCGTCTATGGCGAGTGGTATGGCTATCTCCATCGCGACGGCAGCCTGTCGACCAGGTTGAAAGGGAACATGTGGAAAGGGCCCTTCCACCTGCCGCGAATGCAATGGTACTGTTGGCAACGACTGGAAGAAGTGGTGCGAGAAGGACAGACCGCCTGGAATTCGCCGAAACCGGGCTATCATATGCCCGAGAGTTGAGAAGGAGAAGCCCGATGACAGGCCGTACACGCGTGCTGGCGACATTGAACCGGCAGAAGCCGGATGTTACCCCGTTCGACCTCGGCGGCACCGACTGTTCGAGCATCCACGTGATCGCCTACGACAAGCTCCGGCGGCGCTTGGGCCTGCCCGGCGGGCCGATCCGCTGCGGCTGCTTGATTCAGTTGGTCGCCGCCTCCGATGCGGAAATGGCCGCCGCTTTGGGAAGCGACGTGGAAGCGCTGTGGTTCGGCTCTCGAGCGACCAAGACCTGGAAGACCCCCTTCGGTTTGGAACTGATCGTGCCCGAGCGTTTCGGAGTCGAAGACCTTTCCGACGGTTCCTCGGTCGTCAAGAACGACCGCGGCGACGTGGTATTCCGCCGAGCGCGCGACGCCTACTACTTCGACCCCGTTGCGCCCGCCTTGGCCCATATCGCGTCGGCGGGCCAGTTGGAGCCGTTCGGCGAGTTATTCGAGCGGTGGGACTACTCGCCCGTCTACGACGAACCGCTGGTGGACTTGGCCCGCCGCGCCCGAGCGCAGTACGAATCGACGGATCGCGCCGTCGTCACGCTCTGGCGGATGCACTACAACCAGGCCGGCCAGTTGCTGCGCGGTTTCGAACAATACTTCGTCGACCTCGTGGAAAACAAGGATCTCGTCCACGCGATCATGCGAAAACTGCACGAGGTCTACCTGCGGCGGGTGGACGCCTTCTTTGACTCCTTCGGCCCCTGGTTCGACGCGGTCTTTCTGACCGACGACCTGGGAACGCAGCAGTCGGGGATGATGTCGCCTGCCATGTACCGGGAAATGATCTACCCCTACATGTCCGACCTGGTTCGCTGCATCAAGTCGCGCGGCAAGAAGGTAATCATGCACTCCTGCGGTTCGGTCTTTGACTTCATACCGTCGATGATCGAAATGGGGGTCGATGCCCTCAACCCGGTTCAGGTGAGCGCAGCGAAGATGAACCCGCGGAACCTTGTTCGAGAATACGGCAAGGACATTGCGTTCTGGGGTGGCGGCTGCGACACGCAGCATGCGCTGAACGCGGCGGATCCGGAGATCGTGCGCCAGGACGTTCGCCGGCGGCTCGACGAATTCGGCCCCGACGCGCATCTAGTCTTCACCCAAGTCCACAACATCCAATACGACGTTCCGCCTGAGAACATTCTCGCCCTGCGCGACGCGTTCTGGAACGAGCGGCGCGGGGCGGCGGATTGACCTTGGCGCACCGCCATGTGTCGAGACTTTCGCATCCGCGTCACCGCGGCCGCCAACCCACCCAGCCGCCGTCTCAGTGCAGGGCGCCCTCGCCTGCCTCCGCTGTCGGACGCTCGATTTGCGTCAGAATATCGACGACGACGTCATCGGGTATTTCGTTGTCGACACGATAGGTGTAATAGTACTCCGCGTCCGGGAAATCCGGCTTGCAGAAGTCCGAGTCGCTTCCCTGACTCGTCAGATACGTCATGAAGCCACTGGCCAATCGCTCCAGCACGTCGACGTGCGACATGCCCTGCGAATGCTTGACGCGATAATAGAGATCTCTCAGCCGCATCTTCTTCTGGTCGTCGCGCGCCGAGATCACCCGCGCAACCGCCGTGTTGAGCCTGAGGCAATGCAACATGTCCGCTCGATTCATGGTCGGCGTCGCATAGACATAGTGCTCGCTGTCGGACGGGTCGTAGACAAGTCCCGTTTCGCGGGCAATGGCCACCAGATCCGTGCCGGGCAGAATTCGCAACAGGCCCATCGACGTCAGATTGCGGCCGCTTTGTTGGAGATCCAGGACGAAGGCCAGCAACGTGTGGTAACTTTCTCGAGTCTCAAACGGCAGCCCCAAAATGATATCCGACTTGATAAGGACACCATTGGCTTCGAGGAGTTGGAAAGCTCGTTCAAAATGCTGCCTGCGGATGGACCGCCGGACGGTGCGCATCGATTCCTCGTTGAGCGACTGGATGCCGATGCCGACGATCACGCGGTTTTCGCGACCTTGGACATAGCGCCCGAAAGCGTCGGCGATTTCCGGATCGACGAACTGAGGCAAGCATTCGACCATAAGTCGCATCTTCACCTGCGCGGCAATCAGGGCGTTTAAGATGGCCAGCGCGTGCGCCTTGTCGGAAACGAAGTTCGCATCGGTTATTCGGACGGCTTCGCAGCCCAGTTCCCTGGCGTGCAGGATCTCCCGCACGACCAACTGCGGATCGCGGTATCGGATGCCGGGAAACGACTTGTGGTAGTTGCAGTAGGCGCAGCGGAAGTTGCATCCGCGTTGCGTTTCGACGTTCAAACTCATGCCCGCACGCGCGAGCACTTCGTCAGCCGCGCCGGCCAAGATGTAAGAGGGAGATTGGCCAAGATCGAGATGCTGGTTCACCACCTCGGTGCAGGCATATCGATCGCACCGCCTGTGGGCGAGATTGCCGATGGCATCGAGATCCACCGACGCACCGCGGACGAATACGTCCAGCAATTTGGTCAGCGCGACTTCGCCTTCCCCGTGAAAGAGATAGTCGGCGGCAGACGCGTCATAGGCGCCTTCGATGATGAATTGCCGCGAGATCTCCGGCCCGCCCCAGATGATCGTCAGGTCGTCCATCGCCTCCTTCAAAGCCGCGGAGACGCGATGAAGAGCATCGATATTCCAGGTGTAACAGGAAAAGCAGACGATCTTCTTCGTCCGCCCGTCCCTGGCAACTTGCTCTCGCAGAAACATCTCGACGTCGGCAAGGATGCCGTCGCAACGAGCGGCAAAGTGTGCATCGCCGTGCGCAAGCTGGGGATACGAGAAGATTTTGGATCGAACGTGTTCCGCCTGCGGCGACTTGGTTCGGAAATACTCAAGCAGGACAAACGGCGCCGGCAGGAAGTCGAACGGCGCGCCGGCGATGCCGACGAAGGCAACGCTCAGGCTTTGTGGCAGAAGGCTTTCGGCGGGCACGTGCTACTCCGTTTCGCCCGGGTGCTTCAGGCGATCTGTGAAGACTCGATTCGAGGAGGGCATAACCAATGGCGATTATATCGCTGAAGAGTAACGCGGGCAAGAACTTGCCGGGCTTCCACCTTTTCGTCAACCCGGTTGTTCCGAGTTCAGGCAACCTCGCGAAGAGACAGTTTCGCCAGAGCGCTTTCCAGATCGGCGAGGCGTCGGATTTCGCAGCAGGGCAACTCCCCATTCTTGCCCGGCTGATTGCGGAAATAGCCGCTCAAGAGGCGGATGGCGGGCATCCCGGCCCGCTTTGCCCCGGCCATGTCTCGCTGCGGATTATCGCCGACGTAAACCGCTTCCGCAGGTTGAACACCGAGTTGCCGGCAGCAGATATGGAAGGGGAGGGGATGTGGTTTCCAGTGTTCGCGTCCCAGGTCATCGGTGACCACAACGGCGTCGACAAGCGAGGCAACGCGCAAACTTGCGAGCTTCCTTCGTTGAACGTCGGCATGTCCGTCCGTGACAATCCCCAATCGATATTGGTCGCGCAGACGCTTGAGCACTTCTGCGGATTCGGCCGGAAGCGTGATCCGAGGCGTGTGGCGATGAAAGAGGACGACCAATTCAGGCACCCACTCCGCCGGAAAACCGAGAGCTTCGGCGGCATCGTTGAACACCCGCGCCCGGTTCCCGTGAAAGTGCAACTGATCCAATAATCGTTGGACCGACTCCGCGCGACCAACGCCCCGCCGTTGGAGTTCGTCGCTCACCACGGCGAATCCGCTCCGGTAGAAATCCCCCTCGCAATAGAGCGTGTCGTCGAGATCGAACAGGACCGCGCGGAGCATCAGGCAGCCACCCGTGGAAAGACCTGAAAAGGAGCGGAACCGTCATGGATGACGTCGCCGAGATAGCGATAGAGATAGAGGCCGTCGCGGTAGTCGTCCGGATCGCCGGTCACCGGCAAACCGCACGCGCCGGCGAGCACGGAGCGGTGCAGCCGGCCGCCTGTTGCGACATTGGAAAGCACGTTGCCGGAGCCCAGGCGTGGATTCACCTCGAGCAGGAGCGGTTCATCCGTCGCAAATGCTTGAACGGTTACCGGACCGTGGACGCCGCGCCGGGCAAGCACCTCAAGGGTCCGGATCGCCAGGGCGTTGACTTCCGGCGGGCGGACGGTATGAGACTGCATCACCTCTCCGCCGAGCACCTTGTCGCGGATCCGCGGCACGCGGACCGTGGGAATCCCGTCGGGCGAGATGTAGCAGTCGATGCTCAGTTCCGGCGCCGAGACGAACTCCTGGAAAATCAAGTCGCGCCGCGATGCGCAGACGCGACGGGCATCGGCAGGTGAGTCGCATCGTCCCGCACCGATGCCGCCGTAACCCCGGATCGGCTTGTAGAAGAGCGGATAATCCGCGGAGTCGAGTTCCTCAGGCGTGATTCGTCGAGGGACAGGCAGTCCGGCAGCCACGGCAAGCCGGTGAAAACGAGTCTTGTCGAACAGCATCTCCACCAAGTCCGCCGGAGGAGACACCAGGGTTGTGCCGGCTTCGGCAAATCGATCTTTATGGGGGGCGAGCCTCACTTGATCGATGTCGATCAAAGGCAGGAGCACGCGTACCCGCTCCCGCCGGCACACTTCCCAAAGGGCGTCGATGTAGCCGGGATGGCTGATCGGGGGCACAACGAACGAGCCCTCGGCGAACTGCCCCGCCGGCGTCATCGCCGCCTGGTCCGCGACATACAGCCTTCCATGCCGCAAGGGTGGCACCTCACGAAGGGCCTGCTTGAGCTGCAGCACGGTTCCCACCCATTTACCGCCGCAGGTAACGAGAACATTAGCCTTGGACTCCATCAATCCTCCTTCGGTTACGCGGCGCGCCGCAGCCCGCCTCGGCGGTCGGCCGCGGCCTCGCAGAGCACCTTCCTCAAAGCCGCCGACGTATCGAGAATGTCCCGCTCGCCAAGCGTGGGATGGACGAGCAACATCAGGCTGGTTTCTCCCAACCGCCGGGCGTTGGGAAGGCGTTTCGTCGGACGGAGCGAAGTTCCCTCGAACGCCTTTTCCAAATAGATTTCCGGACAGGCGCCACTGCCGCAGGGGATGCCTTCCGCAATGAGGGCGGCAAGGATGCGGTCTCGCGACCAGGCCGGGCGAAGGCACTCCGGCTCGACGAAGACGTAGTATTTGTAATAGCTATGTTCCACGTGCGGCGGAGGCACGGCCAACCGCAGCCCCGGTATGTCCCGAAGCTGCTCCGACAGAATCGCGGCATTCCGCCGGCGGATCCGCAGCCACTCGGGAAGCCGCTCCAACGCGATGCGTCCAATCGCCGCCTGCATTTCCGTCATCCGCCAGTTCGTGCCCGGCGTGTCGTGCATCCAGTGGAACGTGCCCGGCATTCCGCGCCGCCGCGTCGCGAGATGACTCTTGCCATGATCCTTGTAGCTCCAGGCACGCTCCCAGACTTCGGTGTCGTTGGTGGTGAGCATGCCGCCTTCGCCACCGGTGGTGAGGATTTTGTCCTGACAAAAGGAGAAGGCAGCCGCGTGCCCGAGCGAGCCGACCGGTCGGCCCCGGTACGTCGCTCCCTGCGCCTGGGCGCAGTCCTCGACCACCCACAGTCCCCGCTCTCTGGCCAACGCCATGATCGGGTCCATTTCACACGGCCAGCCAGCGAGGTGTACCGCGATCAGTGCCTTGGTCTGGGGGGTCAAGGCGGCCCTAAGGGTTGCCGGTGTGACATTCTGGCTCTTCGGATCGACGTCGGCGAAAACGGGCAAAGCCCCGCGGCTGGTGCAGCAAGTCGCCGACGCCACGAAGCTGCGGCAGGTGACCAACACCTCGTCGCCAACAGCGATTCCCAAGGCGTGCAGCGCCAGCTCGAGTGCGACCGTGCCGTTGGCCACCGCCACCGCGTGCTTGCAGCCCACTGCGGAGGCGAACTGCTGCTCGAACTGCCGACATGCGTCGCCGGTCCAGTAGTTCACCTTTCCGGAGCGAAGCACGTCGGCGACGGCACCGATTTGTTGCTCATCGAAGACGGGCCAAGGGGGCATTGGATCGCTGCGGAGCGGACGACCGCCGTGGATAGCGAGTTGGTTTGTGGAGGATCTGCCGTGGTGCATTGTTGCGATCCCTTGTTTACTGTGATCCGACTGAATTTTGGCGGCAGGTTCATCAGTCCAACCAAGGCGGGCCACGGAGTGCCCCGCCTGCTCTGCCCGTTCAAATTGCCTTTCTCACGCCGCGCGCCGCAGCGGCGTCTGGCGGTACGCCGGAAAGAACAAGCCCTGGGACGGCTCGAACCCCTGTTCGCGAAGCCAGTGCGACCGCCGCGACCGGAGTTCCTCGTAGGCATCCGCATTGCGTATCAGTCGCGTCGTGGCAAAGTTAAAAGTCGTCTTCGAAAAACCCGCTTTGAAATCGAAGAGGGAATCACGGCGTGCGCCCAATCCGCCACCCAGGTGCAGCCAGCGGTATCCGTTTCGTGCGCCCCAGACACGCATCGCGTCGAGGATGACTTTGATCCCTCCACGAACCCTGCTGAACTCGGGCGCTGTTCCGCTCAAGTGGTATTGGATGATGTCGCCGCAGAGGAGAAACATGGCCGCGGCGACCGTCTGGTTGCGATTCTGCGAGAAGAGGAGCTTCACTCGCCCCGGCAGACGGCCGATGAGACCGGCAAAATAGTCGGAGTCGAAATAGTAGTAATCGTCGGCCTCCCGGCTGTTCATTGTTTCCGTGTAGATCCGTCGAAACGTGTCCAGATCGGCGAACGACACATCGTCGCGTACGACCATGCCGTTGTCTCGAGCGCGTCGAATGTCGTGCCGGTGGTCTTTCCGTATGGCGGCCCATTGCTGTTCCTCCGGCTGGCTCAGATCGATGGCAACCGTCGGCCCGATTGCCGGGGCGTCGGTCTTCGGCGCGAGCAGCCAGGCGGTGTCGATGAGCGGATTGTGGCGGAGGAACAGAGAGATTATGCCCAGCGAGTCCAACGTGCGGCCCAACGCGTCGTGGAATGCCTTGCGGAAGGATTCCGACCCTGCATCGGACTCTCGGATCGTTGCGATTACTCCGGGATAGCCGTAGACCGACGCTGCATCCGCCAGGCCGCAGTGCTCCAGCCCTTCGACGGTGGCCACGGGACGGACGAGCATCGGCAGGGCCGCGCAATGTCCTTCGTGCTCGAAGAACAGCAGGTGCGGCTCTCCTTCGCGGCGCGATTTCGCCAGCGCATGATAACCGGCCAAATGATAGCAATCGAAACGACCGCAGCGGGCCAGAGCGTCGTCCCAGCGAACAGGTTCTTCGATCGGAATCAAGCGACTCTCGGAATTGGCCATTGGGCAGCCTCTCCCTAACGCGGCCTGCGGCCGCAACCCAACTCGTTTAACCGCAACGGCCAACGGCCTGCGCGGGATGTGCCGTGGCGGGGTAGTCTCCCTACCGGGACAAATTGCGGCGGAAGTCTGCCAGGAACCCACGGGGGTGTCAAGGGCAACTTGCGCGGTGGTGAACCTGTTGCCGACGATTTCTAGGCGAGGATGCCCTTGCGATAGTCCGAATTCCATGCGTACGGCGCGAAGCGAATGCCGCGGCGGCGGAGGAAGTTACGGAGTTCATGGGTGATTCGATCCTCGGTTCCGCTGAAGGTCCGCTCTTCGAGGTCGAAAACCGATTGTGAGGAGAGAGGCGTGATCGGCGAAACGAGTGTCAAGAAGATCGCACGTTCGGGATGCTCCGTCGGCGCAGGGCCGTCGGGGCCGGCAATCACAATGGATCGCATGCCGATATCCGACCGGCTCACCATGACCGCATCAAACTCGGATGACGACGCGACCTCGCAGTTCTTGAATCGGAGACTTTCCGCAAACTCGCGGAGGAGTTGTTTGACGATTCGAAGCTTTTCAGACGTCGTGAGTTCCCTGCGGATGTCGCGGCGAATGACCTTGGCCGGCACTCCCCCCGCAAGGCACGCCGCGGGCACGTTCTGCACCACGGTCGAGTTGGACATCACAATCGATCCCGGCCCGACGGTTATGCCCGGCAACACCTGGCAGCCGGCGCCGATCCAGGCGTTTTCGCAAATCCGGATCGACTGAAACAACGGATGATAACCTTCGAGCACACTCTGCCAGAAGCTGTGGGTGAAGAGCATGGCACGAGGGCTGATCGCACACTCGCGTTCCAGCAGGATCTCGGAAGCGGTGTTCAAATTGACGCTGCCCGCAATGAGGCTTGCTGCGCCGACAATCAGCCGCGAGTGGGCGGTCTGCCCTCCGGACAAATCGGCTGCCGTCCCGCCGGCAATCAGCACACCGTCTTCGATGAGAATCTCACCGGCTTGAAGCGACACATTACCGCTAATGCGAGTCTCCGCACCGAGATAGATCGTGTCGGCCTTCAGAGATGTATTTCGCCCCACGTGGGCATTGCGATCGAGATAGATCCTCCGCGCGGTTAATGTGGCCCCTTCCTCCAGCGTAACGCCCTCGGCGAGGAACACTCCGTCGGCGGCGCAAGGACAGGCAACCGCCCGATCCACGGTCTGTTCGCGCCGCTGGAGATCCGGGCCGCAATGCTCGTCGATGCGACCCCGCATCTGCTTGACCCACGGGATCTCGGAGCTGTCGGTAAGTCCTTCGAGTGAGTCGGAGGCTGAGGCAGCGACATGGGCGGCCACCCTCGGAGCTGCTCGCTTCGCCTTCAGCCGCTGTTTGGCGGACAATTTGGCCGGTTCGGCAGCGACCTTACCTTGCGACGGGGAAGTCTCGCCCAACGACAGGTCCGGCAGCGGCTCGTCTGCGGTGTCGGTAAGGAAACAAACCGGCGCACCGACGGCCAAGACCTGGCCGGCTTTCGCTGCTATGCGACGGACGTAACCCGCCGTTTGGGCGAGGATGTCCTCGGTGGCCTTCGACGACTCAATCACGAACACCGGCTGGCCAATCTCTACCTCGTCGCCGACCGAAACCAGAATGTCGGCGATGAGCAGTTCGTCTTCGTTCGCATTGAGCCGAGGTACGTGGATCGTTTGAAGCATGGACTCCTCGGGATCTGTCAAGCGAAGGTACGGTCGACAGTGCGGATGGCGGCGGCGACAACGTCGTCGATTTGCGGCAGAACCTCTTGTTCCTGGCGCCGGCTGGCCGGGATGGGACTCATCGCCGCGCCCACGCGCTCCGCCGGTGCCTCCAGAGCAATTCCAGAAAGCGCGGCAACAACCTCGGCGCCCCAACCCCACGCCGCCACGCCCTCTTCAACCACCACCACGCGGCGGCTCCGCCGAACCGATTCGATCAGCGGCTCGATCGCCAACGGAGAGAGACGGTGCGGCACGACGACGTCGCAGTCCAACTCCTCCTCGGTATGCAACCGTTCGGCGGCGTCGAGCACCAGAGGCACCATCCCGCCATAGGCAATCAAGGTGACATCCGCTTCATCGCCGTGCGAGAGCGTAACCGTCGGCAGCAGATCAACATCGTCGCTACGGCAGAAACCGAATCGCTCCTCGAGAGCCTCTTCCTCCAGGACCATCTCCTGATAGAGCAGCTTGTTCTCGACGAGGAAGACGGGCTGCCCCACCTCGAGGATAGCCCGACGAACGATCTCCCCGGGATCAAAGACGGGAGAAATGGCAGCGACAACGAGTCCGGGCACGCCCAGGAAGAGCCGCTCCAGCGTCTGGCTGTGCGTGGGGCCGTAGCCGCGTCGCCCGCCCATCGGCGCGCGAACCACCATGGGAAAGTCGATTTTCTCGTTATACATCCAGGTCATTTTGGAGACCTGATTGATCAACTGGTCGGCAATGAGTGTCACGAAATCGCCGAACATGATCTCCACCACCGGCTTGTAGCCGCGCAGCGCCATTCCGGCGGCAAACCCCACGATGCCGGCCTCGCTGATCGGCGTGGTGAGCACGCGGTCGGGATATCGCGACGAAAGGCCCTTCGTGACCTTGAACGCCCCGCCGTACGGATCCAGGACGTCCTCGCCGATCACAAATACGTCCGGGTCGGAACGCATGCACTCGCTCAGCGATTCGTTGAGACGCTGGAGAACTCGTTTCACGGGGTTCGCTCGTTATGGGGTGACCGGTGGTTGGTTGTCCGTTGCCGAGAACTCGGAGGCCGCTGCCGACCGCAAAGCCGCGGCGACGGCGTCGTCCACCCACGCCTCCGCCGCGGACAACCGCTGATCATCGAGACGCTTGGCATGGACCAGCAGCGGATCTCTCTCGGCGAATCGTTGGACTTCTTCCGGATCGCGCGAATCGTCGCCTTTGCTGTGCGCGGCGAGTCGATAGGTGTGGATCACCGCCCAGAGGGGCATCTGTTCTTCGCGAACGTGCCGGATCGCCTTCTTGGCCCAGGGCTCGATCTCGGCGACGTCTGTCGTGTCGATTTCCGTCGCCGGGATGCCGAATGGCTCCGCGCGACCGATCAGCGACCCTTTGACACCCAACCGGATCGGTGTGCTCTGCGCGTAACGGTTGTTTTCAACGAGGAAGAGCAGCGGCACTTCCCACAGCGAAGCCATGTTGAGCGATTCGTACACCACCCCCTCGCCCAATGTGCCGTCGCCGAGACACACAACGACGATTCCGCCGGTCCCCGCCCTCTTTTCTCCGAAGGCCAGCCCCACGCCGATCGGCGCGATTCCACCCTGCACACCGTTGGACATGAAGTGCCCGTACTTGATGTGCTGGCTGCCGCCGCGCCCTCCGCAGACGCCCGTGGAGTAGCCCATGATCTCGGCCAGCAGCCGATCGATCGGTCCGCCGAAGGCCAGATAATGTCCGTGGTTGCGATGATTGCTGAGGACGTAATCCCGCTTGGGCTGCAATTGCCCGATGAGCCCAACGGCGTTTGCCTCCTGGCCGATGCATGTGTGCGTGGTGCCGCCGACCTTGCCCTCGCTGAACAGATCGAGGATCGTCTCCTCGACGCGGCGAATCAACAGCATGTCGCGATAACGGAGGAAGTTGTCGCAATCGGCTCCCGTAACAACGGGACCGTCGAGCCCTCGAAGAGATGCCGTGCCGCTTCCGCTCGCAACGATAGTCATGGTATCGTCAATTAGCTCGCTTTCCGTAGTGGGATCGGCACGAGCATGCGCTCGGCGATCTTGTGCATCGACGTCCACCAGAGCGAGTCTCCGTAGCGGTCTTCCAAAGTGGAAAGCAGGATATCCAAGTAGTTGGCGTAGAGCTCGTCCAGCCCGTCGATCGCCGTGCGGCCGAACGCCTCTTTGACTGCGTGCGCTTTGATGGCCAACAACCCGCCCGACTCAACGATCTGAAGCGCCCGATCAATCGGGTTGTTGGCGGCGAAGTTCGAGGTGATTTGTACCATGCGGCCGCCTTGAATTCGCTGCGGGTAGATCAACGGCATTCCTTTCATCCCACTCATGTTTGTCACCGCGGCGGAGTCCACCGCGGTCCGCACATCACGAGCGGAGGCGACAAAAGTGAGGCCAAGTTGGGCCATGGCTTCGAGCAGATTGGGAGGCGCATTCCAAGCCGGCGGGCACATCCCAGGCACGAAATCGATGCCCGCCTGCCGGAAGACGGCAATAGCCGACGCTAATGTTCGCCGGCATTGCTCGACGCTCTCATCCTGAAATTCGACGAGCGGCTTGAGCCCTTTACGCACATGGTGAAGGCCGTGCAAGCCGACCGACGTCCGCGGCATCGATCGGAGGAACTGGACAAAGCGGGGATGCCGCGCGAGATGCATTGTCCCTTCGGGAAGGATCGGTGTGAGGTATACCCGATCGCGCAGGCCCGGGATCCGCGAGAGGATGCGGCGGGTCGGGTGGGGCGAGATCTCGCGCCAGTCCGCGGTAACAAAGAGGGTCGTCTCCAGCTTCGGGTGCCGCCGGAGCAGCCAGCACAAGCGGCCCAGTACCCCCTTATTCAGATCCCCCCCGGCTTCATAAGCATCGGACGACTTGCCCGGGTGGATATCGTCAATGCTAAAACAGACCGCCGCCTGTTTGTCGCGAGGAATCCATTCCGACACGGCTATCTCCGTCTGTCTGGGGCGTCCGGAAATTCGTGGCGGGATTGTAGGCGCCCGGCCCGATCGGAACAAGAGCATTGCCGGCGGCGATTTGAGACGCACGTCGTGAGCCGGCTACGCCGTCAAGCACGATTGGACGGGCAGGGCGGACTGAAGTCCACCCCACCAATTGTCAGGCCGCGACAGACGGAGCGCGAGGTCGGCGGAACTCGGCCTGGTCTCTTCGCTCTTCGTCCAGATCCTTTCCACCGGTGCTCCGTGGATCGACCACGACGCCCCGGCGAGTGAACACCGCCACCACCGTGGAGCAGAGGATGCGCAGGTCGAGCCACGGCGACATGTGCTCGACATACCAAACGTCGAGTTCCAGACGGTGCTCCCAGCCAAACAGATTGCGGCCGTGAACCTGCTGCCAACCGGTGATTCCCGGCAACACCGCAAACCGCCGCGACTCGCGATCGGTATAGTAGGGAAGATAGCGCATCAACAGCGGACGCGGCCCGACGAGCGACATGTCGCCTCGCAACACGTTCCACAACTGTGGCAACTCGTCGAGACTGGTCTGGCGCAGCAGTCGTCCCAGTCGCGTCAGCCGTTGGCCGTCGCACAGCAGTTCACCGCTGCTATCGCGAGCGTCGCTCATCGTGCGGAACTTGTAGAGTGTGAACGGGCGGCGGTCCTTGCCCGGGCGGACCTGCCGAAAAACGATCGGACGGCCCATTGTGAGGCGAACGGCCGCGGCGATGAGAAGCATCAACAACGCGAATACAACGAGCAACCCGGCCGCTGCCAAGGCATCGAACGGCCGTTTCCAAGAGAGTGAAGTCATCGGGACTGCCTTCTCCGCTTCGCACTTACCATGGCAATCGAGTCGCCTTCTTTCTTTGGCCGCCGGGTCATGCCGCCTTGCGTCCGGCCGGCATCGCCGCGGCCCCCGCGGCATTGGCGAGAACCGACTCCAGTTGCAGAGCCAGCTTGTCGCGATCAAATCGCTCTTGGGCCACGCGCGCAGCAGCCGCGCGTGCGGCGTCGCACCAGGCCCTATCCTGCAGGGCGGCCAGAAGTCGCCCCGCCGAACTCGTCAGATCGTGAGGATCGAGAACGAGCCCGCATCCGGTCTCGTCAATCAAATCGGCCAGCCACCCTTTGTGGTTAATGGCAACCGGCCGGCCTGCCGCGAGAGCGTCAAATACCTTGTTTGCCGAGTTGGCCCAGTTCTGCCGGATGTCGACAAACAAGCTCGTGGCCACGTCGGCGGCGGACAGTATCGCCGGCATATCCGCCTTGGGCAGCATCGGCATCATGAAGAAGTTGCGGTCCAGCACGCCCAATGTTTCCGCCAGTTCTCGGAAGTATCGCTCCCTGCTCCCTTCGCCCACCACCAAGAACCGCACTTCGGGATTCTGCGGGAGAATGATGGCGGCAAGCCTTGCCAGGAATTCGACGTCGTTGAGCAGATTCAGCGTCCCAGCATAGACCACCAGGGGACGGTGCTGGAGCCATGCGTAGCGCTGCCGGAAGGCTTGGCCGACTTCCGGTCCAACACGGAACATTCGCAGGTCGCAGCTATTGGGAATCACGGTCACGCGGTCTTCGGGGTATCCGGTGGCCACCACGCCCTCTTTCATACCCGGCGAGAGAGCGACGACATGCTTGGAGTGGTGATACGCGAATCGTTCCAGCCATCGCGCGGCGACGATCGCCGGCCGACTTCGCAGCGCGCCGACGGCAATCGGCATCTCCGGCCAAAGATCCCGCACCTCGAAGACCATCGGAATCGATTTTCTCTTGGCTGCCCAAACCGCCGGCAGTGCGATTGTCAACGGAGTGCTGCTGGCAAAGATCACATCGCCGGGCAAAGAGGCCGCGCGCCCCGCGGCCCGACCGGCGAACCGAAAAAAGGCCCCCATCCTCTCCCGGAAGTTCATCTGGTTTGAGTAGCGGTTCGCGCACCAGTGGACGTGGATGCCGGCCTCGTTCGTCTGGCGCCAACCGCCGCCGTCCGCCTGGCGATCGGCGGTGATCATATGGACCTCATGCCCGGAGACGACGAACCGCCGCGCCATCTCGTAGGAACGGGTTCCGCCGGGCATCGCCGGTGTGGTGAAGTGCTGGTGTAGGTAGAGAATTCGCACGCGGGACTCACCTCGAATATCGATAGGCGGCGGAAGTATGCCAGGAAGCCTTCAGGGCGTCAAGGTCGGGTGGACTGAACGCTCTCTGCTTCTCGGAATCGAGACCGGCTCAGCTTCTGCGGCCCTGGTGGGGTCGCGAACACGTCAAGAGAAGAATCGCGGGCTATTTGACAAACTGCCGCATCTGCATTGTTCCGGCAAGAAGTCGCGAGCAACCCAAATCGGAATTGGGTTGCTCACGCGGCATCACAACCAGGAGATCTATGGGGAGACTCTTCACGCCAGGCTGCCGGCCTACCAGATCGGCAAGGAGCGCGGCCCGCTGGTTCTTGCCTCCCACAACAACCCGGTCCGGTTCCGAAACATCTGGCTTCGCCCGCTGGAAGAGCAGCGAAGCCCTCACAAGGCCGGGCGCTGCGAGCGAGCGAACTCTCGCATGGCAAAGAGATTGGCGTCTGCCGTGTCGCGAGGCACCTCGCAGCCGGCGCTGACAATATAACGCGGCCCCGCCTCACGATAGCACTGGGCCAGCGCGGCGGTGACCAGACCCGGGGTGCTGTTGCGGAGCGCGGCGACGGGGTTGATGTTGCCCAGCAACACTTGATTCGGGCCCATCGCCTCGCGGGCCTTGGCGACGGGGACCATGAAATCCAGATCGACGATGTCGCAACCCAATCGCCCGATTGGCTCCAGAATCCTGCCGACGTTGCCGCAGATATGGAGCCGGACCTTCGTGCCCATCTCATGCAGCGCGTCGACCAGCCTCTTTTCGTACGGCCAGACAAACTCCTCGTAGATCTGCGGCCCAACGAGCGACGCGGCCGCATCGCCCATACCGATTAGATCCACTCCGGCCTCGACCTGCGCGCGAGCAAATCGCACTCCCGTCTCCAGGGCGAAATCGAAAAGATCGCGAACGAACGGCGGGTCATCGTAGAAGTCGAGCATCAGGTTGTTGATGCCGCGCAGATCCGCTGCCTCCGCACAGGGGCCCTCAATCCACCCTTCAATCGCCAGCTCACCGCCGACCTTTTCCCGAAACAACGACGCGGCCTGCACCCGATCGGTCATGCGACCGCCGCCCAGCGGATCGGGAACCGTGACGCCAACCAGCCGCGACTTATCGGCCAAAAGCGCTTGAGTCTCGTCGATGGCCGGCGGTTGATCGTCGAAATACTGGATCTTCGCGCCGCAGTCGGCCGCCTCGCGAGCCGGGTCGGAGATGCAGGAGACAAAGTCGAAATCGAAACGCTCTGCCGTGCGCAACTGGCCCTCGACCAACGTGCGGTGGTCGCGGGCATACTCGCCATACGCCGCCCCGATCTGGTCCGCCGCGAACATCATCGTAATCGGCATCAGCGGAAGGCAGTCGACTTGGCGGCCGGCCATCGCGGCGGAAATACGTTCGTAACCGTTCATAGCTGGGCTGAGGGGAAAGCGGATTGAGCAGCCGGGCTGCTTGTTGTAGGCAACTGTTGTAGGCAACCTCCAGCCTACCGGTTCGCGGCGCCGACCGCAAGCGCGGCGGGACAACGCCGGAGCCCTCCGCCCGCTTGACTCGGTGTGGCCGGGGTCATACAAGAGAGGGAATCGTACACCGTGTTTCGTCCACCGCAAGCGACCCGGCCGAGTCGTGACTGCGAGCGGGTCGTTCGAGGAAGACTAAAGGAGGTTGCCATGTTCTGCTTCCGGCGTGCTTTGGTTGCTTTGCTCGTGCTGCCGCTCTTCGGCGCCAGCGCTCTTGCCGCGGAAAAGAAGATCTCTCGTTACGTTCGTTTCCAAGCGGGCGACACGGTCGGCTACGGCATCGTCCAAGGCGATCGCGTCCGCCGCATCGCCGGCGACTTGTTCGCCTCGCACGTGCCGACCGGTCAAACGCATGCCCTGGCCGACGTGAAGCTCCTCGCTCCCACCGTGCCGACCAAGATCCTCGCGGCCGCCGGCAACTACCAATCGCATCTCGGCGCGCAGTCGAAACATCCCGATCCCGAACTGTTTTTCAAGCCGCCAAGTTGCCTCATCGGCGACGGGGATACCATCGTGCTGCCCAAGGGCAGCAACGTCGTCCATCACGAGGCCGAACTCGTGATCGTCATCGGCCGGCGTGCGAAGAACGTGCCGGTCGATAAGGCCCTCGATTATGTATTCGGCGTCACCTGCGGCAACGACGTCAGCGCGCGGGATTGGCAGAAGAACGACGTCCAATGGTGGCGCGCCAAGGGGACCGATACCTTCGGCCCCTGTGGACCTTCGATCGTCGCGGGCATCGATTACGACGACCTCCTGCTCACCTGCCGCGTCAACGGCGTGGTTCGCCAGCAACAGCGGACAAGCGACCTGGTGCATGGCGTTGCCGCAATGGTCAGCTTCGCCAGCCGTTTCGTCACGCTCGAAGCGGGCGACCTGATCTTCACGGGCACTCCCGGCAAAACGACCGATATCAAGCCGGGCGACGTGGTGGAAGTGGAGTTGGAAGGGGTTGGCGTCCTGAAAAACCCCGTCGCCGCGGCAGAGTAGCCATCGGCGAAATCATGAACCTGACATTCGACGAAGGCAAGCTGTTCTACGACCTGTATGCGGCCATCCTGTCTTTCGTGAACCGAAAACTCCAGGTCTCTGCGGAGCAGTTTTCGAACTCCTGATGGACATCCGCCACGCACCTCGGGAACTCCAAGAAATGGCCTTCAAGAAAGGGCTGATTCCATACATCCCGGCAGATCGAGCCGAGGCAGGCGAGGGATGACGCCGCACGAATTCACTGCCAAGTGGCAACGCGCCAACCTCTCCGAACGCAGCGCCTGCCAGCAGCATTTTCTCGATCTCTGCGCCTTGTTGGGGCAGCCGACCCCGGCCACGGCCGATCCCGACGGCGCCTGGTACACGTTTCACGTTTCGTGGAAAGGGCCGCCACTCGGGCTCGCCCCGGTGGAAGCCACGATTGATGGCTAGCGCAGGCAGTCTTGCCATACCCTTCTCCTTCCTTCTCGCCGCTCCCGCCGCATCGAGGCGGGAGTGGCGAGAAGGAAGGAGAAGGGGACTCCGAATCGGCCAATTCGATCCGACCTGCGCGGGATTTAGCCCCAACTCGCAAGTCATCGCGGCCGTGTGTCGGCGGCCACTAGGCGGGTTTCCGCGGACCGGTTAGAATCTGGGCGTTGCCAGCCGTGGGGTAGGTATGGACCCTATCTCGCAGCAGCCGAGCCGCGAGCAAACGGACGATGTGGTTGGACCGGACGCCTGCAAACCCATCACCCCGGCGTGGCGAAAGACGCGCACGGCGCGCGGAACGAACGAACCCACACCCGACGGGCCGCAGGGATGACGCCGCACGAATTCACTGCCAAGTGGCAACGCGCCAACCTCTCCGAACGCAGCGCCTGCCAGCAGCATTTTCTCGATCTCTGTGCCTTGTTGGGGCAGCCGACCCCGGCCACCGCCGATCCCGACGGCGCCTGGTACACGTTCGAGCGCGGAGTCCGCAAGACGTCCGGCGGCCAGGGATGGGCGGATGTCTGGATGCGCGGCCGCTTTGGCTGGGAGTACAAGAAGAAGCGCCGCAACCTGGACGAAGCCTATCAGCAACTCCTCCTCTACCGCGAAACGATCAAAGGTTCGTTCCGTCGCGAATTAACACCCGCCTTGACGGGTGGTTTGCAGTCAACTCTGCACGGGAGTGAGGGCTGCGATTGCAGGAAGGGCTTCAGGGTGTGTGCGCCACCGCCGCAGCTTTTTTTGGCAAGCATCCAGAAGAAGATGTCGTTTGCGCTCGCAACCGACATTTCCGGCTGGAGACATAACGACGAACGTGGAGACTTTGCCAATTGCGAAGCACTTTTTGTGTTTGCCGGGCGAGCCGTGACATTGTGGAGGCGCATTTTGAATTTCGGGCATGTGACCGGAATGGTCTCGTGCATACGCATATACGTTGGTGTACAATCGTTGGTGACACATTGCTCCACCTCTCCAGCAAATAGTCGGCTAGCCAAAACCCATGGCGAAGAACCGTTATATTCCACAAGAACTACCGCTTGCCACACGGAACAACCCGAAGTTCCGCGCCGAAGTGGTTGTGTACGACGAGCTGAAATCGCAGCTGGACGCAACTCAACGGGATTGGACCGTCGTTCACCAAGCAAAATGGTTGCTGAAGGAGCCTGGGAATGGCGAGCCCAAGGAAGGCGAGGCGGACTTTGTCATGGCACATCCCAAACGCGGAGTGTTGGTTGTCGACGTGAAGGGTGGCTTGATTCTTCTGAACAAGGACGGCCAGTGGAAGTCGCGCGATCGGTATAGAATGGAACACGATATCGATCCCTTCGGCCAGGTCGCCCGCAATGCTCGCAATCTTGCCAAGAAGTTCAATGAACTCGCGTTCTGGAAAGGTGCTTCCGTCAACAGGCTGGGCCGGCTGGTTGTATTTCCCGACAGTGCGATGCCTGCAAATGCCGTGTTTCCCAGCGACGTGTCCCGCGACATCGTCATCGACAAGGCGATGCTGGCGAATTTGGCTGACCGAGTACTCACAGCGGCGAGTTTCTGGTTTGGCCCATCGTGGCCCCATCCGCGAGCATCTAGATCGTGCGAAACGCTGGTGTTCTTGTTCGCTACGCCGTTGGAGTTCACTGATTCACTCGGTGCGAATCTGCCGCTGGAGACGCGGAGCTTCGAAAAACTCACGGACGACCAGTTCCGTGTCGTCCAGGCGGCGGCAAAGCTGCCCCGCGTTGCCGTTCGCGGCGGCGCCGGATCTGGCAAGACGTGGTTAGCTCGAAAACGCGCGATTCAATTGCACGCCGAGGGATTCCGTACCTTGTTGTTGTGCCGTAGCGAACCGCTGGCCGATCACCTGCGATCGATGACGAAGACGGACAACAACTTAGTGATTGCGGCATACAGCCAGTTGTTGGAAGTGGTGTTCAGGCAAGACAGAAACACTCATGTGGCCCCGCTGGAACCGGAGTACGGATGGAAACTGCTTGAGTTGGCTGAGCAAGCGCCGGACTCTCGCTTCGAGGCAATCATGGTGGACGAGGGGCAGGATTTCTGTGCGGACGAGTGGGTATTCGTCGAAGGTCTGCTACGTGACGCCAAACGTGACGTGCTCTATGTTTTTGTCGACGACAATCAGCAGATCTACGGCCACGAAACCAGCTTGCCGGAAGGGATGATCGAACTGCACTTGGGAGACAATGTGCGGACGACGCGTTCAATCCACGTCCGGTTACAGAACTTCTATCAGGCCGATCCGCCGCAGCGGCCTCTTGGTCCTCTCGGCCGTAAGGTCCGCGACGTTGAGCAGAGCAACGACGAGCGGCAGTCGGTGAAACACATAGTCCGCGACCTGATGGAAAAGGACCAAATCGGCGTTGATGATATTGTCGTCCTCACACCTCGCAAGGTGGACGAATCACAACTTTGCGACTTGACGCTGACGCACGGTCGCAAACTCTCCCCCAAGCCACGATCCGGCGTTGATGTCCGCCTGGCTTCGGTGCAGGATTTCAAAGGATTGGAGAACGCCGTTGTCGTGCTTGCGGAAGCCGACTGCTTGCCCAGCGACAAGGCCGCACGTACGCGATTCTGTTACACCGCGTATTCGCGCCCTCGTTCGCACTTGATTGTCATAGGCAATTGGCACTAGACCAGTGAGGATAAGGAGCAGGCGAATGGGCGGAATCTTCGGTGGCTTGGATCCAACGCGGCAAGGCGAGTCGATTGTCAAGGGTTCCGCGAGGATAGAACAGGCTGCGACAGGGAACAGAGAATCTGACAGGTGGTCGATCGCCGAACTGACGCTTGCGCCTGACGACCTTGTGTGGCTGCACCAATGGGCGCACAGCTTGCTGCCCGATCAGGCCGAACTCAATCTTCAGTACTCTTCGCGTTCTCCGAAGTTTGGGCTGTTGTTTCTGACGCTTGCTGCGGAAGTGTGCCGGCGCGAAACGGAAGAATCTGAAGCGTGGCCCATTATCCGGAGCATCGGTTGGAAGCCGGAAGTCAAGTCTGTCCTTTTTAGCAAGCAGGGCGCGGCGAAACCGCTGCTGTGCCATGCCATCGAGGCGGCGTGCCTTCAATACGGCCTCCGGAACATCGTCCGCCAACTGGGGAAGATGCATTGGTTCACGTCCATCAAACTGCAATTTGGATTGACCCGTACGGGACTGAAGGAGCAACTTGGCAAATGGCTCTATCTGGATACGCTCCCGACGGTCGCGCAGCTATTGCTAGAGGACGAGGAGAACCGATCTGAGTCGTTTGCTGGCCTGATCGAATCTTTGGAAGCGTATCAGGACGGGTTCAAGCACGAAGAAGAACTACGGAAGATTTTGCTCGCCTCGCCTTGGATTCTCGATGACTGGGTCGATGACGTCCTTTCGGCAGCGCGAAGGAAGCCGGCTGTCGCCAGGCCCGAATGGAGGCCGCCTGAACCACCGGCACTGGCGATTGACGACGCCGCGCAATCCGTCGCGTATGTAGGAGAGGCGTCCCTCGTGTGGAACGCGGGTAAGGTCGAGTTTGTTGCACCGCTTCGCCAAGAACTGGATCAACTTTGCTCATGCGATCGGTTCTTCGTCTCGGTAGCCGATGAAACAAAAGCACTGTTCATTCAACAGCTTGACGGCGGCTTCGCACGCGCGGGCGGATCGGGTCGCGACGTTCAATTTGCGGCTGTGACGCCGAACGTCTGCGTTGCCGTCACCGACGGATCGAGTGAGCCATTGGCGGTTCAACTGCTTTCATTGTTCGATCCGGACGCGGAATTGGAGGCATGGGTCGAAGGACGTCATGGGCGCAGTGAGCCCGTTGACTGTGAAACGCATTCGTTCGTGCCCTCGCGAAGCTACACGTTCCGCGTCCCGATAGACGCCGTGATCGAACCACAAGATACGGCCTCCTGCGAGTGGTCCAGCGGCTCGCACAAGTGGATTCGCATGGCCGGCGGCTGGTCACCGGATTTGCGGATATTGCTGGACAACAACGAGTTGTTTGCCGGCTGCGAGCGCTATCAGGAGCCGAGCGAATCGCCTAGATGGATCGCCTCGATCGCGGTTCGTTCGATTGACGTTGATTGGGATCGCGGATCGTTCCGGTTGAGGATTTCCCTTCCGTCAGGGGCGCGTCTGTTGGGCGCGCGTGTGTTTGGCAAGGCGATCAGCTTCAAGGACAGAACGAATTCGGCACTACAGTCGGCACCCATTCCGCTGGAACTCAACGACTTAAAGGGATGGGTCGACGTGCGGATTGCGGCGGTCTGTGGTGAGGACCACCGAGTGATTCGCCGCAACGTAGACCTTCCGTTGGACGGTCTTATGCTGAATTGCAGAGGCGTATGGCAAAGGCATTCGCCCATTGACGACCTGAATGTCGGTGAAATTCGTCGCCTTCCGTGTTTCGTCCATGTGCCGGATCCGTCCGATTCCAGCGATCGCCAATGGATCGCAATTCAGGGTTACCGCGAGGTCGGCATACCAAGGAAACGACCCGGCCAACTGCGGGATCTCGCAGGTTGGGGGCAGGCGCTGGAATTGGCCGAAGGCAGGTTCAACCGACCGGCGGGCGATCAGCGTCAGAAACTTGCGTCTCGTGTAATCGATCGTGGTTGTGTGCTCGATTGCCTACAGATCGCGGCCAGTGCCGATGTGATCGTCCGCTTACAGGATCCCATTGAACCGTCGCACGAACACGGCATCGTTGTTTGGACGAGCGAAGGTCATCTCGTGGCGATCGGACGAGAAGCCATAACGCCGACAGAAAATGGAGGGAGTTGGCGGTTTGATCGGCCTTCTAACGGGCTCGACTATTCGGGCAGCATCGTGGCAGTCGCAGTCGCTTATCGAGGCAAGCGACTGGGGGCGTGGTGGACGGATGATTGGTGTCGTTGCGTTCGCCATGAGATTCGCAACGGACACGCCAAAGAAACTGCGGCCCTCGTGCGATGGTTTCAGTTTCCTCTCCTCGATCGCCGCACCGCGGGCACAATCCGGGCACTGGTTGAAGAAGACGGACTGGCATTTGCCGAAGCGTGGCTAGTCTGGCGCGACGACCGTACGAATCGACAGCCGACTTCAACGGATCGAATTCTCGCGACCGAACACTTGCGACCGCCAACCGCCGATCCGGCGTGGTATGAGGTTGTGCGCGAGATGTTCACTAATTGGAGACCGCAGCCGGATGAAGCGGAGCAGCTGGCAGGGGCATTTGAAGAGATTGCTTCAAATCTGAACGAACTCGTCGACCCGCTACCATTGGCAAGCCTTCTCGAGCAAGTTGCAGAAGCGGCACCCCTCCTGGCCGGTCGCTTGGTGCAGCAATGGCTATCCGGTAGGAGCGAGTGTGCCGGTCAAGCGAAAGCACTGTTGCACGCTTTGGCGGAGCAAATCCGACCACGAAGAAACGACGGCTCTTCGCGAAACGAGTCGGAGGAGATTGACCCACGAGTGGATGGCTTACGTTTGTCAAAACCGTTTTTGGAACAAATACTCGAAACCGCTCGTTCGCAATGCAACGGAAATTCGGCTGACGCGTACGCCGCCGAGAATCTGCAAACCCTGTTGCAACATCCGAACGTTAGCCGGTTGGTCACCGCCCATCTGCTTGAATGTCTTGTACTTACAGCGAAGGCGAATCATGTCACAACTTGATGCGCTCCAACTCATCAACGAAATCTGCGACCGTTTGGTTGATTTTGGTGCGTCGGAGAATTTCACGTCCGACGATTCATTTCAAAGCGCGTCGCGTGCCGTGTGGTCTGCGCATGGGACGCACGGCGGCGTCGTCGGCGAATTGTGGGTCGAGGCGGCCCGACCGTCCGAGTCAAGCGGTCGGCCGCTTCCGTACCTTGTGGACGAAGGTTTATTCGACAAACAGCTTGCCTCACACCTGAACGCCAACGAGGTATTTTCCGAGAGCCTTTCGCTATATATGCACCAACTTCAAAGCGTCGAAACCGCTGCGAAATCAGAACCGAACGACCGGCCCGGGATTATCATCACCGCGGGGACGGGAGGCGGCAAGACGGAGAGCTTTCTGCTACCGGTATTGAACGAGTTGTATCGCCGTCCGCGTCGGTCCCAACGAGGAATACGCGCGCTGGTCCTTTATCCGATGAACGCGCTCGTGAACGACCAAGTAGAACGTCTCGACAATTGGCTGCACGACCAGGCGCGAGTCACGTTTTTCCATCTAACGAGTGAGACACCCGAGAAAATCCGCGACGGTGCACCGGAAACGGGGCTTCATCGCTACCGGTCGCGCAAACAAGCCCGTGGCCGTGAAAGCCGTGATGGCAAGAATCTTAATATCGATAAGCGAGGTCCGGTGCCGGATCTACTTGTTACGAATTACTCGATGTTGGAATACATGCTATGCCGCCCGCAAGACGCGGTTTTTTTCGGCCCCGCGCTGGAAGCAATCGTTCTGGATGAGGCCCATCTTTACGCCGGCACTCTGGCAGCGGAGATCACGCTGCTCCTGAGGCGAGTTGCTTTGCGATGTGGGCGTACGCCGGAGCAGCTCCTGCATATTGCGACTAGCGCAACATTGGGGGGTACGCAAGCCGACCTCGTTGACTTCGCGGCCAAGGTGTTCTCCAAGTCGAAGGAACGAATCGTCCCCATTCACGGTAAGCCGGCAGACCTGGACCTGTCGGACGAACGACCGGGTAATCCACCGCCGGAAGCGCAACGTATCGCCAAGACGACATGGTTGCCAAAAGGTACGATCGAAATCCGAAACGGGATCCCCTCGTTGCGGCACAATGAAGAAGAGTGTCGGCAATTGGCTTCTCACCTGAGGGAACTTGTCTCGCAAGAGACGGTTGACGCAGCGTTGCAGGAAGCCGACGGAGCGCCTGCCCGGTTGCTGCACGGTGCCCTTGTTCACAGCCCTACCATCCATCAGCTTGCTGAAATCCTCTGCAGCGGAGTGACGGTTAGCCTGGAGGACTTGTCCGAGCATCTCTGGAACATTCGTGACGGCGACGCGATCCAGGCCACTGCCGCCTTGTTGCGACTGAGTGCTTCCGCGCGCCAACGTGCCAACGACCTGCCGCTCCTGCCACACCGTCTCCATCTCCAAGTCCGCGCGCCCGTTGGACTTGCCGTTTGCCTATTTTCCTCTTGTGACGGCCCGGTGGCCCAGCGGCTGCCCCCGCTTGGTTCCGTCCAGGACCACGGGGCGGAACAATGCCGTTACTGCGAATCGCCGTCTTATCCGCTGTTGCGTTGCGGGAATTGCGGACGTTGGGCCCTGGCTGGAAAGGTCGACCTAAACACGGGACGACTTCGTGCTGTGTCGAGCGGGTACGAGATCTTCGTGCCCGCGGCGGCGTTCGATCAACTCCCGGAGGACTCGACCACGTATGTTATCAATCCGTCGTCGGGCGAGATTCGCGGTGAGGGTTCGGCGGGGTGCCGACTGGTTCCGATTCATGCCTGTCCGGACTGCTATGAAAATGGCGACATTTTCAAGTTCTTCGACGCGGGTGATTCGCTCACACTGTCACTGACCGCGGAAACGGCGTTGTCCGAACTCCCCCCTCTTCCAAGCGGTTCACGCGCGTGGTCTCCGGCCGAAGGTCGCAGATTGTTAGTGTTCAGCGACAGCCGGCAAGCTGCGGCACGACTGGGGCCGCGACTGACTGCCCAGCACGAAACGCAGCTTCTTCGGGCAATGCTCGCGCGTGCGGCTCAAACCGGCAACGACGATGCGTCTTTGGATGACATCCGAACCGAAAAGAGGGAAGTCGAGGAAAAGCTGCTCGCCGCTGGAGTGACCGACGCCCAACGCCGCCGCCTCCATCGCCAACTCACCGATTTGACAAGAGAACTGGCATCAGCGGAAGCCGGAGGACCGATTAACGACTGGTGCGAGCGGATGGCAGGGCTGCCGGATGCCGCCGAGTTCATGGACCCGGAAGTGTCCGACCGGCAACCGTTCAAGGAACGATGGAGCCAACTCGATTGGGAGAAAAACCGGGAGGCAATCGTTGACAAGGATTCTGGGCGTTTGCGATATTTGTTGGCCGCCGAGCTTGCCCGCCGCCCGCCGCGCAACGCGGAATCGCTTGGTTTGATCGAAGTCGTCTATCCTGGCATCGCGAACATCGAGCCGGACGATGTTTTCCTCGGAACACTCCCCAGCGACCAGGTCCGGACCGCTGTGACCGAGGCATGGCCTGATCTGCTTTCGCTGCTCTGCGATACGTTGCGAATGGACGGTTGTGTCACGCTCGGCAGCCGTGAAGACGACTGGGACTACGGCACTTTTCGGGCCCCGATCGGCATTTGGGCCTCCGCACGCGATGCGACAGAAAACGGCCTCCTGAACCGTTTCATCGGCGTCGAACCGCGGCAACGTCGGCGTCGTTTTGTGGCCAGCGTCTTGCGACGTGCCGGGCTGGCCGAGGATCGTGCCGATGATCTGGCAGTCGATGTTCTTCAAATGGCTTTCGATCGCTTAGTAGCGGCTGCGAAGTCCGGCGTTTTTCCTTGGTTGGAAACAGATGGCCGCGAGAAAGATGACGGCGACTCTGTCCCTGCAATACGTTTGAAGTTCTTCGACCTGGCACTCCGAACGCCACGAAGAGTTTTGCGATGCACGACGACTGGAACGATTTGGACCAATGCGGCGCACGGCTGCGTCCCGCAGCCAGGCTGCAAATGCCTCGTCGAAGTACCGGTCGAAGGTGCCACCGACCCTCTGAGAGACGACCGCCGTGTCGGCCGGATGCGGCGAGACTACCGGGAGCGTGACGTTTTTCGAATGGGACTATGGGCCGAGGAGCATTCGGCTCAGCTTTCGCCCAAGGAGAACCGCAGGCTTCAAGATCTGTTTCGTGCCGGTGGTCGAAATGTACTGAGTTGCACGACGACAATGGAACTGGGGATCGACATTGGCGGCCTGGCTGCGGCGATGATGAGCAACGTGCCGCCCGGCAAGGCCAACTACCTGCAACGCGCCGGTCGAGCCGGCCGGCGGGCCGACGGGTCGTCGGCCGTCATCACGTTTTGTCAGAGCCGGCCCTTCGATCGCGCGGTCTTCCAGGACTTCGGACGTTATCTTGGTCAGGAATTACGTCGTCCACGCGTACTGTTGGACCGCGAACGACTGGCTTGGCGGCATTTAGCCTCGTGGCTTCTGGGCGGTTTCTTTCAACAGGTCTATGGGCCGGAAGAACGTAAAGGGGCAATGGACGCCTTCGGCAACATGGGCTGGTTTTGCCGGGTCGAGCAGCCTAGCTATTGGGACGCGAAGCAATCCGGCATCAAGCCGGATTTGCAGCGGGCGCCAATGACCGATCTTCCAGACCAGCCTTGGAGGGCCGGCGCGGAAACATTGGCCGACGCGTTTCTCGACTACCTGCGTTGGACACGCGATTACGGTGGGCCGCCTCGCGATGGTGCGCTCCGCCTGCTCGCAGACACCCCGCTCGCGGAGCCTGCGAATGATGATTGGCAAACGCTTGTCGCGGAAACCGAGCGGCGTTTTCAAGAGGCTATCGATCATTGGCGAGACGACTACGAGAAGTTGCTCACCGCTTGGAAGGAAATCACCGCCGATGTCGATAATGGACCGCGACGAGCCAACGCAATTCGCTATCAACTGAACAGCTTCTACGGCACCACTGTGATCGAAGCGTTGGCGGACCGTCAATTCCTCCCACGTTACGGATTCCCGATCAATGTCCATCGTTTGGAAGTGCGCGAGTCGAAGGACTACAAAGCTACGGACGAGTCCAACGTGCGACAGGAGGATCAGTTTCGCTTGGAAAGGCCGGGTTTCCTTGCCATCCGCGAGTACGTTCCCGGTGCCACCTTGATGGCGGGCGGTAAGTTCATCAAGTCGCGCGGCTTGAACCGGTCGGCGTTTGCCGGTGTCAGCGCGGAGAGTTTCGGTTTGCGAGCCGTTGCGCGCCGTTGCCAGGCGGAACACCTTTACTTTTCCGAAACAGGAACGGTACCGGACCAGTGTGACCGTTGCGGGCAACCATGGCAGACGGCCTTGCAGCAAATCCTCTTGCCTCGCTTTGGTTTCAGTACGGCCGCCTGGGACCCGCCGTGCCGCAGGGGCGAGATTGACGCTTCGTCCGGTCAAACGCGAGTGGATGTACTTTGGGAGGCGGGCGGCAGTACGGACGAATTGAAACGGGCTGACTACGGAGTCATCGCCGGTTTGATCGCAACCTACCGCGACGATGGCAGCCTACTGATTCTGAACTATGGTCACGGCGGTCGGGGCTTCATCATCTGCACACGCTGCGGCTACAGTGAGAGCGAACACCGAAACGCCACTCCTGGGTCTACGCCGCGGGCATCCTTCGACCGCCATGCGCCGTTGTGGTCGCGGGACCAAGGCCGCAAATACCGTTGTCTGAATGGTACCGGTCCGCCATTGCGTTGCCAAATCCTCGGCTCGCGCGAGCGCACAGACATGCTGCGCCTTGATTTTGAGAACGTTAACATGCCGGCTGACGACCAACGTCTGATGACGACGCTCCAATTGGCCTTCCACCGCGCCGCCGCCGAATTGCTGCAGTTGGACATTCGCGAACTGGGAGCCGAACTCGTCCCGGCATCCGCGGGCCGCTGGTCGATCGTCTTGTACGACAACGTACCCGGTGGCGCCGGCCACGTCCGCGAATTACTTGACGAAGGCGACGCGATGCTACGATCCTCGCTCAATATTCTCCGCGGCAGCGACGACCACGATGCCCGCTGCCGAGAAGCGTGCCTCGACTGCCTCCTCGGCTACTCCTCGCAATCCGCCCACGAACAGGGCCTCATTGACCGCCGGCTGGCGTTGAACTGGCTCGCATCCGTCCGATCGTAAACATTGGGCGGTTCAAACGAGTTAGGTTCAGGTGGAATGTGGCATTGGCGAAATGTTGACAGCGTGTGGCAAGGAGACTAAGCCGAACCATAACCGCTTCCCGTCAGGCAATTTCGGACACGCCCAGAGCCTTTTGCTCACCGTGTTTGTCTGGCACGAAATCTCAGCTTATGAACAATTGCGCCCCCTTGGGATCGTTCTCCGACCTGCGTCGGTGTGTCGGACCGAAGCGAGGTGTGCGGCAAGTGAAAGGGCGCCTCTATGCCTTTGCAGGAGCCGGCTTGGCCCGATGACCGAGCAACTCCAATACCTTCTTTCCCTTGTACGTCCAGTGATACGCGTACTTGCCCTGCTCCGGAGCCGTATCTGTCCAAATCAAGCCCAAGTCGAGGGAGCGAGTCACGGCCGCATTGAACTTTGCAGTATCCAAAGGTCCACCAATCGTCGTCTGGTTGGGATCGGGCGCGGAAAACCAATCATACTTCGCCACTGCTGCAATCAGATTCATGCAGTTGATATCGAGCAATCGAATCGCGTCCTTCGCGGACTCCAAGTCATAGATGTAGACTGCGTGAATCGCGCGACGAAGATCGTTCACGAGGCCCTTGAACACTTCAGCCTCATTGTCGCGCGAAGGCGGTAGCGCATAGTTGATGGGAAACCGCCGGTTGCGGGTGTCCACGGGCTGCTGTTCCGCTTTGCCGTAGTGCTCGTTCAGTACGCAGATAATCCGCTCCCAACCCAAGTAGGCTGCAGCATATCCCATTTCCACGGAAACGTTGCCATTGGGAATCTTTTTAGACGGGTCGCCTTTGATTTCGCCGACGAGCGAGACATCGCCGACGAAGATTGCCGAACGACCAATCTTTCGGAACATGATCGTAGCGATTTCGGGGCTGCCCGGAACACGTTCCATGCCAATGTCAACGATCGGAACATCCGGCAATCCACTCTTCTCCTTGATCTTCTCGACGGCCTCTCTCAACGCCTTCTCGATGAATTTCCAGTTGATCTCGTCTGGAGCGTCGCTCTGCCACGAATAGAAGATGGTGAAATCGGCCATTCTGAATCTCGGCCAGTGAAGGCCAGTGAATGATCTTACCTGAAAGCGATGGAGCGGACGAGGGCGGTCATCTGGTCCTCGCACTCCGCGGCGAACGGGCGGTACGTCCGGTTACTAAATCGTAGCGGATCGCCCGGTTCTCGGCAAATCGCCGACCCACCGTGCTTGGGGGAACCTTGGGGCCGGAGCTTGAATAGTGAATAGTGGTCGCCGGCAACGCTCTCTCCAGTGGAGGTTTGCCATGCGATAGGTTTGAATCCACAGAAGACGAAAGCGGACAGGCGCATATATTGGGATGTCTGCGTGAATGAGGGCGGTGGACACCTTCCCACAATACCCAGTATATGCGACTGTCCTCTGGTCCTGCCCGGATCACTCGGGCGAATCGGTTGGCCGGCGCTGACGTAACTCGGTGCGCAACCGATCGGCCAACTGCCGCAAGCCGTCGAGTGACATCGCCGTCAGTTCGGCTTCGGCTCTGGGTGCGCAAGCGAGCAACTCTTCGCACAACCGTACCTGGCCGATCAGCAGCCCCGCCTTCCGACCTTCCACAAGCCCAACGCCCGCGGCATCGGCACCGTCCGCTATCCGCGCCTCGTCGCCTGCGACGCAGACGCGGCGACGGAATTCACGAAAAGCGAACACTCACCAACCTCTACATCCACCGGCATCAACCTCTACATCCACCGGCGGCTGGATGAGGCGGTGTTCGCGGCGTATGGGTGGGATTCCGGGATTTCCGATGAGGTTTTGTTGGGGAACCTGTTGGAATTGAACCTCCCACTGACTGTTGAGCCGGAGAAGTGAACCTGCGAAATGGCTCGGTGCGTGCGTAGCGCGATGAATTGGGAAGTATTTGAAGTTATAGGCGGGTGATGGAGGAGAGCGATGCTGGTCTTTCTTGACGAGAGCTTCCGCGAAAACGTGAACACCGGGCGCAAGTTCCGCGTGTTGGCGGGCGTGACCATTCCAGATCGCCGTGGCCGAGCGCATAAAAAAGAGATCCGGCGGCCTTGCGGCCCATCGCCGGAACGAAGCCGTCCGGCACCGAATCTCAACATAGGAATTATCGCCTCCAGCGCGGTCGGAGTCAACGCCGAGGTCATCAAGATAGAGGGGCTTTCGACCGCGCGAGCCGTGAGCAATGATCTAACTGTTTGATACGACCGCATTCAGTGCTCTGATGCGGCAACGGAGATGCCCCACTCTGTTGACTCTGTTCTCTCCTGTTCCATCTACTGGCTTCCGTTCTCTGTCCAAACGAGGAAGTTATTCTTGAGAGTCTATCCGGAAAGTGCTGTTGCTGTAAACCTTGATTTCATGGGACATTGTGTGCTCGAGACCGGATAACCCGAAACAGGAGCACGCTGATGAGGACTGAGGCACGGAAGCC
>JAAYEH010000003.1 GCA_012728855.1 Rhodopirellula sp. | reverse complement strand
GCGGCGTCCCTCGTCCTGTTGCCTTCCCATCGGATTCCCCCTCAGATCCCCTGGCGTCCTAGATTCGTGCTATCCGCAGCAGGAAACTACGGATAATCCCGTCAACACCAATCTAAGGGAAACCCTTAGAGAAATCAAGGGTTAGAGATATCCGTCAACATACGGAAACATACGGAAACGAATACTAATCTTATGCCCGAAAACATGGACCTGTCCCCCTCTCTTCCGCCCCGTGAACGGTTACCCTTTTCTTAACCTGCCAACTTGAAAACGCACGTTGGATCTCTGTGCCCTCTGTGGTGCCTACGAAGGCGAATTGCGACCGCCGCGGCGTTGTTGCGATTGACCCTCCCATCAAACGAACTTGGTCAGCCCGGGCACGGCCAGAGGGCGGGGCTCGGTCTCTGTGTTCCAGTCGAGCTTTTCAGGGACAAGCCGGTCCTGACTCTGTAGGGCCGCTTCCCAGGTGATCTGCTGGCCCGTGTAAGCGGCCATGCGGCCCATAATGGCCATCAAGGTGGTTTTGGCCATGCGGGCGCCGTCGTTGATCGGTTTGCCGCTGCGAATCGAGGCGAACAGTTCATCGTGCTCGGTTTGGTACATGTTGTTGGTCGGGCCAGTGTAGCGCCACGAATTCTCGCCGGTGATCGCCGGGCCGCGCGTGCCGGCGATGGTACAGATCCCCTTACTGCCGATTATGCGGTCGGCATTTTCCGTGTAGCAGCCGGGCTGGGAGCGGCAGCCGAGAAAGCCGTAGATGCCGTTGGCATACTCGTAGGCGACGAAGCCGTTGTCGAAGGTATTGCCGTCGGTGGGGAACACCTGGCTGCCAGTGGCCACCGCGGTCTTGGGCATCTCATCGCCCAGCCACCACGACATCTTGTCGACGCTGTGGCCGCCGCTCAACAGAATGGTCACATCGCCGGAGAGCCACAAGCGCCCGTACCAGTCGCGAAGCTGCCACTCGAGGTCGCTGATCCCTTCGGGACGCGGGTCGTGGTACTTGTGCCCCAGATCGCCGCGGTAGTAGGTGGAATAGAGGGATCGCACTTCCCCGATGGCACCGGCTCGGATCTGCTCCGCCGCGGCCCGCAGCCCGAGGTTGTAGCGCCAACAGAAACCGGACACGATCGCCAGGTTCTTCTCGGCCGCCCGCTGGGAGGACTCTAGCGCCGAACGGACACCCGGGGCGTCGACGGCGATCGTAATCTCCACGAAAGAATGTTTGCCGGCCTCGACCGCCGCCCGCAGATGCTGGGACCGAAAGCCCGGCGGAGTGGCCAGGATGACGACATCGACGTCGGTGGCCATCATCTTCTCATATGCGTCGAACCCCAGGAAGCGACAATCGGGCGCTACCTTCACCTTGTCGGCAGCGTGCTTTTCGAGTTGTTTCAAGCTCGCCTGAAGTTGGCTATCGAAGAGGTCGGCCATCGCCGTCAATTGGACTTGCGGATCGGCATTGAGAGCATTCAGCGCCGCGCCGCTGCCGCGTCCGCCGCAGCCGACCAGACCGATCCGCAAGGTTTCCGTATTGGTCCGCGCGGAGACGACCGCCGGGGATGACAGTTGCGAGGCCATCGCGCCGGCAAACGCCGCCGAGGCCGACGTTTGCAAGAAGGCTCTTCGCGAAGGCTTGGGATTCGATGCCCGCTTCATGCCCAGGTTCCTTTCTCGAAGGGGTTACTCTTTGTCTTGCGACCCGTCCTGCTCGGCGAGGAACGCCTCGTAGAGTTGCAGCGGTTGAGAGAACTCGGAATCCAACGGCGTGATCGCCAGCCGCACCTTCACGGTCCGCTCGTCGCCCGTCACAACGTCGCTTCCGAAGAGGGAAAAGTCAAACGCGCTATACGTCGTCAATCGCTCCGCCTCCTCGTCGGCGTGGTAGCGAGTGCTGAAGGCATAGCAGTCGCGCGGACGGGCCATCAGCACCACCGCCATCGTCTTCTCCGGATCGACCTGCACGGCCAGGCAGTGCGCGTAATGGCGAACCGGGCACATCTGCACGACGGGAACCTTCCCTTCGCTACGGTCCCAGCGGCCGTCGACACAATGCCGGGCCGCGTGCGAATCACGGGGGAAGACCAGCACTGTGCCCCGGAAGACATCGGTGAGGGTGGGGAGAACCAGATCGGCCGCCTGCGGCGTGCGCGATTTGAGATAAACGTGCGGCTGGAAGGTTTTGTCGAAGTAGTTCGAGAGAAACAGCTCATAGGCGGGATAAGTGCCCTGCGAGCGGAGCGTTACCGTCAGGTCGACGGCATTGGGCTGGTGTACTTCGTAGCGAGCGGTGATTTCGCCGCGGTGCATTTCGGTTGCGGACCAGGTCACCTCGGCCCAATTGGATCCCAGCGCAACCGAGCGCTCCATCTCGCGGGGTTGTCCCATCACCAGATTGACCGACATCAGCTTGAAGAGGTTCAAAGCCGAATAGCGGGAATCGATCACCTGGCGGCCCGACCGCTTGTCGACCAGTCGCGTGACGCCGTGATAGGCCCCGTCGAGCCGGATCGTGCCGGCAATTTCGGCGGAATCGAACTCCAGCGACTGGGCAGCGGACTCCGACGCGACCGGCTCGGCGGCACGGGCGGCCTGGTCGCAGACGATCCGCGGGTGGAGACAACAGACGGCTGCCAGCGAGCCGACGAGCGCCGCGGTTCGACTTCTTGAGAGCGACATGGGCGACCTCCAGGTTCGTTGGATGATCTATGGTGTAACCACGAGCGAACTTCTCGAACTGTGGTTTCCGGCATCATTGGCGCGCGAGTGTGACGAACGCAACGGCGTGGGGAGGCAGTGTCGTGCTCAGTTGCTCTCCATCGAGTCTGACGGCAAGTTCACGAACGAGATCCTCCTTACGTTCCAGCAAGGGATCGCCGTCGGGATCGTCGTGACTGAGCACGACCGCTTTCACGTCGCCGGCGGCGAAGCCGCTCAGTCGGAGGGTGCAGGGTATGGAACGATCCCAGGAACCGTTGGCCAGAATAAGGAACAACTGCTTGCCGTCGTCGCTCAAGGTGGCTACGGCCGGCGTCAATGGCCCGCGGCGGGGCTGTCCGTTGGATGTGCCTTCGTAGTAAGGCGCGGTGCCTGCGATTGGCAACACCCAGCGGCCGGCATGTCGGTTGAAATGGTAATAGAGCCAATACGTCATCGAACGCACGTTGGGGGCATCCTGGGCAAGGAAACCGAACCCGGGTGCTTTGCGGACGGTGAACATCTCCCAGGAACTTGCCCCGCGCACCAGATCCTCGCGAAGATAGTAGATCAGCCGTACGGCGCGGTGCATCATGCCGAAAACATTGCCGTTGCGGCGAACGTAGTCCGCCCGCTCCCCTTGCGGCCCGGAACTGTGCAGGCCCCATTCCGTGTCGTACTGACTGACGTCGCCACGGGGGTTGTACATGCGGAGCATGGCGCTGGTCTTGAGGATTTCTTCGAGGATTTGGTAGTTGCCGCCCAAGACAACCTCTTCGTACGACGCACGCCCCACGTTGGTGAACGAATAGTAATGCGGCACGACGAAGTCGTAATGTCCCGCCGCTCGCTGCAGCAGGTAGTTGCCCCAGCCCGGGCTGCGGTGATGGATGGCCAGGCCGATGCGGCCTGCCGGATCGGCCTGACGCACCGCCTTGCTGACGGCCAAAAAGTGCTCCAGGTAGGAATCGGGCGTGGTAAACGCCCTGCCCGCGCGACCCACGTAAGGCTCGTTCGAGATCTCCCAGTAGTGGAAGCGATAATCGTTGGCAAGACTGTGACGGACGCCGCGGGCCCAGGTCTCCGGAGACAGCTTGCTGGTGGCGCCCTGGATTTCGAACTCCAGTGGCACGGCCGCTTGCGGCACGCCGATGCGATCGCAGAACTCGGCCGCCTTGTCGATCGCCGCTTCGAGGCCGAAAGGCTCGTCGCCCAAGGCGTAGAACCGGGTCATCGGCAGCCGCATCTGCCGGACGGCCTCCTCGAGTTCCGGCGATAGAACGTAGTCTCCTTCCTTGTCGTAGGGCAGCTTGGGCCAACCGGCCACCCGATGAAAGGAGACACCGCCCACCTCGCGGGCCGCCTCGCGCAAGCGACGACTGGCGTCTACCGAAATCTCCAGCTTTTCGCCCGGCCGCAGTCGATGCTCCAGGTGCGGATAGCGAAGCGTGTCCGGATTGACCAGACGGCCCTCGCGCTTCGACGGTGTTTCGGCCAGCACGACGTCGTCGATCCACAATGTTCGCTCTTCGCCCTTATCGGCCGATGCGTTGAAAGTCAGCAGCAGATATCGGCAGTCCTCGGCAAAGAAGTCCCAGCCTTCGTGCAGTTCGAAGCGGAATGGCATCCACTGCTGTTGGACTGGAATCGGCCAACTGCCCGGCGAAGGGGCGTCGACAAATGGCCGGACGCTCCGGTAGGCCGTCCAGCCGAATTGGGCTTCGCCCGGCCGATCGGTGCGTGCCCAGAAACTCAGCGAGTAGGTCTTCCCGGGCGAGGGGCGAATGGCGGCCTCCGGAGAAGACACCACGTAGCCGTGAGTTCCGGCAGGGTGATGAATGCGGAAACAAGCCTTGCCCGCGTGCGGCTGCGTGGTATCGCGAGTGAAGTGAGCGGCGACCTTGTACTGGGGCGCCCCCCACATGGTCCAACCAGCCGGCAAGCCGGTCGTCGATGCCGTCTCGAAATCACCATTGACCACCAGATTGCCTTGGTCGGCCGCCTCGGCCTTCACCAGCGCAAAGAAGATCAAACCCGCGGCTATGAACGTTCTCATTGCAGAGTTTCCCGAAGTTGCTTCTTAATGTCTTTGAGACGCCCTCCTTCCGGCGCGTTTTTGTAGTAGTGGTCCAACGGAAAGCAACCGCTGATCAAGCCGTTGCGGGGGCCGGTGGTGCAGTCGCTGAAGGTGCGGCAAATGCGATTCGTCTCGAGCGGCTTGCCCTCCAGCACGTCGGCGGGCAGATCCCAGTAGCTGAGCACCAGCCGCCCGACGCCGACGAAATCGACCCATCCTTCCCGCACTACGGCTTGAGCCACGTTCGGCAGATACTCTTGAAAATACGTGTAGGCCGTGCCAACCAGTGGCAATCCGGGCACCGCCTCTTTGACCTGACGAACCGCCTCGATCTGTCGCAGACAACCGACCAGCGGATCCTCGGGCGGCTGGTAGCCGTCGGACGGCGGATAACACGCGGGCCGCTGAACGTGCGGATTGTAGTAGGGCGAACCGGCGGTCAGGTTCACCAACTCGATCTTCAACTCGTCTCGCATCATCTGCAACAGACGGATCGGCTCGGAGAGGTCGATTTCCATCGGGTTGTCCGCCCGGCAACCGAAGCCGGGATAGGGGATCGGGAATTCATGCGGGATCCCCGGCCCGAACTTGCCGCCGCCGGTCTGGGCCGGATCGGGACGAAACGGCGGCGCGTCGAAAACCGATAGCCGCACCCCGATCATCAACTCGGGGCATTCCGCCCGTATCCCCTCGACGATCTCCCGCAGGAACCGTGTACGGTTTTCCAGGCTTCCGCCATAGGGCCCGTGCCGCGTGCTGGCGGAAAGCAGTTCGTGACCGAGATAGCCGTGGCAGTGCTTCACGTCAACGAAGTGAAAGCCGATATCGCGGGCCATCGAGGCCGCCACGATATATTCGTCAATGAGCCGCTTGATCTCATCGTCGCTGAGCACCACGGAGTCGTCGTTCGGATCGATGCCGAACTTGACGTCGAGGACCGGATGGTGGTAAGCGATCCGCGGCTCGGGCTTGTCGTGGCGGTTCGGCCGACAGAAACGGCCCGAATGCGTCAACTGCAATCCGACGAGCAGGTTGTCCGTCGCCGAAGAGCCAAAACGCTCGGTATGCGCGGTGACGAGTCCACCGAGAAGGTGCCGCATCGGTTCGACGTTTGCGGGGCTGTAGTAAAGCTGATGCGGATTCGCGCGGCCGTCGCGGCGAACGGCGAATGCCTCACCGCCCCAGATGAGCTTGGCGCCCGAGTCGCCGAAATGACGCCAACGGCGGACGACGTGTTCGGAAGGGCGACCGTCGTCCTCGGCATCCCAGCCCTCCATGGGGTGGATGCACCAGCGGTTGCCGACCGTGAAGCGGCCCACCTGAATCGGTGCGGCCAACGGCGAATTCTCCGCCGCGGAAAGAACCTGAAAGTCGAAGGGCATCGACGGAGCAAGCTCCGCGAGGTGCTCGGCGAACCGTTCCGGCGTCCGAAAATGGGGAACGCGGTGATAAGTGATAGCCACAGTTGGTCTCCAAGAATTCGAACGAAGATAACGTGGGGCAGGTTTCTAACCTGCCGTGTATCAGCCCATGCATAATAGGCAGGTTGCCAACCTGCCACTCTCAGCGCCGCAAAGGCATTGGATGGTCTGGTTTGCCGGTAGATAAATCAGTGCGGATAAGAATACGGCGATGCCGGTCCATTGCGGCGTCGCCCGCAGAAGGTAGCCCCCCAGCGCCTCCACCAAGAATCCAATGCGGAAAAGAACCATGTCGTGTGCCGCCTCCCTTGGTTGTGATCGTTCTCCCCGGAAACGCTCGCAATGACTACCAGTGTATCCCACCGCCACGGACGAAGAAACCAACGCTGCCACCGGAGTATCCCGCGGGATTACCCGTACCCTAAACCACCTATATCCCCCTATTTTTAATGCCGCATCAATCCGCAATCTTGGCTCAAGCGGCACTTCCGGCGCGTCGAAGTAACAACAGAGGCGTTGCGCGATCACCGTGCCTGAGGGGGGTTCCGGGCAGGTTGCATCGCGCGAAAAATGAAGATACGTGACGACCCTTCGAGCAATGAACAGCAAAAGGGGTCGGGAGTCGTTTTCCGAATCGGCCGCCGAAGTGGCTAGACATGCCCAGCGGCGTTGAGGCCGATATGGAAAAAGACCCCCGACCCCCCTTGCCCGCACCCCGCGAATTTTTTTATGGCTGCCGGACCGGATACCCGAACTATGCCACGTACGAGCCGCCCCCCCGGGATGGTATCGGCTATGGGACTTTGGCTGGCCGAGTGGGTCGCCGATTTCGGGGAACTGCTCATCGAATGGATCATCGCGCTGGGGAGTTTCGGATTGTTCGTGGTGGAGACGTTCCGCTGGCTACTGTTCCGATTGCCCCGTCGTGAGACGATCCTGCCGAGCTTCTACCAGATTGGCGTGCTGAGCCTTCCCGTCGTCGCCTTGACCGGCACGTTTATCGGCATGGTGCTGGCGGTGCAGAGCTACTCGCAGTTTCGCGAGATGCATATGGAAACTCGCTTGGGCGCGGCAATCAACCTGGCTTTGGTTCGAGAACTGGGGCCGGTGCTCGCCGCCACGATGTTGGCAGGTCGCGTCGGAAGTGCGATGGCGGCGGAACTGGGCACCATGCGAGTGACCGAGCAAATCGATGCCCTGACGAGCATGGGGGCCAACCCCATTCGGTATCTCGTCGTGCCGCGTTTTCTCGGCTGCCTGGTGCTGATTCCGACGTTGACGATCATGGCCGATTTCATGGGCGTCGTCGGCGGCGCGTTCTACGGCGTCTACCTGCTGGGAATCGACTCGCATCACTACTGGCAGAATTCGCGAGATTTTGTCGGCAACTTCGACCTGTTTGCCGGTGTGTTCAAGAGCCTGTTTTTTGGCGCGAGCATCGGCTTGATCAGTTGCCACCGCGGTTTCAACTGCGATCCGGGGGCCGAAGGCGTCGGGCGCGCGGCGACGTCGGCGTTCGTTTATTCGTTCGTGATGATCCTGCTGCTGGACCTCGTTCTAGGAATTGTGCTCGACGCCCTCTATTACACGATCTGGCCGCATGGAGCAGGAATTATTTAGTCAAGGGTCAAGAGTCGAGAGTCAAGAGCCAGACCGTTTGATTGGCTCTCGACTCGCAACTTTCAACTCGCAATGATGATCCATTCCACCGCTTCCCGGTTCGACTCCAGCGACCTGCTCTTGCAGGTGGCCGGGCTGGGGGTGCGCTTCGGCCGGCAGCAAGTGCTGCGCGACGTGGACATCGCCATTCCTCGTGGGCAGACGGTGGCAATTATCGGCGAGAGCGGCTGCGGGAAAACGGTGCTGTTGAAAGCGATTATCGGCCTGCTGCGGCCGACTCAGGGGGAAGTGCGGTTCGACGGCCGAAATCTTGCCAATCTCACCGAGCGCGAACTGGTACGGCAGCGGATCCGCTTTGGATTCCTCTTCCAGCAGGCGGCTCTGTTCGACAGTATGACTATCGCCCAGAACGTCGCCTTTCCCTTGCGGCAGCATACTCGCCGGTCGGACGACGAGATCCGCGAGATCGTCCTGGCTCGGCTCGCCGAGGTGGGGCTTTCCGGGGCGGTTCTGCCCATGCGACCGGTGGAATTGTCCGGCGGTATGCGGAAGCGCGTCGGACTGGCGCGGGCGTTGGCGATGGAGCCGGAAATGATGCTCTACGACGAGCCGACCACCGGCTTGGATCCGATCATGAGCGACGTGATCAATGAGTTGATCCTCAGCGCGAGACGCTCGCACCCGGTAACCAGCGTGGTCGTCACTCACGACATGCAGACGACCCGCAAGGTCGCCGATCGGGTCGTGATGCTCTACCCGCTGAGCCGATTGGGCCGCGACGAGCCACAGATCCTTTACGACGGCCCGCCCGACGGCCTGGAGAAGTGCCGCGACCGCCGCGTGGCGCAATTCGTTCGCGGCGAGGCGGGCGAACGGCTTATGGAAATGCGTCTGCAAAACGGTAGCTAACCCATGGATGAACGGATCATTCAATTCCGCGTCGGCGTGGTGGTGCTGGGAACCCTCATCGCCACGGTGACACTCGGCCTGCTCTTCGGGGAACTGCCGGCGCTGGTGCGAGACACCTACACGATTCGCATCCGCTTCGACGATGCGCCCGGAGTGACCAAGGACACCCCCGTGCATAAGAGCGGAATTCTTATCGGCCGGGTCAGCGAAGTCGATTTCGCGCCGGACAACGACGGCGTCATTGTCACCGCAGAAATCGACGCCGATCGAAAAATCCCTCGCACCGATGTCTGCCGCATTTCGAAGTCGCTGTTGGGGGATGCTCGCGTGGAGTTCATCAGTCCCTCGGCTCTGGGGCGGCCAACGCCGACCGAACCTGCGGGTGAGGCTTCGCTGAACGGAAGCGTGGTGAGGCCGCCGCTTCGGTTCGTCCAGCCCGTATCCTTTCAGCAGTCGGGAAGGACCGAGCTTGTCGGCCAACCCGCTCTCCCGAAACCGAAAGCCGGCGCGGACGTCTACCTCAAGGACGGCGACGTCATCGTCGGCACGGTGGTCCCTGAAGCGATCGAAGTGGTCGGCAATCTGCAGCAGGACTTCGCCAAGGCGGTCACGTCGGTAGCCAACACGAGCGACGAACTCCGCAGCGTCGTCCAGCGGGTGGGTACGCTGCTGCAGAGCAACGAGAACCGCATCAACAACATCATCGCCAGGACCGAAGTCATCACGGCGGATCTGCAAGAGACGCTCGCCGCCGTCAATCAAATCGTCGGCGACGAGCAAACGCGCCGCCAACTTCAAGAGGCAATCGCCCAGATGCCGGACTTGATTCGCGACACCCGCGAGACCGTCAAACGCATGGGCGAAACCATGGGGCTGGTCGACCAGAACCTGGCGAACATCGCCGGTTTCACCGAACCGCTGGGGTTGAAGGGTCCGGAGATTGTAACCCGCATTGACCAGGGGAGCGAGAAGCTGGATCGCCTGCTGGCTGAATTGTTGGCGTTCAGCGAGTCGCTCAACCGCGGCGAGGGCACCGTCGCTAGGCTCATCCAAGATCCACAGCTCTATGAGCAGATCGAACGGACGGTGCGGAACGTCGAAGAATTGGTGCGGAAGGCCCGCCCGATTATCGACGACGCTCGCGTTTTCAGCGACAAAATCGCCCGCCATCCGGAAACGCTGGGAGTTCGCGGCGCGATCGAGCGAAGGCCGGGGATCAAGTAGTTCGCTTTGGAGTGCGCACGACTTGTCGTCGCTTTCTTTTCATTTTTCATTGAATTCGGAGAGGGATCGACTTGGGGGAGCGGGAAAAGGAGAAGAAAGATAAAGAAAGCTGCGACAAGTCACACGCACTCCAAACGGCTCTATTCTCCTATTGACGATTTTGACCAGGAACGATCCGCGCCCGAATCCCCGTATGCACCCGAAAGACGACCTACCGGCCAGGCCCAAAATCGCTCTGGACAAGGTCGCGAAAATCGCTAACCTACCCTCCCCTCCAACTGGACTCGCCGGAAGTCGTTGAGGGGCGGAAAGGAGACGTGAACGATGAAGCGGTCGATCCTGGTGGTCGTCGCAATGCTGCTGTGCTGCGGATGTAAAACTCCGGAGCCCGGCGCTGCGCCGGTCGACCCCTTCTTTGGTCGCACCCGCATCGAGCCGCCCCGCACCGGATCCATCGCTGCGCCCCGCGCCAGCGACCCCTATTACTCGGGCACTCGGCAGACTAGTGCGCCAGGAGCATCGGCAACAGCCAGTTCCGCAGCAGTCGGTCCATCGGCCGGTTCAGGCGGTTGGCAGCCTGCCGCAACTCCGCAAACGTCCAACAGCGGGCTCCGCCTTCAGAACATTTCTCCGCCTGTAGCCGCGCGATCCGTTCCAGCCGCCCAGAACGGCCAGGGGGATTTGGTTACCGTGCCGGTGGCGGCGCGTCGTTCAACCCCCGACACGCCCGTCGCTTCCGAGAGCGGATCAACAGCCTACGATGCGGCACGTCAGATTGCCTCGGGGCTGTATCAGAAAAGCAAGAGCGTCTACCAGGACGGGAAGGCCGCCGTGTTGGCCAATCGCGAGCGGATTGTGCGGACCATCGAACCGCGTCCTCAGCAGGGCAGCAGTTCCACCGGGACCATCGCGCCAAATGCGGGGGGGGCGGGGGCCGCAACCGAACCTCGCAAGCTCAGCATTCCCGCTTCCAAACCGGTCAATATCACCGACTTGCCCGAGGTCCGGCGCTCCAGCGCGGCGGCCGAGCCGGGCGGAAAAATCCACCGGGACGGGATACAGTTGACCTCGGCAACCGAGGCGATCCCAACGGTACAGTCCGACCCGTCGGCCGCTTACGGCTTCGATCCCCAGTACCGCTGGCTGAAAGGCCGCTTGGAGTATTCGCAGGCGGATCGTGCCTGGAAGCTCCGCTACATTCCACTCGACGGCGCCACCGACCAGTACGGCGGCAGCGTGCTCCTGTCCGAGTCGAAACTGCTAAGCGGGTACGAAAGGGGCGACCTCGTCGAAGTGCATGGGCGGATGGTTCCGCCCGAGAAGGGCACCGCGACGTTTGCCGGGGCCTACGAGATCCGCGAGATCCGGCGGCTGGGCCCGTGACCCGCCACCAGTTCAGCAGACGTATGTCCCCGTGCTGTCGTATAATGGCATAATCGGGGCTCTGCCATTGCAGCCCCCTAATTGGCGACACTGCAGTGTCTTTTTTGTTCCTGTTTAGCGAGGTGGCGACGCCTTGGGAGCGATTCCAGACGGCCTGACGGCCAAAATCATGTCCGTCGCCAGTGTGACATCCAAGGGGAAGTTGGCACGCTGGGCGCAGCACTTGCCCCGCATTGCGGCGATGGAGCCGGAACTGCAAGGACTGCGGGAACATGAACTCCGCAAACGCAGCCTCTCCTTGCGCTACCGCGCACGCAGCGGCGAGCCGTTGGCCAAGCTGCTGCCCGAGGCCTATGCCCTGGTCCGCGAAGCCGGTCGGCGCACGATTGAAATGCGACACTTCGACGTGCAGATCCTTGGCGGCATCGCCATGTTCAATCGCTCGATCGTCGAGATGCAGACCGGCGAAGGGAAGACGCTCACAGCCACGCTGCCGATGTATTTGTTTGCATTGGCCGGCAAAGGCTGCCACCTGGCCACGGTGAACGATTATCTCGCCCGCCGCGATGCGGGGTGGATGCGGCCGATTTACGAAGCGCTGGGCATGACGGTCGGCGTGATTCAGACCCAGCAACAGCAGCCCGATCGGCGGAAGGCGTATGCCTGCGACGTGACCTACGGGACGGCGAAGGAATTCGGCTTCGACTTCCTCCGCGACCGGTTGCTGCTCCGGCGGATCAGCGAGGGGCAAGGCGACATTATCGGCAACATGCTCGGCCAGCAACGCGGCGGCGCCGGCGGAGATAAGCCGGTTCAACGCGAGGCCTACTTCGCGCTGGTCGACGAGGCCGACAGCATCCTCATCGACGAGGCCCGCACGCCGCTGATTATCAGTGCTCTGCCGACCGAAGCGCAGAAGCTTCAAGTCGAATGTTACAAGTGGTGCGCGTCGGTCTGCGACGGCTTCACCGAGGACGTCGACTACGAATACGACTACGACAAGAAGTCGGTGGAACTGACTCGCGAAGGCCGCCAGCGAGTGAGGACCATGCCGAAGCCCGAGGCGTTGGACAGCGTCGGCATGTTCCACATCTACCAGTACATCGAACGATCGATCAAGGTCCAGCGCGAGTTCATCCAGGACCGGCAGTTTGTCGTCGTCGACGGCGAGGTGGTGATTGTCGATGAGTTCACCGGCCGCCTGGCGGAAGGACGCAAGTGGCGGGAGGGGATCCACCAGGCGGTCGAGGCCAAGGCGGGCGTCGACGTGACCGTGGCGACGGGCCAAGCCGCACGCGTCACCGTTCAAGACTTCTTTCTCCGATACGAGAAGCTGGCCGGCATGACCGGCACGGCGGCGGCGTCGGCTAGGGAACTCCGCAAGATCTACCGGGCGAACGTGATCCAGGTTCCCACCAACCGCCCCGTAATCCGCCAGCGATTGCCGGATCGGGTCTTCGGCACGGAGGACGGCAAGTGGGCGGCGATCGTCGAGGAGGTTTGCCAGTTGCACGCCGAAGGGCGTCCGATCCTCATCGGCACCCGTTCGATCGACAAGTCGGTGATTCTCTCCAAGCTCCTCACGGAGCGAGGTGTCGAGCACCAGGTGCTCAACGCCCATCACGTTGAGGAAGAGGCGGACATCGTGGCCGCGGCCGGTACGCCCGGCCGGGTCACCGTCTCGACCAATATGGCCGGCCGCGGTACGGACATCAAGCTGGGGCCCGGGGTCAAGGAGTTGGGCGGCCTGCATGTGATCTGCACCGAAATGCACGACTCGGCGCGGATCGACCGGCAGTTGATCGGGCGCTGCGGACGCCAGGGCGATCCGGGGACGTTCCGCCAATATCTCGCCTTGGACGACGAGTTGTTGTTCACCGGCTTCGGGCCGGACAAATCCAAACGCTACAAGACTCTTGGAACGTCGAACAACGGCAGCTTCGACAACCTCAATACGCTCTTCCGCAGGGCGCAGAAGAAGGTCGAGCGGCGGCATTTCCGCGACCGCAAGGCGCTGATGTACTTTGAAAAACAGCGGAAGAAGATGCAGGCCCAGATGGGACAGGATCCTTATCTGGACACGCCGGGGTAACCGTCGCACGGCGAGTCGCGCCCACATTCTCCGGGAAAATCGCCACCGGCGTATCCAAGGCACCGCGAGCCCGCCTATAATAGACTTAGAGCCTATCCCAAAACCGCCGGGGACTGGCTCATTTTGCGGAGTCTTCGGAGCAAAATGTGCCTGTCCCCCTCTCCGCCAAGGTTTTGGGATAGGCTCTTAAAGTGCAAGTGCGGCAGGTTTGAGGAATGTACTCTCGTCCCACCGAGGAGATGCCGGTGTGTTTTTGCCGTCCCTCTGGTCGCATCCGCGCCCTCGCGTGCGGAATCGCTAAGAGTCGTAAGGCCGCGCCCGCCCGGAGCGGAGTTCGTGCGGTTCGACACGCTCGCTCCGTGATATGCCGCGCCGCGAAAGCCGGCTTGGCAATCGCTCTGGCAGCGATGCTGGGGTTACCCGGTTGCTCGCGACCCGCAAGCGAAACGTCCGGGCCTGGCCGGGGCTTTCCCGGCTCGCCGCAAGGCGGGCCGCCGATGGGCCTCGGGCGGGCCGGTCTGTTGCACCATGATGCGAAGGCTTTTCCAGGGTATACCTTGATTGCCCCGACGACCTCGTCCAACGTGTATCTGGTCGATGTGCAAGGGAGAGTCGTACGGATGTGGCAAACCGGCTTCGAACGCACGTCAAGCACGGCCGCTTACTTGCTCGAAAATGGGCATCTGTTGCGACTTGGCCTGGCCGAGCAGGCGCAGCAGCACTTCGGCGCCCGCCTCGGCGCCGGCGGACGGATCCAGGAGTTCGATTGGGACGGCGAACTCGTCTGGGACTTCCAATTGTGCAACGACCAACAGCTTTCCCACCATGATGTGGCATACCTGCCCAACGGCAACGTGCTGATGGTCGTCTGGGACAAGAAAACCGCGACCGAGGCCATCGCCGCCGGGCGCAAACCCGAATCCCTGGGCAACAACGATCTTCTGGCCGACTCGATCGTCGAAGTTAAGCCGACGGGAAAGACGACCGGCGAAGTCGTCTGGGAGTGGCATGTTTGGGATCATCTGATCCAGGACCACGACTCTTCCCAAGCGAACTTCGGCGACGTGGCCGCTCATCCCGAGCGGATCGACATGAATTATCGAACGGAGAGTTGGTTGACGCCGATGTTGGCGACGACCGACGGGGTGGAGAAGCTCAAATCCGTGGGATACCTGGGTTCTTCAGCCGGGTCAGCCCACTTGCCGTTCCTCGATTGCGATTGGCACGTCAACAGCGTGGCTTACCACTTCGAGCTTGATCAGATCCTGGTGAGTGCGCGCGGATGCAGCGAGATCTGGATCATCGACCATAGCGTCACCGCCGCCGCGGCGAAGGGTCGCGGAGGCGATCTTCTTTACCGCTGGGGCAACCCCCGCGCCTACCGCGCCGGCACGGCGGCGGACCAGCGGCTTTTCGGCCAGCACGACGCGCAATGGATTGCCCGCGGCTCCCCAGGCGAAGGTCACATTCTGGTCTTCAACAACGGAGACGGCCGGCCCGGCGGAGATTATTCGTCGGTCGAGGAGATTGTGCCGCCGGTCGACGCCGCAGGGCGGTATTCTTACAAGCCGGCGACAGCCTATGGGCCGCCGAAACCGATATGGAGCTACACCGCGCCCAACAAGACGGAGTTCTTCTCGTTGCTCGTTTCCGGCGCGCAGCGGCTTCCCAATGGAAACACGCTCATCTGTCCGGGGATGCTCGGCACGATTTTTGAAGTGACCCCCGAGAAGGAAGTGGTCTGGGAATACGCCAATCCCGATCCAGGCGATGTTGTTCCTGTCGGTTTGCCGCCGATGGGCGCATCGCTCTTCGCCGCACGTCGCTACGCCCCAGACTATCCCGGCCTGGCCGGCAAAGATCTGACGCCGGGAAAGACCATCGAAGCGATGCTGGCAGAGGGTAACCTAAAGAAGGGCGAGCCCCATGGGCAAGGCCGGTAAGCCTCGGCGGCGAAATACGTATCGAAGTGACAATGAGGCGGCGCGTAAGGGGGTCGGGAGTCTTTTTCCGTATCGGCCGCCAACCGCGTGGGAGTTGCCAAGTGACGATGAGGCCGATACGGAAAAAGACTCCCGACCCCTTCTTGGTTGCAATCGCGATTCTTTCGCCGCAAGAGTGCTGCTGGTGGCCGCTTTGCTGGTGTTGCTGGCGCCCAGCCAGGCCTCCGCCTATATCGGACCTGGAGCGGGTCTGGCAGTGGTCGGATCGCTTTTCGCGGTGTTTGTCGCCCTCTGCTCCGGGGTGCTGCTATTGCTGACTTGGCCGCTGCGTTTTCTCTGGCGAACGCTGTTCCGGCGACGGACGCCGCGGGGCTGGGTTAAGCGGGTCGTGATCCTGGGACTGGACGGTATGGACTACGGCCTCACGCAAGAGCTGATTTCCGAGGGCAAACTGCCGCACCTGGCCGCGCTCGGACAACACGGATGTTTCAAACCGTTGGCCGCCACGGACGCGCCGAGTACGCCGGTCGCCTGGTCATCGTTCCAAACCGGGGTCAATCCGGACAAACACAATCTCGCCGATGTTGTCGCCCCGGAAGCGCGAAGCTGCCAACCGGCGCCGAATGGCGTTCAGAGCAGGCCGTTTTGGAGTGTGCTGAGCGAACACGGTGTGTTCAGTTGCATCTTGCGAGTTCCGCCCGCCTTTCCACCGCAGCGATTCCGCGGGGTGCAACTCTCGGCCATCGATGTCCGCGGCGCCGGGGGAACCTTCTCTTACTACACCACCAAGCCTCGGCCCGACGGAGAGCGGATCGGCGACGAAGTCCGGGCCGTTGCCCGCTGCGGCGATATCGTCCGGGCGGAACTCGCCGGGCCGCGGAACCCGCGCCGCGCGGACCGCCCCGCGCCGAAGATTCCCTTTACGGTCACAATCCGGGATCGCGAGTCAGCGGTCTTGAAAATTGCCGGCGCCAGGCACGAACTCCGCCAGGGTCGGTATACCGATTGGATCAAGGTCCGTTTCCGCCGAGCGCCGGGCGTCAAGGCCCGCGGCCTGTGCAGGTTTCTGCTTCTCGGCGCCGAGCCGGAGTTCCAACTTTATGCAACGCCGGTACATGTCGATCCGGAATCACCGGCAATGCCCATCAGCCATCCGGCCGTCTACTCCGTCTATCTGGCCAAGCGGCAAGGCCCCTTTGCCACCCTCGGCCTGGCCGAAGACGCCCGGGCGCACTCCGAGCGGATTCTCGACGACGAGCATTTCATCGAGCAATGCCTCGAAGGGGACCGCGAGCGCGAGGCGATGTTCTTCGACGCGCTCGACAAGGTCGATCGCGGGCTGGTTGTCTGTGTGTTCGACGGCGCCGACCTGCTCCAGCGCGCCTTCCGTCGCGACATCGACGGGGAGCATCCGGTGCAAGCGGAGATTTCCAGCGAGAATTCGCGAAGCGTGATCGAAGACCAGTACCGGCGGATGGACGATCTGGTGGGTCGAACCGTGGCCCGATGCGCGGGCGCGGATGCTCGGCTGCTGGTGATCTCCGCTTACGGCTTCTCCGTCAATCGATCGCTGCTGCCGGGTGTGCTGTTCTCCGATCGCCCGGTCGAAGCGGAGGCCCCTCGGCTCATCGACATCGGTCCCACGGTACTGAACCTCTTCGGAGTGCCGGTTCCCGAGTACATGGACGGCCAGACGCTACGCGTGGGGGAAACTGCGAACATCTCCCCCGCCGCGCAGAACGACGACTTGCCAGGAGCGATCTGATGGGCGGACCTTCTCCGCGAAAGCTCAGCCGCCGATCCTTGCTGAAGCGTTCCGCCGCGGCGGTCGCGGGGGCGGGAAGCGGTCCCGTATGGTCGGGCTGCCGGGGCCGCGTTGCGAGAGCCGGCGGAAAGCGAGTGATCGTGATCGGCATCGACGGGATGGATCCTGGATTGTCGGAAAGCATGATGCTTGCCGGCCTGTTGCCCAATTTCGCCCGGCTTCGCGCGGGCGGAGGATATTGCAGGCTCGGCACCAGCATTCCCCCGCAAAGTCCGGTGGCCTGGGCCAGTTTCATCAACGGCGCCGGCCCCGGCTCCCACGGAATTTTCGACTTCATTCACCGCCGTCCCGAGCAACAGTGCGTTCCCTTCTATTCCGCCGCGGAGACCGTAGCCGGCGAAGGGTATTGGGAAGTCGGGGACTACCGGCTGCCGCTCGATTTTCCCCCCTTCAATCACCGTCCGCCAGCCACACACTTGCGACGCCAGGGCGTCCCGTTTTGGGACTACTTGGACGCGGCCGCAGTCCCCTCGACGTTCTACGATCTACCGTCGAACTACCCGCCGAGCCCGTCGCGTCACGGCAACCACCGCTGCCTTTCCGGGATGGGCGTGCCCGACATGCTGGGAACCTATGGCACGTACCAGCACTACGCCGACGATAATCCGCCGCAGGCGGTGGAGGAAGGGGGTGGGAAGCGGTTCCGGCTGACGTTCGAACGGGAGACGGCCAAGGCCCGCATCGTCGGGCCTGAGCATGCCTTGCTCAAAGAGCCCGCCCCGGTCTCGATCGAGTTCCTCGTCCACCGCGACCGGCAAGCCGGCGCGGCGGTGATCGAGATCCAAGGCCGTAGGATCCTGCTCAAAGCAGGCGGGTGGAGCCCGTGGATCAAACTCGACTTCGAGTATCCCATGCCTGCCATGGTGCCCGACCGGCACGTCGGCGGGATCTGCCGCTTCTATCTGCAGGAAGCGGCGCCGGATTTTCGGCTCTACGTAACGCCGGTCAACATCGATCCTTCCGACCCTGCCGTGCGAATCTCCGAGCCGGCCTCCTTTGTTACAGACGTCTCGCAGCGTCTGGGGCCGTTCTACACGACCGGATTCCAGGAAGACCACAAAGCCCGCTCCAACGGCGTGTTCGACGACGACGAATTTCTCCGGCAGGCCGAGATCGTCCTCCAAGAGCGGTTGAGGTTGCTGGAATACGCGATGGAGCATTACGACGATGGCCTGCTCTTCTTCTATTTTTCCAGCACTGATCTCCAATCGCACATCTTCTGGTGGAACTCCGACGCCAGGCACCCGGTGCGAGTCCCCGCCGACGCGAAGAAGTGCTTCGGGCACATCCGCCGGCTTTACCAGAGGCTCGACGCCGTGGTCGGCCGCATCCTGGATCGTTACGGCGACCGAGCGGCCATCTTTGTCATGAGCGATCACGGCTTCGCCGACTTCGGCAGGCAGTTCAATCTCAATTCCTGGTTGCGCGACGGCGGGTATCTCGGGCCGCCCGACTGCACGTCGATCCTCCGCGACTGCGACTGGCGGCAGACCGTTGCCTATGGATTGGGGATCAACGGGCTGTACTTGAACCTCAAGGGACGGGAACGCGACGGCGTGGTCGAACCGGGGGCGGAGCGGCAGTCGCTCCTGGCGGAGTTGGCAAGCAAGCTCGAAGCCGTCCGCGACGTCGATGGCCAACCGGTCATCCGCCGCGTACGCCGCGCGGACGAGAGCTACCGGGGCAGCGCAACCGCCTTGGCGCCCGATCTCGTCGTGGGCTACTGCCGCGGCTACCGCGCGTCGTGGGCCACCTGCCTCGGCGACTTGACCGAGCCGGTTCTTCTGGACAACGACTCCGCCTGGAGTGCCGACCACTGCGCCGATGCGTCGGAAGTGCCCGGCGTGCTCTTCAGCAACCGGCCCATCTCGGCCGCGGCGCCGACGCTGGTCGACCTGGCCCCGACGATCCTGGCCGAGTACGGTCTTCCCATCCCGCCGTCGATGGAAGGAAGCAGCGTCTTTTCCGGGCGGGGCGCGCCTCGATGAGACAGGTGAAATCGATGGCCAAGTGTCGACGAAAAAACAACGGTCACGATTGGCGCGGGATGAGGCGCAAGGGGGTCGGGAGTCTTTTTCCGTATCGGCCGCTAACCAAGTCGAATATGCCGAGCGACGGTGATGCCGATACGGAAAAAGACTCCCGACCCCTTCTTGGTTGTGACCGTTGTTTTTTCGCCGATGCCAGGATTGGATGCAGCGAATGACGGACGTTCTGACGCACATCGCCGTGTGGCTCAACGCCGTGTCCAACGCGATGGGAAGCGTTCTGTTGGCTCCTGTCGCGGTGTTGCCCGGCTGGCTCTCCGCCACGGCCATTGCCGCCGTAACCGGCTTGATGCTGCTGCTGGTCTTCAAGTACACCTCGAACCAGCGGGCGATCAAGCGAGCCCGAGACGACATCCGCGCGCATCGGCTGGGTCGAAAGCTCTTCAAGCAGAACGCGTCGGCCGCCTTCCGCACGCAGGGACGAATCATCGCGGCGGCCTTCCGGCTGCTTGCTCTCGCCGTGCCGCCGACGCTCGTGATGGTCGTGCCGGTGTTGTTGCTGTGGGGGCAAATGGCCCTCTGGTATCAGTCGCGGCCGCTGCGGGTCGGAGAAGAGGCCGTCGTATCCTTAGAACTCAACGGCGATATCGGCGACGCCTGGCCCGAAATGCGGTTGCGACCGACCGACGCCGCGGAGGTGACGGCCGGACCGGTTCGCATGTTCAGCCAGGGGGAGGTTTGCTGGAGCATCCGGGCGCGGAAAAGCGGGTATCACCGCCTTGTCATTGACGTCGAGGGACGGCCCTACGAGAAGGAACTGGCGGTAGGCAACGGTTACATGCAGGTCAGCGCGGTCCGACCGGCTTGGTGTTGGACGGACATCCTCCTCTACCCAGCCGAACGGCCTTTCAGCCCCGAGTCGCCCGTGCAATCGATCCGGATCGACTATCCCCGGCGCGACTCGTGGACGAGCGGCGCCGACCGGTGGGCGATCTATTGGTTCGCCGCATCCCTGGTCGCCGCGCTATGCTTCCGACCGTGGCTACGGGTCAATATCTGACGACTGGCGATGACTTGAGGCGACCGGCAGAAATTCGTAGCCTGACTCTCGGCCGCGCCAAAGTTGGGCTTTGGGACTTAGGTCTCCGTGGAATTTTTGTTTACGGGGTGCTGAAAGCGAGGTGGCGTTGTGACTGCACCGTGGTGGGAGCTTTGTGGCGGCCGAGGGCGGGACTATACCACTGGCGCACGTCACATCGACGGCGGTTCTGGGCACGGCCGTTTACGGTCGTTTTTCGCCGCAGGCGTATAGCCCCGGCGTTGTACGCCGGGGCCGGCAGCGGGCTCCCACGCTGATATCGGAGAAGCCCGTTCTACGGGCTTTTTCTTCGGCTTGAGCCGTTGTTTGGCTGCGGTCGGACTCATCGTCGGCCGTTTGGACCGGCGCTGGTCGGCGGAACGGTTCGGTGCGTCAGGAGAACTCAAGCTGAAGAAAAAACCCCGTGCAACGGGGTTGCTTTGAATGAACGTGTGCCGGCGTTCCCCGCCCCCGGGTTGCAAACCCGGGGCTGCACCGCTTTCGCGGAAAAAACCCCGTGGAACGGGGTTGCCCTGAATCAACATCTCCCGGACATCTCCTGCCCCGAGATCTAAATCAATACCAACTTTGGCGCGGCCGAGCCTGACTCTCCGAGTCGGGTCTGGTTGCAAAGCCCCGACTCGGAGAGTCAGGCTACGTCCGAGCGGGTAGATTTCTTTCTGCCGCTCGCCTAATTCGATGTCAGATCGAAATTGATCTCGTTGCTGCCTGCCTTGACGTCGGCCTTCAATTCGGTATCGGCATGATACCGCGGGGGCACGAGTTCCTCCTGGCGATCGACGCGGCCATCCACCGCCGTGTGGATCTTCACGGTGTGCGGCCCGACTATGGCGCCCGCGTTATCTGCCGTGTACTGCAAGCGGTACTTGCCGCCCGCGTCCGTCTCCGCCATGGAAGGCCGGCCCGACGCCGGGATGAAGTCCACCTGCGCTTCGGGCAGGGGTTTTCCGTCGAGCGTCACCACGCCCTCAACCGTACCGAGTTCAGGCGTATTGCCGCTGCCTCCGCAGCCCGGAAGCAAAACCATACCGATCAGGATCACGAACAACGCGACAATCACGGGAAAGGGTGCGATACCGTAGGCGCGGACAGGCGAGGAAAGGAAACGGGGCATCGGGCTAGACTCCTGGGGAAAAATATCGCCCGCGAGGCTGGTTTGGCCGTCGCGGGCATGGAGAAACACTCATAGTCCAACAGATGCACTCTGAACATCAGACGCCAAGCCAAGCGGATTCCGAGTTAGAACTCGCTGACGGGCAAGCCATCGTTGCGAGAACCGAGCCTCTGATAGGTGCTCTTGGGAGGCGCTGTAGTCGTATCACCGTTGTTCGCTGCATCGATGGTCTCGCTGATGAAATGCACGGAACCATCGGCCATCACGAAATTGCATCCTCCCGGGTGCATGCTAGTGGGTGGGTGCCCCCACGTCGTTAGGTTAATGAGGGACCAACTGTAGCGCGTGGCCACCATGAACCACCGAATGGCTTCGTAACCGTTGGTTCCGCAGTACCAGGGATTGGAACCCCATTGTTGAATTGTGGCTCCAGCCCAAACACTTCCGCGCCAGTAGGTGTACTTCGGGTCGGTTGCCCGCTCCGTAAAGGCAAACGTGTTGGAAGTGCCATCGGTGATGTGGGACATCTTGATGTTGCTGTTGTCGAAGAAAAGACCGTTCGCTGCAGCCGCTCCAGACGTAATGTCTTTACTGTTACAACGAATATCCCCACTTCCCGTAACGGGCAAATAGTTCGACACAGCGATATAACGATTCGCCCCGTTGTTATAGACGCCGAGCCTGGTGTTCTGGGTGGGGTCTGTCTCTTGACTAGACGGGCACAGGTAACCGGGCACGACGGTGCGTGCCAGAGCGAGTTGCGTCGCGTCGGCCAAATTCATGGCGTCGCGCGTATTCAGCTTGTCATAGAGGCTCGCCTGTTCCACGTAGGGAAGTATAAAAGTGGTGACCAGCCAGCCTTTGCCATCAACGTAGCCCGGCGGAAAAACATTGTGCGTGTCGTGATAGTTGTGCAGTGCCAAGCCGATCTGCTTGAGGTTGTTCGTGCATTGGCTCCGCCGAGCCGCCTCGCGCGCCGCCTGCACGGCCGGCAGCAGCAGCGCGATCAAGATGCCGATGATCGCAATCACCACCAGCAATTCCACCAGGGTAAATCCCAATTTCCGCTGTGTCATTCGCATGGCAGACCCCCGATCTAGGAAGAGAGAAAAGGTCGAATCACCCAATCTGCCCGGCAAACCGAACCGGGTAGACGATTCCACGAAAGACTAGTCGACGAACCGACCATCAATTGTCAAAACACCTTCCCGCTCCAATGGTGAGCCTAGCAGGTCACCATATCCGAGTCAAGCGTTTTATCGATTCCCCATAATTCGGGGCAACATAGTCGGACAGCGCCACTTTGAGGAAGAGAATTGTCGTAACTGATAGCTACCAGGCAATTTATGCGACGAGTGACCCCATCCAGCTTGCCTGGATGGTGAAAGAGATTGGTGAGCTAATACCGACGACCATTCATTCCTGTTCCGAATTCCCCGGCCCCGCTGCCGGAGGCAGCGCGGCCGGGGAATTCGGATTCTTTTCGGGGCTTTGTATAGCCCGTCAATCTGATTCACCAACGGCACAAGGCCGTTGGGATCTGAAGTCTTCCGCAAAGTGGCGCTGTTCAAATAGAATAGCCAAAGAAAATGCAGGCCCGGATGAGACAGGATCCCTATCTGGATACGCCGGGGTAGTTCTAGTAGGTTCCGCTTGCCGAGCGGAAACCTGGGTTTCACGATCGCTGTGGACGGTTCGGCGTCGGTGGTGGCTTCAGCCTGTCTTGCGCGTCGAGCGAAGCCGTTGCTTCAAGGTTTCGCTCGGCAAGCGGGATCTACCGGCGTTTCGGTGCTCTGGGGCGGAGCACCAGCAGGGCAATCACGATCGGCAGGGCGATGAGAAACCAGCGGGGGCGGATCGCCAGAGTCAGGGCCAGTGCCGGGATGGCGGCCAGGATCCAGGCCGGCAGCCGCATCACCTCTTTGTAAGCCAACCACCAGACCGCCATCAACGCGCCCACGCGCCAGCAGGCAGACTGCAGTTGTTGGGATCCGCTCGCCACAGGTGGCCAGATCTCGAAAGCGACACCGCCCAGCAGCAGCATCAGGGCAAACATTCCAACGGCGTGACGACGCATGATCTCCAACAAGTGCGCGTGCTAGATCCGGTCCAAGGTGTCGATCCAGCGGGCGAGATGCGACACCTCTTCAGTGCTGAATTCCCGTGAATCTTTGCCTAAGTCCTCTACGGTAACCGGATACCTCTCGTCACGCAATCGGGTGATCGACGATTCCACCCCTTTGGTGTATTCGGACTTCTCCGCTTTTGCCACATAGAAGGCGATGCGATGGGCCGGATCATTTTCCGGGACTCTACCCGGCATCGGCGCATCGACGGCAGCTACTGCCGCAACTTTCTGCGGATCCTGCCAGGCAAGCAGATACGCCAGTGTGCCGCCCCCGTGCCTTCCGGCGAACACGACCCGCCGCGGATCGACGGCATAACTGGTTTTCAACGACTCGATGAGCTTCTCGACGAACGCCACTTCCGTCATACTCCATTGGTCGGGATTGGCGGCCTTCGGCGCCAGCAGGATCAGACCGTGCTGGTCCAAGGACGCTTTCCATTGCGCGAGCAACGATTGCTCATCCAGCCCACCGGGCGCGTGCAGCCAGACGACCAGCCCGCACGGTGAGTGGACGCCCGGCGGAACATAGGCCCAAGCGTCGTTATCCCACTCGGGCAGTTTCATTTTGAACATCGCCGGCTTGTTTGCCGCAGCCGGTTGTTCCACATCTTGCTTGACTGGCTTGTCGTCTGGCGCGGCGGATCCGCTTTCGTACGCCGATGGCAGCGGCGCCGAGGGGATGCCTTCCGGTTGGCTCGTCAACGGCAACTCGATCTTTCGGGTTTCGCCCCCGGATCGGATTTCCAAGGCAACGGTGTCGCCGACCGCCTTGCTGCTAAGCCGTTGACGAAGATCATCGGCGCCGGCCACCGCCTGACCGTCGAGAGAAACGACGACGTCTCCTCGCTGTGTTCTTGCTCCACCGGCAGGGCTGTCCGGGTAAACGAAGCGGAGGGGGACGCCCTCGGTCTTCTTCCCCTTTTCGCCGGCGGTTCGCATCGGCAGCAGGCCGAGAAACGGATGCTGATAAGGCTCCAGTTCGGCGACAAGCGGCGCTTCGCACTCGATCTGCTTCTCTCCGCGGAGCACCAGCAGCCGGATCGTATCGCCCGCATAACGGCGGGCCATTTCGACCTTCAACTGCACCCGTCGCTCCACGGCCCGGTCGTCGATGCGAACGATGCGATCGCCGGCCCTCAGGCCCGCTTTGAATGCCGGCGAGTTCGGGCGGACAGTCGCAATCAGCGGCGGTCCGACGAGAAGCGTATCTTTGCCCAACCCGATCCCAAGTTGGCCGGGGTGGAGATCCTCGCCCTTCTTGAGCCGGGGGAAGATATCCAATATGTCGGACAGCGGCACGGCGAAGCCAATGCCCGAGTCGTACCAGCCATAGCCGGCCACTTCCTCCGCGCCGTCGGGAGACATCGGCATCAGTACCCCCAAGACCCGTCCGCCAACGTCGACCAACGGGCCGCCGTAATTGTTCGGGCCAACCGCGGCATCGGTTTGAATCGCCTTCCCCCAGATCCGCCCCAACGCGCTGACAATCCCCACCGCCACGTTCGGCCTCTCCCCGGGGAACGTCCGACCGACGGCAATCGCCCACTGGCCGACCCGGATCTCATCCGCCGGTGTGGATTCGGGAACCGGCAGCGGCTTGTTCGTCTCGATCTTCAGGAGAACCAGCATCCGGTTATGATCCGTGGCCACCACCACGGCCGGCTTGCGGGTCTGGTCGGGCAATTGGATCAGGATCGAACTGGGTTGATGGATGAAATTGAACGCGCTGGAGACGATATAGCCGTCCTCGGCGATGACCAACCCCGTTGTCGGGCCGGGTCCGAATTGCACGTCGCCAACACGGTCCAGCCCGCCAACCGTCTCGATGCGGACGACCGACGGCGCCACGTTGTCCACGGCGGCTCGGAAAGCCTTCTCTTCCATCAGATCGAGATCCGCGGCGCGAAGCGGCGTCCAAACGGCAAAGGCCAACGCCGCGGCAAGTACCGTCGCGCGCCGGATCGACCGAGAAACGAAGAAGCAATTCATGGCGAGACTTTGGCTCGAGTGCCGGGATCTGGAAGGATGAATTCCAATAGTTCCTGCCCGCGAAGAACGGTCAAACGGACCGGATCCTGCTCGTCGATCAGGCTCAATTCCTCGCGCAACGCCTTGCAGGACGGAACCAACCGATCGCCGACCAACAGCACCAAGTCGTCCACGTGGATGCCGGACTCCGCGGCCGGCGATCCCGAGACGACGCCATCGACGAACGGCGGCGTTCGCTCCACCACGTCGGGCACCAGCACCAATCCCATGCCGGCCGCCGTCGCCGGCCGCCGGGGCCGTTTCTCCGGCTCCTCGCGGCGGGCAATAAACTTGCCGGCGCGGATCTCTTCGACGGAACCTCGAATCTGGTCGATCGGCAACGCGTAGTTGAGCCAGGTGTTGTTCAGTGCGCTGCGGAGTTCCTTGCCGAGCATCCCGATCAGGCTGCCCTCGCGGCTGATCAAAGCGCCGCCCGCTGCCCCGGGATTGTTGGTCACGGCGTCGAGAATATAAACGGGGCCGTCGTAGGGTGTCTCGAAGACGCCGCGGCGCGCGTTGAGTTGCGCCTTGACGGAGATTACTCCCTGCTGCACGCTCGCCGGCTCGTTGCCCGTGGCAATCCCGAAGAGGTTGCTCAAGGCAAGAACGCGCCGGCCCGCCTCCGCCAATTTCGCTTTGTCCAGGTCGAAGTAGGGCAGGCCGGCCTCTTCGACTTTCAACACGGCGATTTCCAGGCGCGGATCGGCGCCGAGTAGCTTCGCCTCGAAGCGCCGGCCATCAGCCAGGACGATCGTGAGATAATCCGTATCGAGCACGTAGCTCCAGACCGTGAGGATGTGTCCGTCCGGCGAAACGAGCATTCCGGTCTGGTAGGTCTCCATCTGCTGAAAGCCGCCCGCGCCGTAGATCTTCACGATTTTCGCCTGCGACTGACGGATGACGTCGGAGAGCGACGGACGAGGCGACGGAGCAGAGGCGGCGAGCGTCGTGGGACAGAGGGGCAGGCAAAGCAGCAGCAGTCCGGCGATGAGACCAAGAAGGGGTCGGGAGTCTTCTGTCCGCGAGGATTCTGTTCCACGTATTGGGAGGGCCCCGCGGGCTCGTCCCGCGGGTGAATAAAGTTCGGCGGCTAGGCGCATCGCTCATCCTCTCCCCGCCCCCTGCCGCCTTGTGCGGCAGGAGCGAAAGATTGTCCAGCTAGACTATCTGGCCCAGGACGCCGCCGCGCCGCCAGCTTAGCAACTCGACCTTTCGCTCCTGCCACACGAGGTGGCAGGGGGCGTACACTCGTCATGGTAGTCGTTCTAGCTGCGAAACCTTGTTCACCCGCGGGGCAAGCCCGCGGGGGTCCATCTACATGCAAGGCGGAGCCTGGAAAAAACGGCAAAACGACACAACGATTTCGCATGAAAACCGCCTATGGCTTGTCTGCGGACTCGAAGGTAAACCGCTCCAGGGGGAATACGGCGAACGGTTCGTCGCCGAAGCGGACCTCCATTCGCCGAGGCAGGTGGCGGCCCTCGACTTCGCGATCGTCGGAGAAGTAGATCTCGCAAGGATCGACGCCGTCTTCGGGAAACATCTCGACCGCCAGCAAGTGCCCCTGAGTGGGGTCGAAATAGAACCGCGCCTCGACACCGCCATCAAGGCCGACGAGGACGTCGACCAGCCCCGGCCGACCGACCAGCGGCGCCGTGCCGAGGTAATAGATCTCGCCAAACCTGGCCGGGCCGAGCACGGCCAACCGCCGCCAGAGATGCAACGCGGGAAATAGACCGCCACTGCCGGGAGGATCCGGCGACGTGGCTAACTCGTCCGTCGCCGTCCAACTCGACGAATGGCTGGGCAGTTCAAGAGCGATTTGGTGATCGGTCAACCGGAACGTGTATTTGCCTCCCCCCTCCAGGCTGCCGGAAATCGTCCACTCGCCGCCCTGCCCGGAAAGGCCACTGGTCTGGTTCCAGGCGTTCCATACCCGGTCGCGATGGAGATTATTGAACCAGTAGTTTGCGTAGCCGCGCCGCTGTTGAAAATGTTCCTTGACGACTTCCGGAAGCTCCACGATCCGCGGCGCGTGGCCGCCGGGGTGCGGCAACCGGTCCGGAATGGGAGGCTCCTCCTTGTCCGGACCTCTTGCCTTCTTGTCTTCTTCCGACGGTGGTTCTTCGCCCGGCACCGGAATCGGCATCGGCATTTCTTGGCGGCCTTCGGTCTTTTCCAGCAATTCGCCGGGCGAGTGGACACCGGCGAGTCGCACCAGGATGTCGTAGCGCCGGCCGTCGCGGCGGTAGCTCAGCGGCACCCGCCAGCCTCGCGGAAAAATCCCGAGGACGTTCTTGAAACCGTTGGGGGTCCAGATCGGCCGGTCGCCGAACCGGACGATTTCGTCGTCGTAGCGAAGCCCGCGGCGGAAGGCGTCGGACTGATCGAGTATGTCCGTCACCACAACCCGTCCCTCGCCGTCGAATCCGACCACGGCACCGAGCGTGGCATGGTCGACGATCCGACCGCTGTGCAGATATCCGAGAAAGTTCCTGATCTGGTTGATGGAGATCGCATAGCCGACCCCCACGTTGACCCGCCCTCGCTTCTCGAACGAACCGCGGCCGTTGATCCCGATCAGCTTGCCCTGGTCGTTGAACAAAGGCCCGCCCGAGTTGCCCGGATTGATCGAGGCGTCGGTCTGGATGCAGTCGGTATACTCGAGAATCGTCCCGGACGGGAACTGGTAACGGTGCGTCCCCGAGATGATCCCGTAGGTGACCGTCGGCTGGAAGTCGGCGGCCAGCAGAAACGGATTGCCCATGGCGAAAACCCAATCGCCGACCTCCGCGGCATCGCTATCGGCCATCTCGGCCGCGGGGAAATCGTCGCGGCCGAAAAGCTTGATCAGCGCCACGTCCCCGGTCGGATCGATGCCGACAATGACGGCATCGTAGACCTCCCCGTCCGCCATGCCACACTTCATCGCCTGACCGCACGGCTTAACCACATGAAAATTGCTCAGCGCATAGCCGTCGGAGGAAATCACCACGCCCGACCCGCCGCCGCCCCCGTCCGCCGAGAAGATCGCCACGACGGCGTCCTTTGCTTGGGCCATCACCGCCACCCGCTGCGCCTGGGCTTCGAGCACCGCCGGAGCGACTTCGCACCTTCCGACCCGGGCGCCGCCGAGCCACACGCAGCAAGCCACCGCCAGAGGCAACCATCGTCGGGGCAGGCCGGGCATCGTCCATTCTTCGGCAAATCGACGCGGTCTCATTTCACAATCCTTGCGTCACAGAGATCCAGATGATCAGCCACGTCCAGATCCTTGCCGAAGTCGACGAGAACCGTCAGGCGGCGGACGCCGGAGATGTCAAAATCCAACGATTCGGGAGGATCGCTTCCAGTGATCTCCGATTCGTACAGCAGACGGCCGTCGCCCCGCACCACCAAATGGACATTGCCGCGGGGACGGACGGCGTCGTCGATCCCGGCGATTGCCTTGAACCGGCGGAAATCGCCCGGCAAGCGATAAACCACCTCCGTCCGGCTGTGCAGCGCGACTCCCTTGGGATACATCTTGCCGTTCAGTTCCAAGGGAACGCCGGCGAGATTCGTATCTTTCCTCGGCGCATAGAACTCGGCACGGGCGGCGAGTTGCCCAAAACCGCCGAGATAAGGCGACCAATCGAGCGAGTCCGGCTCCAGGTCGCTGAGATAAACGATCTTTCCGCGGGAGAAATCGATTCGTGCCACGGAGGCCAAGGGGCGCCGGATTTGCTGCCCCAGGAGCGTGGTCCAAGAAAGCCCCTCGTCGTCGAGCGAAAGATCGCGGACCATCCAGATCGACCCCGAAGTGTCGGTGAGGCGACAGAGCGGCTCCGGCAGATCGCGTCCGAGCGAGTGGTAGTAGACGATGCCGAAGACCTTCGCTCGCTTTACGGCCAGTACGTCGCCGTCGAGTTGGAATTGAATCGTGGCATGGTTCACGTCTCCGACCACGCCACGGTGGAAATCAAGCAACGCGCCCTTGCGGACCACGAGGCGATCTGTCGTGACATCCTCATGCCGCGTCTTCGCCCATTGGTCGGCGATCACGTCATCATCCGCTTGCAGCCGAACCGCAAGAACATCCTGCGTGGGCATCTCGAGCGTCTGGCCGCCGACGAGATCGATTCGAGCGAGGCCATCGCCGGCGCTGTATTCCAGAGCGGCCAGGGACGTTCCATCGGCCATTTCGACCCGGACGATCCCGCGATCGGCCTCCTTCGTTTCGACTGTTTTCGGGACGAGGCCGGCAAGCTGCTCCAGGTCCACGGATACCGGGCCGTCAGTGGTTTCGACGATGACATGCCGGCCGTTCAGTTCCTTGATCGGTCCGGTGTGTACCTGGCCGCCGAGCGTTTGAATTTCAGTTGTCGGAGGGGCAACCCCCAGTGCCGTGATGAGCAGCAGCGTCCACATAAATGACTCGTTCTGCCTCAGTTTTGTGCTGTCCGACGCTCGTGGGCTTCTCCGACTGTCGCCCCGGGCGGCGGAAGACTATTGGTAAAGTTACTCTATTTTCCGTGTCAGAACCCGCCGCGAATAGTTCCCGCCCCCCGAATCGGAGCAGAAATCTTCACCAGCCCGACTCTAACCGCACATTATATGCCAAGTGACTCGCCGACGTTTTAGCAGCCCGGCTGCCCAGAGCAGCCGGGCTGCTAAGTCCACTCGTTGTTTGCGAGCAACTGGCTGCGAAATCCGCCCAAGAATTTGACGAAACTGTGCTGGGCCGATAGTCTGACTAGTATATTCCCCATTCTCGTCACAAATGTTATCGAACGAATTACCTTCATTTTGCGTCTATAGTTCGGCCCCCGCGCCCCATTCGCAGCTCTTTAGCTCTGTAGTGTACCAAGATATCCCTGATTAAGGGGTAACGCCGTGCCTGTCCACGGACGAAACCATCGCCGGCCGTTCCACCTCCGACTCCGCCGCCGTCTCTTTGAATCCCTGGAACCTCGCACCCTCCTATCGGGTGTACCGCCGACGATCAGTGACATCGGCGATCAATCCACCGTCGAAGATGTGCCGACGGGCGCAATTCCTTTTACGGTTGACGACCTGGAAACGCCGGCAGCCGAACTGGCCGTAACGGTCACTTCCGACAATCCGGCGCTGCTTCCCGACACCCATCTCGAACTCGACGGCAGTGGCGCGGACCGGACACTCACCCTGCGGCCTGCGGACAATCAGTTTGGCACGGCAACCGTCACGGTCACGGTGTCGGACGGAACGAACGCCACCGAGGAAACGTTCACCATCACGGTGAACGCGGTCAATGATCCCCCGTCTTTCACCCGTGGGGAGGACGAGGCGGTCGACGAGGATTCGGGACAGCACAGCACCGGCGGTTGGGCCATCTTCATCGACCCTGGCGCGGCAAACGAATGGGCGCAGGCGCTGGAGTTTCTGATTCTGGTCGAAAACGACGACCTTTTCGCCCTCCTGCCCACCATCGATTCTCTCACCGGAGAACTCACCTACGAGCCCGCGCCCAATGCCTACGGCACGGCAGTCATTACCGTGCAACTCAAGGATGACGGCGGCGTCGCCTACGGCGGCAACAACGTTTCCGCCGAAGAGACTTTCACGATTACCTTCAGGCCGGTCAACGATCCGCCTACGGTCGCCAACCCCGCTGAGGGCTGGACGACTCCGCAAAGGGCACCGTTTCACGAAACTCTCCCGGCCGACACTTTTGAAGACATTGACGGCGATCCGCTAACGTACTCCGCCACCTTGGCCGACGGTTCGCCCTTGCCCTCGTGGCTCGGATTCGATCCGGCGACCCAGACCTTCAGCGGCACGCCCGCCAATGACGACGTGGGCACGGTGACCGTCAAGGTTACGGCGGTTGATCCGCACGGCGAGTCGGCGGAAGACGAGTTCGAAATCACCGTCGCCAATGTGAACGACGCGCCCGTGGCGGACCCGGGCGGACCGTACTACGTGAGTTTCGGCCAGGATCTTACTCTGGATGCCAGCGCCTCCTATGATCCCGATGCTCCCTTCGGCGACTCGATCGCTTTTTATCGTTGGGACATCGGCGAACGGGGCATATGGGCCTACAGCGGTGAACACGACACGGTGCCGTGGGCGGACCTGGTCCGTTTCGGATCGGATACTCCGGTGAGCGTTCGCCTGGAAGTGACCGATTCGTTCGGCGTCAGTGCGTCGACGGTGACCGAAGTGATTTTCGCGTCAGCCACGGAGTTGCCGCCAACCGACTTTGTGGAAATCTCCGTGCCGGATCTGTTGAGCAGCGATGCCTGGTATAAGATTCCGGCCATTCGCGACGGTTGGCTGACCGTGCAGGCATTGCGCGAGGATGTGGAGCTTGTGTTGTACGACGCATCGCTCGGCGTGCGGCAGACCGCTTCGGCGATCGGCGGCATCCAACGCCTGGACGAGGTGGTCCAGGCGGGTGAAACCTCCTATATCCGGCTTCATGCCGACAGCGGAACCGTGGATTTGCGGATCGCGAATCTTGTGCGGCACGAGGGCGCGTCGGTTTCGGTGTACGGCACCTCTGCGAGCGATGCCTTCGAATTCGACGCTTCCGCCGGCCGCAAGCTTGTCATCAAAGGCATCGATTATCAATTCGATCCTGCCGAGGCGAGCACGTTCACCTTCGACGGTCTTGGCGGCGGCGATCCGGTGCGGTTTCTCGGCGGCGGCGGACCGGACGATGCTGTGCTCCGTCCCACCTCGGGCACCCTGAACGGCGAAGGCTACACGCTCGATGTCTCGAACGTCGGATCGATCGACTACGATGGCGGCGATGGCCAAGACAATGTTACGGTTTGGGGTTCGAAGGGAACCAATAGCTATCAGGCTGGACCAGGGTCGGGCGAAATGACCGGTGACGGCGTGTCGATCCTCGTCCGATCTGAATCGATCTTCGCCCGCGGAAACGGCGGCGGCGACACCGTCTTTTTCCGGGATTCGCCGGGCGACGACCTGCTGGAGTACTTTCCGGTCTGGGCGAGGATGAGCGGCGAAGGGTACTTCAACCTGGTCAAGGGCTTCAAGTTGATGTTTGCCGACGCCGAACTCGGCCAGAATGGCGCCGACAAGGTGATCTTCCGCGGTTCGGCGGCGAACGACTTCCTGCGGATCACGCCCGTTTCCGCCCGTTTCCTCAGCGGAACCGGCAGCGTCTGGCACGTCGCCAGAGGCTTCGACACAATCGTCGCCTACGGCAGAGGCGGCCGAATCATCGACAAACTTATCCTTCACGACACGCCCGACGCGGACGCCTTCACGCTCCGCCCGTTGGAAGCCAGCCTCGTTGCGCCGACTTATACTGTCACCACCCACGGGTTCGGCACCGTGGAAGTCTACCGCCTCAATCAGAACCAGAGCGCAGACCAGGTTGCGTTGGCGGACTCGAATGGAGACGATACCCTCGTCGGCAACCCGCAAAAGGTAACGCTCAGCGGCAGCCATCCCGCATATTCCATTACCGTCTTCAACTTCCCGTCGGTGTTGGCCTACAGCAGCGGTGCCGGGTACGACGTCGCGCATTTCTCCGATTTTGTCGAACCGAACGACCCCCGCGTGGAAAACGACGTTTTCACGGCGAAGCCTCTGGTCGCCCAACTCGTTGGCCCGGGGTACAAGCTATGGGCACGCTTGTTCGACGAAGTGCTTGCCGAGGCGAAGTTCGGCCACGACGTCGCCAATTTTAAGGGAAGCGCTCGCGTCGACCGACTGGTGGGCACGGCGACCGATGTAACCCTTTCCGGCACGAACGTCCTAACAGCGTTTGCCAACCACGCCCGCTTCTTCGACGAGATCAATGCCGACGCGGTCGCCGCCGAAGACGAGGCGATCCTCACCGACGCTCTGGTGGATCAGGCCACCTACGGCCCGCCGGAAGGCGTTTCCTTGGAGAATCTGGCCCAGATCCTTTGGTTGAACAAGTTTGAGGCGGTCGAACTGTCCAAGACCGGAACCGGCGAGACGACGGACATCAACGGGGTCGACCGGATATTTGCTTGCTGGGAATAGCGGTAGATGGCGACTGGTCGGCGGCCATCGGCTCATCGAAGCGATCCCGACTGTTTTCTGCCGGGGAGGGTTTGGTTCCACCAAACTGCGAGCCAGTGCGACTTCTGCGAAGCATTGGCCACGTGCGGACCAGGGCCAAGAGCGAAATCGAGATCACCATCGCCATCGAAATCGGCCAATTCGAATGTGGCGTAGTATGGAGAGCCGGTCTCGAGGGTGTGCCGGACGAATTCCCCCGGCTCGATTTGCTCCAGACAGACAATCGAGGCCAGCGGCGCGGCGAGCACGCCGCCAGGCATGACGGGCGGGGGAAGCCAGGCGGTGACGAGGATATCGTGGTCGCCGTCGAGGTCGAGATCGCCGGCCAAGGCGCGGTAGGCCCCCGGCATATCGGTGAGCCGGTGATAGGCAAACCGCACATCGCCGAGATTCTCCAGCCACTGAACGCCGTGGGATGGCGTGGCGTACATGTTGTCCCACGCATCGCCGTTGGTGTAGAGGATGTCCATGTCGCCGTCGCGGTCGAGATCGAACAGCTCGATGCCGCTGGATCCGAAGGTCAAATCGGGGCCGGCCCAGAGGACTCGGCGGTCGAATCTTCCTCCCGGACGACTGAGAAACGCCTCCACATGCTCCCACTCCTGGCTGATCAATGCGACGAAATCGAGGCGCCGGTCGCCATCGAAATCGTGGACAGGCACGTGAATCGTTCCGGGCCGTTGGTCGAGCACTTTGATTTCAAAGCGGGGTGGTTCCTTGGAGGCAGCGAGATTCTCCAGCAGGAGGATCCTCCCCGTCTGATAGTGCCCGAACTCCGCGACAACCAAGTCGAGACGTCCGTCGGCATCGAAGTCGGCAGGGCGAACGTCGGCGACTCGCCCCAGCCCCGAGGCGAGCACAATTTCCTCCATCGAAGAGGAGTCGTCGGCGCTCCGCAGCCAGACGACTCGACCTCGGTCGTGATCGCTGGGGCGAGAACTGCCCAAATCTGCTACGATCAGGTCGATGTTGCCGTCCTGGTCGAGATCGCACGGTTCGATATGGCAGGGATGCTTCAGCCGCGCTAGGCTCTTTGGGTATGGCTGTGCGTGGCGCACATCGACGGACCAGACATTGCCGAAACGCATATCGCACAGCAAGAGGAGAGGGCGGGTATCCGGGGCGAGTCGAGCCAGCCGCATGTGAGCGATCTCGGGCATCTGGCCCTTGGGGCCCGTCCAGGGCAGCTTGTCAACGGAGAACTTGACGCCCAGCGGAGTTTCAGCCTCTTTCGGCTTGGAAAACAGGACTTCTTGCGGTGCGCGGGATCGATACCAGGCGACAGTCTGCCGCATCGGCGGAGGATCGAGGTCGTTGCGACCCGATCGCGCGTAGAACTCGTAGCCGATTTGAACCTCTTTATGCCAGCGGTCGCGCGGAAAACTCTCCGGCCGCGGCATCGGATGGCAATCGCTGCAGAATGCCACGATCCGGGATTCCGCGAGACTGTCCTGTACGTTGGGGGAGGAGGCATTTCGCGAGCGCTCGGGGGGCTTCTGCCACCCGATGCCATCCGGCCACGCTCGCCAAACCACCAACGCAAACCCCGTGCAGGCCAAGAAAGCCAGAGTTCCCCAGACGCCGTTGCGGATCCGCCGCGGTAGCCGTTTGCCTGTCATCTGCCAAGAGGTCTACTGAAGTGGCGGTGTTTCCCGTCGCGCGCTGCCCGTCTGTAATGAATTTTACCCGCTCGTCGGCGTATCTGCGAGTGTTGCATTACACTAAAATGGTAAGGTAACCGCCTTCTTCTCGCATCTGCCTTCTCGGAATGTAACGATTCGATTCATGACAGCTTTTGAGAACCTTGCCGAGCAAGGCAATTCCGCGCCGAGCCGCTCTTCGCCGCTTCCTCCGCGCCGGCGAGCAGTCGTCGTCTTGTTGGCCGCGTTTGCCTTGCCGGTCGTCTTTCTCTACGGGCGGCCGGTCCTGGTTTGGTGGACGCAGATGATGGCGTCGGCGCGAGTGAGTGACGGGGCGATCAGTGCTGCAGAGCAGTGGCTCGGTTGGGCGGCCTGGCTCGATCCGGCCGACGGCACGACGGAGTTGATGCGGGCGACTTGCCTTCGGCACTTGCACCAGTACGAGCGATGGAGCGAAGCGATCCAGTCGGCCGAACGACAAGGAGCGCCGGAAAAGGAAATCCAACAGGAGACCCGCCTGGGAAGCATCGAGAAAGGCGAGCGGCTGGAAGGGGTTGAAGAGGAACTCGCGGCGATGACCGCCGCCGGTATTTCGCCGACAGATCTCTGCGAGGCTCTCGTGAGAGGCTATCTCGCGATCGGCGACCCGCGAAAAGTGGGCGTGGTTCTCGATGCCTGGGAAGCCACCTTGCCGGGCGATCCGCATCGGGCCTACGTACATGGCGACTATTGGAGTTGGATGGGAATGCGGGAGGGCGAGTTGCTGCGACGAGCCGAATGCTTCGAGCGGGCGCGAGCGGAGTATGAGAGGGCATTGGCCGGTCAGCCGCGCCATGAAATGGCGCGTACGGCTTTGGGCGACCTGCTGGCGGAGCAAGATCGGCTCGAAGAGGCTCTGGGGCAGTATGCGGTGTTGGTCAATCTTGCTTCGGGAAACGGGGCCGCCAAGCTCAGAGTGGCCGCGACGCTGCGAAGGTTGGGGCGTATCGAGGAGGCCCGAGCCGTATTGGAGTCCTTATACCCGCAATCGGATCTTCGGCAGCGGGTAGCGGGTGAAATGGGCCAGATTGAATGCGAATTGGGCAATTATCGGGAAGCGCAGAAGTGGTTCAAGCAGTTGAACGTCGAGGCGATGGAAGACGCCGCCGTTGCGCGCGGCATGGCAATCACGCTCTCGCTTCTGGATGAGACCGGCCGGGCCGAACGCTTTCTCGATCGGCTCGACGGGGCGCATTACCATGAGCTGCGAATCGGCGACTTACAGGCGAGACTTGCCGCCAGCCCGCGCGACGCGGAGCTTGCGGAGGAATTGCGGCGAGTGACGGCGGCCGGTATCGACGGAGACATTGCCGGCGATCCTGGCACGGAAGGCGGATCACGCACATCCGGCGCCGATCTCTACGCCGCGCACTGCGGTGCGTGCCACGGTGAAAACGGCGACGGCAACGGCCGTGCGGCCAGACATTTGTTTCCCAAACCCCAGAACCTTCGCAGTGGTAGATTCCGGCTGCCGAGCACTCGCAACGGGGTTGCGACGCTCGCCGATATTGAGTCGGTTCTGTTGCGAGGAATGCCCGGCACGGCGATGCGGTCGTTCGAGAATCTCAGCGAAGACCAAAGGGCCCTGTTGGCGCGAGAGGTACAACGGATCTACCGGGAGGGAGTCGGGGAACACTTGATCAAGACACTGATCGACCAAGGGGAAGAGATCGACGAAGACGACGTGCGCCAGGCGATGAAGATCTGCACGACGCCGGGCGAAACGGTCCGCGTCGGGCCGATCGGACAGGCCGATCCGCCGGCGATTGCACGCGGTCGAGCCAGCTATTTCGATCTCGGCTGCAACCATTGCCACGGCGACGACGGCCGGGGCGCCGCCGATTCGCCCGACCCCTGGGATGATCAAGGCCGAATTGCCCGGCCGCGCGATCTAGTGAACGAACCGCTGAAAGGCGGCGACGAGCCGGAATCGATTTATCGCCGCATCCTGTTGGGAATGCCGGGCACTCCGCATCCAGCCTGCTGGACGGTCAGCGAGGAAAAACTGATCGACCTGGTATGCTATTGCCGCTCGCTGTCGCGGCAGCCAAAGCGACCGCTGAGCAATTACGAGCAAGCCCGCTATCCGTCGAGCGGCGAGTACCTCTCGGAACTGAGGCGGCAGCGGTAGATCCTCTCTCTTGGAATGTGAGCATGATACGTTTGTTCTTGGCAGGGGCGGTGTTCGTCCTGTTGTCCGGTTGTGGCAGCGCGGAGCGGAAAGCGGCGGTGTCGGGAGTGTCTACGGCCAGCGACAATCCTGCCGTCGTGGCGAGAGAGGATCACGCACGGAAGAGTGCCGTTGCGATCCAGTACCCACCCGACGAAGCCGTTTTTCCACCGGAGATTGTCGCCCCGACCTTTCGCTGGCAAGATGAGAATCCCGCTGCCGATCTCTGGCGGATCGAGTTCCGCTTTGAGGACGGCGATGGTATGGATTTCTGCAGCCGTTTACCCGATTGGACGCCTCCCGACGACGTCTGGGAAACGATCAAGCGGCGTTGCCTGGGGACCGAGGCGGAAGTGACGATTCGGGGAGCGCGCCGGCATGATGCCGGCATAACGATTTCAGAGGGGAAGGTGTCGATCTCGACGTCGGAAGACCCCGTGGAAGCTCCCCTGTTCTTCCGGGAAGTCAACTTGCCTTTTCTTGAGGCGGTGAAGAACCCCGCGGCCCACATCCGCTGGCGTTTCGGCCCTATCTCGTCGAAAGAGCCGCCTCCCATCGTGCTGGACAATCTCATCGTGTGTGGAAACTGCCACTCCTTTTCGGCCGACGGTTCAACCCTGGCGATGGAGGTCGACTCCGGCAACGACAAAGGTGGTTATGCGATTGCCGACATCGGCAAGGAGATGGTGCTCGATGAGCCGAAGATCATCACCTGGAGCGACTACCGCAGGGAGGACGGCGACGTCACCTTCGGACTGCTATGCCAGGTTTCGCCGGACGGCCGCCACGTGGTGGGAACCGTCAAGGACCGCGCGTTGGCCGTCTACCGGTCGGATATCACCTTTTCCCAACTCTTCTTCCTGGTCAAAGGGATTCTTTCCATCTACGACCGCCAGACAGGGACTTTTCAGTCGTTACCCGGCGCGGACGATCGGCGCTACGTCCAAACCAACGCCACCTGGAGCCCGGATGGAACGGAGATCGTTTTCGCGCGCAGCGAGGCCTACGAACCGGAGGGATTGGAGGACGTCCGGTCGGTGCTGGTGCCGCAGGAAGCCGCCAAGGAGTTCTTGGACGGAGGAAAGACGTTTCGGTACGATCTCTATCGCATTGCGTTCAACGGCGGCAAGGGAGGAAAGCCGGAGCCGTTGGAGGGAGCATCGCACAACGGCATGAGCAACTACTTCGCCAAATTCTCTCCCGACGGCAAATGGATTGTCTTCTGCAGGGCCAAGAGCTTCATGCTCTTGCAGCCGGACAGCGAACTCTACATCGTTCCGGCCGGCGGGGGCGAGGCGCGGCGGCTTGAATGCAACACAACACGCATGAACTCCTGGCACAGTTGGTCGCCCAACGGCAAGTGGCTGGTCTTTTCCTCCAAAGCGTATTCCGCTTACACGCAACTTTTTCTGACGCATATCGATCAGGAAGGCCGCAGCAGTGCGCCGGTAGTCCTGTCGCGTTTCACGGCGCCCCGGCGAGCGGCCAACATCCCCGAATTCGTCAACGTCGAGGCCGGGGCGATCCATCGAATCACCGAGGCATTTCTGGACGACTACAACTACTATCGTGCCGGACGGGCGTTCGTGGACCAGAACGACCTGGACGGGGCGATTCCGCTGTTTCAGAGGGCGCTGGAAATCAATCCCGCCAGCGTCGAAGCGCATCTGGCCCTAGCGGCAGTTTTTACCACACAGCACAAGCGCGAGGAAGCGAAGCGACACTTCCAAAGAATACTCGACCTCCGCCCCGAGCACGCCGACGCGCACCAGGGGCTTGCTGCCTTATTGCACGAAGAAGGGAAACTCGGCGCGGCGGCCGATCATTGCCGGGAGGCTCTCCGCGCCAAGCCCGATTTTCCTAAAGCACAGATGAGCCTCGGCTTGATTCTCTTGGAAACGAACAAACTCGGCGAATCCATTACGCACCTGAAAGAGGCGGCGCGGCTGGACCCGGAGAACCCCGCAGTCCATTACTACTGCGGCCACGTCCTGTACCGGCAGGGCAAGCCTGCGGAGGCGGTCCCCTACTACCAGCGGGCGTTGGAACTGGATGGGCAGTTCGTGCCGGCACTGTTGGATCTCGCCTCGGTCCGCATCATGCCCGATCCTGATCTGACCGACACGAAGGAAGCACTACTCTTGACCACAAAGGCTTGCGAGTTGACTGGACGGAGAGATCCGCTCGCTCTCAAGACGCTGGCAGGTGTCTACGCGATTTCCGGACGATTCCGCGACGCGGCGGCGACGGCGCGCGAAGCACTCGGCGTCGCGAGGAACGGGGGCGACCGCTACCTGATTACCAGTATCGAAAAAGTGCTCAACATCTACGAAGGGCTTGAAGCCAAAACGCCAAAGCAGATCCCGCCCGGCAACAGCCCCGAGACGTAATCCTGGCGCGGATTTCGGTCCGCCGGGGCGGAGCTTATTCCGCCCCGGCGAACGTTTTCGTATCGGCCGTTGTTACCCATTCTTCAGGGATAAGTCGAAGTTGATCTCGCCGCCTCCGGCGGGGACAGTCGCTTTCAACTTGGACATGCCCTCCGTCGTATAGTGAGGCGGCAACAGTTCCTTGGCGCCGGCTTCGCCCGGCGGCACGGTAGCGTCTTTGGGGAAGTCGGAGCCGTCGGGCATAACCCACTTGTTGACGACCACTTCGAATTCGCCCACCGGCGCGCCGACGTGCTCTTTGCTGACCATCAATTCATAGTGGCCACTTGCATCGGTGGCCCCGTAGCAAGTTTGTCCTTTGGTAGCTCCGACCGGCAGGAACATCAGCGACGCGCCGGACAAGGGCTCGCCGTCCAACGTAACCGTACCGCTGACCGGTACCAGATCCGGCAGCGACGAAAAACGATCTTCGCTTTGGCAACCCGCCGCGGCAAGCAAAAGAGGCGCGCACAACCCTAGCGCGATAGCGCGGATACGCATGGCAGAATCCCCTGTAACAAAAGCGTGATGATTTCCAGTTCCAGCGTCACCAGCGCGGCGGATCACGGCACTTCCACGACCTCGCTGCCCGCCATCGTGGCGATGGCGGTCAGGATGATCCGATCGGTCGTCTCGGAGATGAAGCGGACGGATCCGTCGGCCAGACAGACGTTGCAGCCGCCGGGATGAAGACTGCCGGCCATGCCCCAAGTGCGGAGCCGGCCTTTGACGGGAGTGAGCGGGTTGACCCAGGTCCAGGTGGGCGGAATGTCTTCGACGTTGATCCCCTGCGCGATGTCGATGCCCGTCATCACCCAGCCTCGCATTCCCCATGCCGGCGGGTAGCCGTTGGCGCAACGATGCGTCGTCTCGACGACCGCAACGGTGTTGCTCGTACCGTCGAGCACGCTTGCCATCTTCGTGTTGCTGTTTTCGCCGAACATCCGCCTTCCGGTAACGCTCAGCTTGTCCCAGTCATGGTAGTAGTTGATGTCCGACGTCCAGCCACTCAAGTCGTAGCTGGTCATAATCGCGCGGAACCCGCTGCTGGTCTTGATCCCGTAGCAGCTTCCGTCGGGCAAACGGTTATCGTTGGGGTCCGAGGGACAGTGGAAGACAGCGATCGGGGTAGAGATCACCGCCGCGTTGCCGCTGGTGACCGCATCGCCCGCGACGGGATAAGCGCTGGAAATGATGTTGCTCTGCGTCTGGCCACTCGTACCGGCGTGCGAGGCGGCCTGGCGAAAATCGTACCGGTCGTAGAGCGGCGTCTGTTCCAGGAAAGGCAGAAGCAGGACCAAGCCGTTGAGATTCTTGATCAGCTTGCCGGCCGGTTCGTAGTTGGTGCTGGCCGCGGACCAGCCATACTCCAACCCGCCGGGCGGGAACACGTTGTGCGTGTCGTGATAGTTGTGCAACGCCAGGCCGAGTTGCTTCATGTTGTTCGTACACTGGCTCCGCCGCGCCGCTTCCCGCGCGGCCTGCACCGCGGGCAACAACAGCGCGATCAAGATGCCGATGATCGCGATCACGACGAGCAACTCCACCAGTGTGAAACCTCTCTTGATGAGGAGCCTCACGATGTTAAAACCGCTCTTTACATGCCGAGCCATCACACCCTCCCTTTCTAGTTTCAGTACGCTCGATAAGACGAAAGGAAACGAAACAACCACGGAGGCCTTGGAGACGTTCGCGGCGGTCGCATCCGAATTCTGCACACAGAATTCGTTCGATAGGCGGGTTACGCCCCGCCACGACGATGCGCCGCTCACCCCCCCGGGTGGCCGCACTGGTCGTATGCTAGCCAGAGTCTGCTGGCGTGTCAAGCATTGTAATAAAAAATCAGTAGGAGGTATCGGAATAGGCGGGTGAGTCTCGCTTGCCGAGCGAAATCAAGTGGGCAGGCGAGTTCCGCGACGCATGGTCCCGCTCGGCAAGCGGAACCTACAGAGTCTCCCACGCCACGGCGACCGGCTCGCCGATCTGGATCCCCAACCTTTCCGCCGCGTTGTCGCCGACCACCGAAAGCTCCAGACGGCCGTTCGAGCCAATCAGGGCGATGAGCATGCCATCGGGCTGCTCACCGTAGCTGTGATAGATGCCCCAGGTCTCGTAGATGTTGGCCACGATGCAGGCGCGGTTGTCCGTCGGCCTGCCGGCGAGCATCTCGGCGGTGATGTTGGTGATCAGGTTGCCGAACGAATCGATCTGGAGTACGGTTCCCACAATCCGATCGGGACGGATCTGTACCTCTGGCCAGGCGAGATCGGTAAGCCGTTCGATCGGAGGACCGAGCTGCAGCGGATCCCGGCCCAGGCTCAGACGCGCCGCCACGGGGGCCATAATGTCGCGCCCGTGAAAGGTGGAGGAGACGGGCTGGCGGAACCAGTCGCGGTTCTCGATACGGATCAATTGCGAGGGGGCCGTGCGGCGAGCCAAACGACTCAGCAGGCCGTTGTCGGGGGCGACGTAGCGTTGCCGGCCGATCCGAGCGTAAACGATCGCCCGCGCAGTGCCCACCCCCGGGTCGATGACCGCCACGTGGATCGTCCCCGGCGGGAACTGCTCGGCGACGTCGTCCAGCACCACCGCCCCGTGGCGGATGTCCTGGGGACGGACTGCGTGCGTGATGTCGACGACCGTAGCCGCCGGATTGATCGTGAGGATCACTCCCTTCATGGCGGCCACGTACGGGCTTCCCATGCCGAAATCGGTGGTGAGCGTAATGATGCTCACATCTGTTCGATCAGTTCCAGACATAACTGCCGGACATGGTTCGGGTTGACGTTGGGGTTTCGCTTCTTCGCCTGTCCGATCAACGCGCCGACCCCCTTGAGCTTGCCCTCCTTGATTTCCGCCACGACCTTGGGGTTCGCCGCCAGCAGGTCGCGGCAGAGGTTTGCCACCTCGGTTTCGTCGACGTCGCGGATGCCCAGCGCGTCCATCGCTTCTTCGGCCGACTTGCCGGCGGCGATCATCTCGCCGAGCACGTCGCGGCCGCGGCTATTGTCCAGCTTCCCGCTGCGGACCGACCGGAGCAGGTCGGCGAGTTCCCGGGGTCGAACGGGAAACTGGTCGATGGTGATCTGTCGTTCGTTCAGTGTCCGCAGCACATCCTGCTGGATCCAGTTGGCCGCGGCCTTGCCGTCACCGGCCAGGTCGGTCAGTTCGATGTAGTAATCCACCAGCGCGCGGCCTTGGTTCACCAGCACGTCGCTGTCGTAGGGCGTAATCCCGTAGGTCTCCTCCAAGCGGGTCCGCAATTCGGCCGGTAACTCGCCCAGCGACCGGCGAATCGCTTCGATCTGCTCCGCATCGACCGTGACCGGCACCAGGTCGGGATCGGGGAAATAGCGGTAGTCGCTCGACTCCTCCTTGGATCGCTGCGGGCGGGTGATCTGGGCTTCTTCATCCCAGCCGCGGGTCTGCTTGGGCACGTCGCCGAGCTTCTGGCCGGTTTCCTTCCATACCTCGTACTGCCGCTGCGTTTCATAGGCCAGCGCCCGCTCGACCGCCCGGAAGCTGTTCATGTTCTTCACTTCGACGATCGGAGTGGCCAGCTTGCCCGCGGGGGAGTCGATGTGGAGATTCACGTTGGCGTCGACCCGCAGGCTCCCTTCCTGCATATTGCAGTCGGACACACCGAGGTAGTTCAACAGCAGCTTCAGTTCGGTCAAATACGCCTTGGCTTCCGCGGCCGAGCGGAGATCAGGCTGGCTGACGATCTCCAGCAACGGTGTGCCCGTGCGGTTCAGATCGATGCGGCTATCGGCCTTGCCGGCCGCTTCATCGTGCATGCTTTTGCCGGCGTCTTCCTCCAGGTGGACCCGAATGATGCCGATCGTCTTCGGTTCGATGGCCCCCTTGGGATCGCTGATGCATAAGTGGCCGTCGGAACTCAGCGGCAGGTCGAACTGGCTGATCTGATAGCCCTTGGGCAGGTCCGGATAGTAGTAGTTCTTGCGGTCCCACTTGGTGAAAGGATTGATTCTGCAGTTCAGCGCCAGGGCCGCTCGCAACGACAGTTCGAAGGCCCGGCGGTTCATCACCGGCAGCGTACCCGGCATGCCGATGCAGACGGGGCAGGTCTGCGTGTTGGGCGGCGCGCCGAACTTCGTGTCGCACCCGCAGAACAGCTTCGACTCGGTGAGAAGCTGGACGTGGACTTCCAACCCGATGACGGTATCGTAGGGGAGTGTTTCGGTCATGGTCGCTGTGGTCACGGGCTGCGTTCCTGGTGAATGCATCGTTTCAGAATAGATCGATCATCTGCTCGCCGCCATGTTCCGGGTTGCCGAGGAGGCGCTGGCCGATCGGGTCGACGATGAAATCGAGCGCTTCCAGCGGGATCTGTCCGATCAGAACAGGGCAATCGTCGGGAAGCTCCGCCACTTCCATGATGCAGTCTCGCCCCTGGATGGTCAGACGGACCGCATCGCAGATGCCGAAGTCGGCCGTGCCTGCCGAAGTTCTCGCGGTCCGCGTGCGACAATGGCGCAGCCCCAACCGCTGGACGAGACGCTTGGGAACGGACAACATCGTCGCACCCGTGTCGACCAGTGCGCAAGCGACTTCAACCGATCGCACCTGCTCCAGCGAAAGCCGGCCCTCTTCGGATTCATAGAGATCCTGGAGATTCTCAAGGCGAGCCGGAACCGTCACTTTGCCCACGATCGTGTTCTCCATGGTACTCTCCCTGATCTGGTCACCCCCGCGGACGGTCGGCGGAGTCTCCTGTCGGTTCAAGTTGCATGATATGTAGAAGCGAGACGATCGCGTAACGGTCGTAAATCGGCTCGCTGTCGTCCTGCGCAGGAAAACCCGCGAAGACGGTGGACCGTCCGACGACCGCCAGTTCCGGATGGCGAACTTCATAGCTACGGCCGTCGGTGAGAGTCATCCGAAAGGGACGAAAAGGCCGATGGCCGAGCATTTCTCGAACGTCTTCCGGTCGCATGGACGGACCTCCCGGGCTTGGATGGTGTTCTCCTACTGGAACTGCTCAGGCGAAACCACGGCCGGTCGAGTTGCCGACGCCCCGGTTGCAGCAGTTTCCCCCTTCATTCTATCGCCCCGGGGGTTTCGGGCGAACCCCCCGCAGGCCGATCGCCAAGAGTCGAACCGGCCGATTGGCTCTCGCCGCTGGATAATGGAATTCCCCTATTCCAGCACCGGCCTCCGCGTGTGCCAATCGGTGGCCTGCTGGAACATGCAAGCGGCGCGGAAAAGACGTTCTTCTTCAAAGGCGGGTACTTGCAGGTGCAGCCCGATCGGCAGCCCCGCGGAGTTGAAACCGCAGGGGATCGACATGCCGGCGATCCCCGCAAGGTTGGCGGCGACGGTATAGAGGTCGAAGAGGTACATCGAGAGGGGATCGTCGATTCGCGTACCGATTTCGAACGCCGGTGAGGGAGCGACCGGGCCGACGATCGCATCGACGTTGCCGAACGCTTGGTCGAAGTCCTCCCGAATCAGCCGCCGCACCTTCAACGCTTTAAGATAGTAGGCGTCGTAATAACCGGCGCTCAGCGCGTATGTGCCCAGCATGATGCGGCGTTTCACTTCGGCGCCGAATCCTTCCGCCCGCGTCTGCCGGTACATGCGGACCAGCGGATTGTCGACGTCGTCCAGTCCGCCGGCGACCTCGGAAACCTGCCGATTGGTCCGCTCCGCTTCCAACTTCGCCAGCATTTCGCGCCGGTCCGTGCGATAGCCGTAATGGACGCCGTCGTAGCGAGCGAGATTGCTGGAAGCTTCACAAGGCGCGATGATGTAATAGGTCGCCACCGCATACTTGCTGTGCGGCAGGGAGATATCGCGGACGGTCGCGCCGAGCGATTGATACACGCGCACCGCCTCGCGGACCGCCGCCTCGACCTCGCCGTCGAGCCCTTCGCCGAAATGCTCGCGAACCAGCCCCAATCGCAGCCCGGCGAGCGGCTCGCGGACCGTTTCGCTATACCTCGGCACCGGCCGGTTCACCGACGTGGAATCGAGCGGGTCGTGCCCGGCAATCACTTCCAAAAGGATGGCGGCGTCTTCGGCGCTACAGGCCAGTGGACCAACTTGGTCGAGACTGCTGGCAAACGCCACCAGGCCGTAGCGGCTGACGCGCCCGTAGGTTGGCTTCATCCCGGTCACCCCGCAGAGGCCGGCCGGCTGGCGGATCGATCCGCCCGTGTCCGTGCCGACCGACAACGGCGCCATTGAGGCGGCCAGGCAGGCCGCCGCCCCGCCGCTCGACCCGCCGGGGATTCGCCCTAAATCCCACGGGTTTCGGGTCAACTGGAATGCCGAGTTCTCGGTCGACCCGCCCATGGCGAACTCGTCCATATTGGTCTTGCCGATCAGCACCGCGTCGGCCGCCTTGAGCCGGGCGACCACGGTGGCGTCGTAGGGCGGCCGGAAATCCTCGAGCATCCGCGAGCCGCAGGTTGTCGGCTCTCCGGCGGTGCAGAGAACGTCCTTAACGGCAACCGGCAGTCCGGCCAGCCGGCCCACGGGTTCGCCCCGCTTCCGCTTGCGATCGATCCGTTCGGCCTGAGCCAGCGCGGCCTCCGGATCGACGCGGAGAAACGCCCCGACGGATTGGTCGTGACGCTGGATGCGATCCAAGAACGCCTGCGTGACCTCTAACGAACTCAGGCTGCCGGATTGAAGCCGAGCGAGGAGATCCGAGGCGGTGAGGTCGAACAACGACATGGCAGATCCTCACGACCTCGGCTAGGTCTCGCCCAGAACGGCGGGCACCCGGTAACATTCGTCGTCGTGGTGAGGGGCATTGGCAAGCGCCAACTCGCGAGGAAGGCTTGGGCGAGCCTGGTCGTCGCGGAACACGTCGGTAATGGCAACCGGATGGGCCATCGGCTGCACCTCGTCGGTGTTTGCCTGCTCCAGCAGTCGCATGTACTGGAGTATCTGCCCCATTTCAGCGGTCATGCGAGCCAGTTCGTCCGGCGAAAGGCGCAGCCGGGCCAGAAGCGAGACCTTTTCAACTTCGCTGGATGAAATCGACATGCCGAACCACCCACGCTAGTTCTTCTCGCGGGCCGCCTTTTCTTCCTTCGCTTTGCGACGCTTGCGGGACTTGACGGATTCCGTCCTGGCGGCAGCGACGGTCGGCGCGGCCGCCTTGTGGGTCGCCGTTTCACTGGGGGGAAGTTTAAAGGGCGCACTGTGGATCGTTTTCGTAATCGCCCCGCCTCGAATGCACCGCGTGCAGACCCGCACCGACTTGTTGGTGCCGTTGGCGGTCGTCACTCGGACGTTCTGCAGGTTCGGGCGGAATTTTCGCCGACTGATCCCAGTGACCTTCGTACCCACTCCGCCGAGGTATTTCGCCCGGCCGCGGGTCGTCACCGTATTGCCCATACTCGGCTTCTTACCACAGACTTCACAAACTTGAGCCATCGGACTTCTCTTTCGTTTCCTTTCGATCCGCGCAGGCGTGCGGGGGCGACGACAGACGAAACACCCAATATAGCCTCTCGTTCAGCGGCTACAAGGGCGAACCCCCGCTGCGGTCGCATAGAACAGGCACTCTTGCACCTCATGTGGGTGGGTCGCAAGCGTGATTCCAGGTTCTGGCGGGGGATTACGTTTCCCCGGTAGATCCCGCTTTCCGAGCGGGATCTTGCCGCGCAGATCCTGTTTGCTCCAGAGTTCCCATTTGCCGCGCAGATCTGTTTTGCCACCCAGATCCCGCTCGGCAAGCGGGATCTACAAAGCTTGACGATGCCGCCGCCCGGTCGCTACCGTGATTGGATTAGCCAAAGTGAAGATCCGCAAACGACTTGGGAGCCGAGCGATGACACGAGCAACACGCAGGGATTTTCTGAAACGTTCCACGGCGGGCGGATTGGCGTGGGGACTGCCGGCCCTGTGGCTGGGAAACCGCATCACGAAAGGCGCTGGCCCCGGCGAAGAGGTTCGTGTCGCCGTGTTGGGGCTTGGTGGTATCGATACCGTCGGCGGTGTCGGGGGACGCGGCCGGCAACTCATAGAAAGCCTTCGTGAAATCCCTGGCGTGAGGGTTGTCGCACTTTGCGATGTCGACGCACAGGTGCTGGGCCATTCTGTGGAACAGTTCCGGACACGGCAGGAGCACGTTGCGGACTACCGCGATCTCCGCAAGGTTCTCGACGACGAGAGCATCCATGCCGTGGCGATTGCCACTCCCAACCATTGGCACGCACTGGCCACGATATGGGCCTGCCAGGCGGGGAAGGATGTCTACGTGGAAAAGCCGTTTTCCCACGATATCTGGGAAGGCCGGCAGATGGTTGCCGCGGCCCGCAAGTACGGCCGTATGGTGCAGGTGGGCACGCAACGACGCTCCAGCGAGGTTCTCGCCGAAGCATTCGACTACCTGCACAGCGGGCAAATCGGCGCCATCCGCGCTGCCCATGCGCTCGTCTACCGCGCACGCGAAAGTCTTGGAAAGGTAAGCCGGCCGACGCCGGTGCCGGCAACCGTCGATTACAACCTTTGGTGCGGCCCCGCCCCGGAGGATCCGCTCATGCGCACGCAGTTGCACTACGAATGGCACTGGTTCTGGTCGACGGGCAACGGCGAAATCGGCAACAACGGCGTCCATATTATGGATATTTGTCGCTGGGCGCTGCGGCAAGACTGCCCGCCTCGGAGAGCCATGAGCATTGGAGGGCGGTTTGGTTTCGGCGACAGCGGCGAAACGCCCAACACCCAGATCGCCTTGTTCGATTACCAGCCCGCCCCGTTGGTCTGCGAAATCCGCAACTTCCGGACCGCCACGGGGACCAACGCGATGGGAAGATTCCGCAACCAGGATCGCGGCGCGGTCATCGACTGTGAAGGGGGTTTTCTTGCCGGCGACTTTGCCGGCGCCGCCATGTTCGATCACCGCGGTCGGACGATCAAGGAATTTCGCGATGGCCGCAAGGCCAAAGATCTTCAGAGAGCGCATCTGGCCAACTTCGTGGCGGCCGTTCGCAGCAGAAAACGCGATGATCTCCGTGCAGAAGCTACCGTGGGCCACGCTTCCACTGTGTGCGCCCACATGGCCAACATCTCACACCGGCTAGGCAAGGCGGCGCGTGCCGAGGCGATTGTGGCGGCGAACCAGGCAAATGCAGACGTCTTGGACGCCTTCGAGCGTTGCCGCGATTACCTTGGGAAAAACGGTGTGGATCTCGGCGTCACGCACGCCACTGCCGGCCCCTGGCTGACGCTGGATTCCGAAAACGAGTGTTTTGTCGACGAGTTCGCCCGCGAGGCGAACGGATTCTTGCAACGTACCTATCGTGAACCGTTCGTGGTTCCGCGGATCATCTAATGATTTGGATCTCGCTTGCCGGGCCGCCGCCGAGAAAGGGGGCAGCCCGGTGTTGCTCGGCGAAGGAACGTACGATCTCAACTGGCCGGTAACGATCCGCAGCGGTCTGACTGATTGCCTGCGTCGACCGTTTGCGTTAAAATACCTGAGGATTCATCAGCGATTGCGGGGTCTTTTCAAACGGCTGCAAGTGACCCAACCTGAAGCCGCAACACCCTCTCGGGGAGCAAGACCATGTTGAGAATCGCGTCTTCGATCTTCGGGCTGTTCTCTGTGATCCTGCCGTTCGCCCAAGAAGTATGGGGGCAGACGGCGCCGTACCGTTTTCCGGCGATGGTGCGTGTCGAGGCACCGTTTGTCCGGGTCTATGTCGGCCCTCACGGTGAAACGTCCGTGCGGGCGCCGTTTGTGGCAATCGACACTCCCGGACGATGGGCCCGGCGATTCCCGCAGCCGGGCGGCGACCTCAGGGCCGCGCCGCAGACCGGCAGGGCTCCGCAGCCGCAATTAGCCGATCCGGCGTTGCTCGGCTGGCAGGCCCTGCGACGGATGTTCCGCTCGGGCGCGTTCCGACTCGACGAACAATTGGACGGCATGGCAACGGGCGGCGGCTGGCAGGATTATCTGCAAACGAAACGGTTGCGCGAACTGTTGCCGCACGACATCGACGCGCCGCCCGATGCCGCCACCGTGGAAGTCCTCCGCGACGTGCTGCAACGATTCGACGCCGCCGGCGAAAACCCATCCTTTCGCGCAGTCACCTCGTTGTCGGGATTTGGAACGGTCCACGCCGCCTTGCGGCAACTGACCATTCCGCCCGAGCAGCGGCAACCACGATTGCGAGCCGACGGCGTTGAGCAGTTCGAAAAGGAAACTCTGCCGAACGAATCGGATTCGAGCCGTCCGTTTGGTGGTTCCGCGGTCGAGGTGATTCCAACGCCTCCGGCCCAACCGAGATAAACCGGTCCGATCGAAACAAGAAGCGTTCCGACGGCATCAATCGCCCTGCGTGAATTCGGTTGCCAGCGGATGCTCGGCCAGCGAAGTTCTCAAAACCTCACACTCTTGCTCCAATGCCGTGACGGCCTCTTCGGCTTCGGATGGTGCGCCGCCGCCCGGTGATCCGAAACGCTCGACGCGCTGCGAGGCTTGTAGTGCCGGTTCGGCGCCCAAATAGACGACCGTTCCCTTCATCCGATGCCCCAAGCGGCCGATTTCCAGGAGGTCGCCTTTGGCGAGGGCCGCCCGCATTTGCGGGAATAGCTCGTTCACCTCGTCGAAGAAGTGGTGAATCATCTTTCGCGCCATGTCTTGACTGTTGAAACACCGTCTCACGGCTTCGTCAGGATCGAAGACAACGACCGCTGATGGGAGCGGTGCCGCGGCGAATCCGTCGGCGCGGGGCACGTGCCGATTGTGTTGTGGTCGCCTCGTCGGCACGGGCGACACTCGGCCGTCGCCACCCCGTGCCAAACTCTCGACCAAGGCAATCATCTCGCGAGCATTGAGGGGTTTGGAAAGGTAGCCATCCATTCCCGCCGCCAGGCAGCGGTCGCGGTCGCCCTTCATGGCGTGGGCCGTCATGGCAATGATCGGCACTCGCTTGCTCTGGCCGTCTCGCTTACGGATTGCCGCCGTCGCTTCCAATCCATCCATTCCCGGCATTTGCACGTCCATGAGGATCACATCGTAGCGGTTCTGATCCGTCGACAAGACCGCCTCCCGGCCGTCCGCCGCAATCTCGACGGTATGGCCTCGATCCTGCAAGATATACGCGGCCAACTTCTGATTGGCGGGATTGTCCTCCACCAGCAGGATGTGCAATGGGGCGGATGCCGCCGCCGGGACGTGGACCGGCGTGTCGTCGTCGGCCGGAATTTCCGCCGCCAAAGGCAGACGCACCGTGAAGTAGAACGTGCTCCCCTTCCCCGTTTCACTTTCGACCCAGATCCTGCCGCCCATCATCTCCACCAGGCTCTTCGAAATCGAAAGCCCGAGGCCCGTGCCTCCGAAACGCCGCGCCATCGACGCATCGGCCTGGGTGAAGGGCTGGAAAAGAGACTGCTGCGCAGCCTGCGAAATACCGATACCGCTGTCCCGCACGGCGAACTCCAGCGTCGCACCGCCCGTTGCCGCGGTCTCGTCCGGTGCGGTGCCAAGATCGATCTCGACTTCGCCGCGGTCGGTGAACTTGATGGCGTTGCCGGCCAGATTGAACAGCACTTGCTGCAATCGCATCCGGTCGCCCACGACCGCATCCGGCGTGTCGGGCTGCGTTCGGCAGCAGAACGACAATCCCTTTTCGCTCGCCCGCACGGCGAGAACTCGCGTAACCTGGTCGAGCATCTGCCGCAGGCTGAACGGTGTCGATTCCAAGTCCAGCTTCCCCGACTCGATCTTGGCGGAGTCCAATAAGTCGTTGAGAAGAGTCAGGAGCAGGTCGGCCGATTCTCTCGCGGTCCGAAGACAATCCTCGACGATCGCGTCGGACGCCTTCGGCAGCGCCACGTCGATCATGCCCAAAATGGCGTTCATCGGTGTGCGCAATTCATGGCTCATGTTGGCCAGGAACCGGCTCTTGGCCTCGTAGGCGGCCTCGGCGGCGCGGGCGTGGAACTGGAGCCACTGCACGAGTCGGACTCGCTGCATGGCGATGGCCACGTGGTCCGCCACAGCCTTCATCAGGTCCAGTTCCTCCTCGTCGAACGTGGGTTTGCTGCGAGACCCGAAGGAAAGCGTTCCGATCGTTTGGCCCTGGATCGTCAAAGGGTGGCACGCATAGGCTTGAATTCCGAAGCTGCGAACCAGATCGGTGCGGGAATCGGGCGTGGTTGCAATGTGTTCCACAACAATACGGCGGCCGTCGCGTGCCACGCACCCGCACACGGCCGTGCCATAGTCGAGCCGTTCGATTTGCCGGGCCGCCTCCTCGGAAATGCCCGCGTAAGCGTTCAATCGCAAGCCGTGTTCTTGTTCGTCAACGAGGAAGTTGACGAATACGTGGCAGCCGAGATGGTCCATCACTTGGCGACAAAGCGTCTCGACGATTCGCTGCGGCTGGTCGCTGGCCAGCAACTGCGCCGTCACTTCTGCGAGGATCCGCGTCCTCTCTTCGGCCCGCTTCTTCTCGGTAATGTCCTGCGTTGTGCCGAAACCGCCCAGCAGAACTCCTTCTCGATCGAACTCCAACTCCGCCTTCTCACGGACCCATTTGATCCGATCGCCCACGACGATGCGATGTTCGATATCGTAGGGCGCGCCGTGCAAGGCTGCCGACCACTTTTCGTGGACGTCGTTGCGGTCGTCGGGATGCACGGCGTCCAGGAAGGTCTGGTAGCTGAGCGGCGTCTCCTTGGGAAGGGCAAAGATCCGCCAGATTTCATCGGACCAGAGCAGCTCGTTGCGTTGCACGTTCAGTCGCCAGCTACCGTAATGCGCCACGGCCTGGGCGCGGTCGAGATCTTCGTGGCTGGCTCGCAGCGACTCGGCCAGATGGTCGCGTTCGGCCAGCAGCCGGGCCAGCTTGACCTGGCTGTAGCCGAGCCGGGAGAGCATGTCGGCGAGTTTGAGGAAGAAGGCCATGCCGAAGTCAACCGCCTCGCGGCTCAGTCGCGGTACGCGGTCGAGGGCAAGGAGGTACGCATCCTCGTCGAATCCAAAGCGGGCGGCCTGGGCGCGGAAGACGTCGCGACTGGGTGTTTCGCCGTGGAAGAAAAACTGGCCGGAAAAAATGCCGCCCACTTGCTGCCCGCCGACAAACAAGGGTGTGGCGATGTCCCACATATTGTTCTTGCACTTGCAAAGGCGAAACTCGCCCGCGGCAAGGTCGCGGTTCAGCTCCGCGTCGCTCTCGAGGCAGTGCTGCAACGATTCCGGGTGAACGCGATGAAACCGGGTGCAGATGTCCTGCCAGCCGACGCCGACGAGTACCCGCCCCTTGGCGTCGATGATGCTCATCGGAATCCGCGCCAGCTCGTAGAAATCGTCCATGAGGGACTGGATCACTGCGACGTCAATCAAGTCGGCCAGTTCGAGCGCGCCGAGGTCGCCTTCCGGGTCGAGCACACTGGCGAGCTTGCGGCGGACCCTCTGGTCGCTTTCGCGCATCGCGTCCTCGGCGTGCTTGCGATCGGTGATGTCGTGGCCATAGACGTTGGCGTAGTTCTCACCCCGGATGGGAGCTACCGCCACCGTGTAGTGCGTATCGCCGAATTCCACGTCCTCTTGGAGTTTTCGGCCCTCACTCAGCGATTGGCTAACCAGGCGTTGCAGCGCCTTGTGATGCAGAGGCTGACCGATTTCACAGCGCCAACGCGGGTTGTCGGCGGCGGCCGGATTTCGAAAGAGCACGATGCCATCGGCCGACACACGAATGACCGGATTGGGGTTCTCCTGCGCGAAACGGGCCACGCTGCGGGCCTGCGCTTCGCTGTTCCGCAGCTTGCGCGTGGATATGACAATCCCCGCGATGCCGACCATCCATAGCGCCGCATGCACCAGGGAGACTCCGGCCATGATCGGTCGGTGGATCGCCCAAATGGGCGCCGTGGGAACCGAAACGCTGACGCCGCCAAGAATATCGCCCTCCTTGTAGCCCTGGTCGGCGTGGCACTTCAGGCAGGCTTTTTCCACCACGAACGGTCGCATGAAGCGAATATGTTCCTCGCCTTCCAGTATGGCGGTCGAGCAGGCTTCTTTCTTGCCCCTTTCGAAGGACTGCAAGGCGGCGCGTTCCCACGGGTCCGGGCTGTTCTCCGGCCGAATCGGGGTGAGGCTGGTAATGTGCCCCTTCGTGCCACGGATTTCCCGTGCCATCTCGTTAACTTGGCGTGTCATGTAGGCCGGGTTGACCAGCGTCAACGGCGGCCCGTCTGCCGGAGTCAGATCGCGATGGGGTACCTTGAGGTAGGGGTTGGGCGGGGTGCGCTCGGAGACCGGCACGTAAACACCGCCGTGGCTGGCCGCCCACTGACGGTAGAGGACATCGTTCTCGAAGGCAATCTGGCCGCCGAGGCGACCATTCTGGAATACCTGGTCCCTCTGTTCATGCAGATTCCATGTCAAGGATATCGCCATAATCCCGGACCACAGAAGCACCAAGTACCGGGATATTCGGGGCCCTTGCCCGGGCAGATCTCGCTTGATTTCCGTGCCAGTCACTGTGTCACTCCGATCGGGGCAACTAAGCAACTAATCAGTATGTGCGGAATCCGGGAATTTGCAACGCCGAAGCCGGGCACTTTTTGCCGAGCCACCCGGTTTTCCCGTCTGTACCTGGATCTCGACTGCGTTTTCCCGCAGATCTCAAGACGGTAAGGTAGGCGGCCCGGAAAAAGGGGACGGGATCCATCACCAGTGGGCTCATGTTGCGAGATTTGTAACCGTTCACGGGGCGGGCGGGGACTGGTCCATTTTTCGGCGACTCAACGCATTTTGGCGGCAAAGACGTTGGCCGAAAACATGGACCTGTCCCCTTCCTCCCCGCCCCGTGAACGGTTGCCGAGATTTGAGGTACGGCAACCGATTCTGTTTTGCATTCGGTGACGGTGCGCATGAGGGCTACTGCGCGGCCGAAATCCCGCGCACGGAGTCGAGGGCCTGGCGGGCGGCTTGGCGGACGCCGTCGTGACGGTCGTTCATGGACCGCTGCAAGGTGGCTTCCGCGGCGAGGGCGGTGGGACCGATCCGCCCAATGGCCCGCACGGCCAGCAATCGGACGTTCGGATCGCGATGTCGGGCGAGTTGTTCCAGAACCGCCAGCGCCCAGGCGGCTTCCGGGCCCAATTCCCCCACCGCCATAATCGCCCCGCTGTCACCGGCCTGCATCGCTTCGATCAGCACCGAACGGAAGTCCTCGTTCCGTGGATCGATTCTCTGCAGCGCCAGCGCCGCGGAGAAACGGATGGCCAGTTCGTCATGTTCCAGCAGTTCGATCAGCGCGGGCATCGCCGGCTTGGCATCGGCGCCGATATTGCCCAGCGCCACGGCAGACTGTCGTACCACCTCTTGATCGGGATCCGCCAGGGCTTTTTCCAACGCGACGACGGCCCTTTTCGCCGCGGGCCCCAATTCCCGCAAGGCACGGGCGGACTCGCGACGAACCTCGATGTCCGAATCGGCGAGCTGCTCACCCAGCCGGTCGACGGAGCCACCGCAGCCGGCGAGCACCAAGCAGATGCCCATTCGCAGGAGTCTCGACATCGAGAGAACGCTCTTTAGAAGGTTCCGCCGGAAATGGTCTCGCCGCCGGCGCGGGTGGCCAAGGCCGCATACACCGTCGCCTGCATCGTTTCGGAGAGGAAATGAACGGAACCATCGCCCATCATATGCAACGCGCCGCCGGAATGCTGGCTCGAAGGCCCCCAGCGCACCGTGGGATTGAAGTAGTCGAAGAAGGGCGTGTAGTTGAGCCCAAGCCTCGACAGCACGTACGAGGGTGGATTGAATTCGTCGTAGGGGCTCGCCACCACGGCGGAGGTGCGGCCGTCGACCCACACCATGTGCTCCTCCTCGCGGGTCTCGGTGGCAAACACCGTCTGCGTCAGCCCGTCGGTAACGTCCGCGGGCCGAGTCTTCGACTGAGGATACACCGCCCCGTCCGGCCGATAGCCGGACGAACTCGCCCAGATGTGTCCGACGTCGGACGCACCCATGGCAACGTAGTTGGCAATCGCACATTGGGGAGAGTAGCGCGTGTAGTCATTGTGCCGGCTATACTCCGGCCCGCTGTACGACGGACAGCGATAGCCGGCGGGCATGCGAGCCGCCGCCGGCAGGTTGCTGGTGTCGAAGGCGGATGCGTTGAAGTTCATCGAGTCGTACAGCGGCTGCTGTTCGACAAACGGGAGGATCATGCTTCGCCAACTGTGGATGTGTCTCGTTTGCGGGTTGCCGAGGAACTCGTCGGACCGAAAACCGCTGGTGTCGCTGGGTGGAAAGACGCGAAACGTGTCGAGATAGTTGTGAAAGGCAACGCCGATCTGCTTGAGGTTATTGGTACACTGGCTCCGTCTGGCCGCCTCCCGCGCCGCCTGAACGGCCGGCAACGACAGCGCGATCAACACGCCGATGATTGCGATCACCACCAGCAACTCCACCAAAGTGAACCCGAACCTGCGAACGGGCATAGCGACTGTCCTCCGTGCCGAATGGGCGGATGCTGTTGGGGAGACTGTCACGTTCCACCCTCAGGTATTCTTGCAGCGAACTACACTTCCGACAAGGATTGGCCCCGGGATTCGGGTTTGATTCCAAATGATCGGCGTCCAGTAGGTTCCGCTTGCCGAGCGGAACCTTGCCACCGAGGTTCCGCTCGGCAAGCGGAACCTACTGAATTCCGGCAATCGCTTGTGTTGGACACTCCCGCCATCGGCGGACGGAACGATGAGGAGATTAGCCCCTTCGCCTGATCTGGATCGGTCCGGTCAACCTGTCGCCAAGCCGCGCGGTCGTAGTAGAATGAAGGTGGAAGTCCCTGCCTGCCTGCGTGCGAGATGCGATCAGCGTCTGCCGCAAAGTGCGGCCGGAAGGTGGGATGCCGCTCGCGATTGAAACACGCCAAGTGAAGTTTGTCGCCTGATGGCCTGTCCGATGCCGTTACCACGAAAGGGATTCACGGATGCCCACGACGCCTGTTTCTACTCATCCACGGGAATCGACGCCAACCTCTCGCTTACCTTCTTCGCCGCGGTGGCTGCTCTTTGCAGTGCTGGCAGGGATAGGCGCCGGGATGTCGGCGGCGGCTTACCATTACGGTCGCCCGGACGGGCCGATTTTGTACTTTGGAATATTGCCAGGCGCGCCGTTCTTGCTTCTGGCTGTTCTTTCATTGGTATCCCGCGTGCCAATCCGCGCCACGGTCGGGGCATTCGTCGGTAGTTTGCTGGCTATCGCCCTTCCCTACGGACTGCTTCTCTACACATTGGCCACCTACTCTGGCGGCGGAGCGAATATCGGTGTCGGATTACTGCTGTTAGCGATGCCGGTCTACCTGCCGATCGCGATGGTTATCGGAGCGCTGTTCGGATGGCGTCTGTGGAAGTGAGCACCGCAGGTAAGCCACGGAAGGAGACGGCGCAATGAACCGGGTGTGGCCACCAAGTTCGTGATTTCTCAAATTCGAGGGCACTTGGAGGCCATGCGCTTCTGGGTGGGAAGGCCGCCGATTCGCCGCGGCAGTATTGTCCAGCGGGCTTGCAGCATCCCAGAGCCGCCGGGGAGGGGAGAGCCGGTGGGGAGAACGGACGGGAAAACCGAATTTTCAAGGAACTTCGGAGCAGGCGCCGCGAAGGCGGCCAGACCCGATCCGGGACGGACATATTCATTTGTCCACTTATCTCGGCTATCTTTGTCGGTGCGGCGCGGTTTGTCAAGCGACGTTTTTTGGGCCAAGATCACAAAGCAGCGAGCCCTGGCCACCAGCAAAGCCGTGCCAAGGCGATTGGACCAGAACCGGCGCCGGCCCACGCGGCCGAAGTTGAGCGTCGCTGCCGAGGCGAGCAGGACAAAGCCGCTAAAGCGCACACGGATAGAGACCCAGGGATAAGACAACCGGCAGACCGGGATTGAGTCGATCCGCGCGCTGGAGTGGAAGCAATTCGAGGAGTTGCTTGGCGAGGCGTTTCGGCGGCGGGGGTACGCTGTCCAGGAAAACCGGTACGCTGGGGCGGATGGTGGAATCGACCTGGTGCTCACGCGCGACGGAGGCACCTACCTCGTTCAAGCCAAGCAGTGGCGCGGCGCAAAGGTCGGCGTTAAGGTAGTCCGCGAGATGCTCGGATTGGTGACCGCGCATCGGGCAGCCGGTACTATCATCGTTACCTCCGGCGTCTTCACCCAAGAGGCTCAGAGGTTTGCCGTGAGCCAGCCCATCGACCTGGTGGCCGGAGGCGAGTTGGCTGCGATGGTGCGATCGGTTCAGAAAGACGGTTTCGTCGCCCGGGAGGTCACCCACCGGTCTAACGACCATCGTGCCGCGCCTGCACGGATGGTGGCGGATGCACGAGCCTGTCCTCTCTGCGGAGGCAACTTGATATTGCGGACAGCCAAGCGAGGTTTCCGCGCCGGGGAGAGTTTCTGGGGATGCACTAACTTCCCACGATGCAAGCACACGGAGCAAAAGGAAGCATAACAAGCGGTGCGAGGAGCGGTGAGGCAGACGAACCGCGCATCGAATTCGATTCCGTGTCGCGTCAAGAAGTGAGTCGCATTTGAGATTTCGCAGGGTGCTCGCGAGATAACCGGTCATCACCCGCAGCAGCGGTTTCAGTGTTTGGTGCGGAAGGCAATGCGCAGGAGAACATTCAGAGGGTAACCGTTCATGGGGCGGGCGAGGCCTGTCCTCGGAACTGACGTTCCCGTAAAATAAGAAGAGGCAAATTGACGATTTCGATAAAAGGACGACCACGATCATGATCAGAGCCACCGTCAAAGACGGACGCCTGGACGTCGACGTGCCTGCCGACTGGCCGGATGGCACGGAGGTCGAAGTTCATCCCTGCGAGCGAGGAACTCAGGGAGATGCTGATGCGATGTCTGCCGAAGAAATTGCCCAAGTGCTGTCGGCCATGGACCAAATGGAGCCCTTGGAAATGACCGATGCGGAACGGGCGGCGTGCGAAGCGGAACGAGAAGCTCGGAACCGTCGCGAGAAATCGCAGTTTGCCGAACGTGCCCAAGGCCTGCGGAGCGCCTGGGAGTAATGCGTTTCCTCATGGACACCAATATTGCCGGCCATTACATCAACCGACGGCATGGGGTTTTCGACAAGGCCCGTGCTGAAGTCGCCCACGGCAATCCCATCGGGATTGGCTTGCCGGTCTTGGCCGAACTGGTCGCCGGGATCGAGCATAGCCGCAGTCGCGACCGCAACATGAAGAGCCTGAAGACTGCGCTCGCATCTCTGAGAGTGTGGCCGTTCGACTCACCAGCCGCTTTCGAGTACGGCCGCATCTACGCCGAACTCGCGCGTCTTGGCCGTCCCGTCGGTGTCGTGGATATGATGATCGCGGCCATCGCGATGACGTTGGGCAACTGTACCGTCGTTTCAAGCGATAGCGATCTTCTGGCCATTCCGGGGCTCAAGGTCGTCAATTGGCGGGCGTAGGCTGTTTCCACTGCCCCAGCAGGGAACGGCTCACTTCCGACTCTCGTTGATCGTGCGCGACGGTATGATATATGCAGGTGTGCTGACGACAATACCGCGATCGACAGATGTTGGGCGTTCGGCCCCCGGTACTTCGAGGACTTCAGCTCGACCGCGGGGTTCTTCAACCGGAAGGCGACCGGCGAGCACGCCTCGAGCGTTCGCAGTAATATTAACACCGGGGTTGGTTACATCCCGGCCAATCCGAACGCATGTACACGTTCGGCGATACGGATGCGACGCATCCATGGGTGCGGAGGCTTGCCCGTTCTTCACAGGCGGTCGAGAAACCAGCCAGTCCCCGCTTTTGAACCCTGTGAGTACCCGGACCTTCCGGAAAGCCACAATATTGGGGTAGAATATAGGAGTTGACGTTTTGACGTTCCCGGCCCTCCAGCTTGGGGAGATAACCATGTCGCAAGAGTCAATGGTCGAGGAGATGCTCACGGCGGTCGAGAAAGAATTGGCCGAACTCAAACAGCGTCTGGCGGTGCCTGATAACCATGCCTCGTGGGTCGAACGGATCGCGGGGACGTTTAATGACGTTCCGGAATTCGACGAAATCGTCAGGCTCGGGCGAGACTTTCGCCAATCTGTCGAATAGAGCAAAGGGCGCTGGCAATGTTCCTGCTCGATACCGATCATCTCGTGATCGCCCAGCAACAGGCGGAGCCGGAATACGGCCGCCTGGTTGCGCGTGTCCGGCAACACTCGCCGGCCGACTTCTACGTTTCCATCGTCAGCTCCTGACGACCCGACGAAATAGTTGCGGTAAAAGGAAAGTTGCTCGGCGTTGCGTGAAGACAGTTCCGCCACAGAGAACAGCGAGGACACAGAGGTTTCAACTCTCCAGAGCGACCAGCGCATCCAGCAATGCGTTGCCCAAAGGCGTGACCTTGAACGCCACCACTTTCGAAACCTCGCTCTGGCCGCGTTTCTCCTTCGTGTAGCGACAATTGAGCACACCGAACGTGTCCAACATGCTGATCACCATTCGGTGGATCGAACTGCGCAGGGCGATCGTGGCGACGGAGCTATTCTTTGCTCCCCATGTCAGCCCTGTTTCATCGATGAGTTTGTCTGCAAACTCGTCGAAAGAGATGTCGGTTCCCGCCGGCAACGACCGCAGAGTGACCAGTGTGGTCTGTTGAAAGCCATCAGGCAGTGCATTGCCCATGCCCGTATACGAGTAGGCTACCAGCCAGTTGACCCTGTACCACCACACGGCCAGCAGGAAGGCAACCTGCAACACCGGCTGTGCGTCGAGAAATCGTTCTCCATTGGCGGTAAGCCGCCAGCGCCGAGCCCTTCCGAACTGGATCAGGCCACCCACATCCGCCAAGATGTGGAGGAAGTAGAGCGGCCACAGTTCCTCTTCGCTGCGAATCCGATACGTCCGATTACCGATGGTGGCCTCCAACGGCGGCGGATTGACAAAGCGAGCGGACACTTCCGCGACTGCCTTGAGCGGCATGTTGCCGGTGCCTTGAGTGCCCACCACCTTCTCGTCGCGTACAAATGCGAGGAGGGTCGCCATATCCCGGCGCACGGGGGCCGATTCCGCTGGGCGAGCCACGGCAACAGGCTGTTTCTCCAACCAGACGCCGAGCCGGTCCTCGATCAACCGGATGGAAATGGATGCGGGTCTTGGCATGGCACTGCTTCTTCGTTCTGAGATGCGAGGAAGAGGGATATTCTTCAATGCGACAACGTTCCGTTAATTGGCGGGGCTCCAAGGAAATCGGCAGCAACTTTGAACCGATTGTACCCGTGGTCGGCCGCCGGAGCCAGGAGCAAGTCGCGAAGCGTGAATTGATATCGGTCCGGTTCGTTGAGGCTCCGCGGGGCACCGTCCCGCCGCGTCCAAGATCGGTTAGCAGTGACTCGAAACCCGCGCAGCCCCGCTAACACCGTGGCGGCTTCTACCGCCAAGCCGAGCATAGCTTGCTCGGGAAAGACCAGCAGGCTGAGAGCCACAATCGTGACGAGGACAGACGTCCGCAAGAACCAGTGTCCGCGTCCGCCGGCGGTCCACACGGCCATCGCCCCGACCAAGGCGACTGCTGCCATAACCGGGAGTCCGCGGAGGATGAGTTCGCCGATTTTTGCGGAAACGGACATCAACCGGGGTGACTCCTCCTCAATCCGGCTCTTTCGAAAAAATCATGGGTGGCACATAAACCGAAGCGAACCGTCGAACGCCGAAAACCAGAGAAAACTGCGAGAAATGAGCGAACAGAGAAGAGGAACCCGTATTGTCATGGGGGCAGAAGTACGGGTTCCTCTTCTCTATTCGCCCTTTTCCCCGATAAATCGGCCGTTTTGGGCTTCATGGCGGCTTGACGCCTGCCACACAACACCCACAGATTCTCCGGAAGAGCCATCAATCCCATCATTGCCGATATGCGGCTCCAGCCCGTGAACGGTTAAACATCCGCTTTCAACCCACGACACAATTCCTCGTATTTCGGGCGGACGTAGGGGTTGAGTTGTTGGGAGAAGTCCAGTGAGAGATGAAGGGCTTGAATCAGAGAGACAACGTCGGCGAGGTCTTTCAGGCGAGCCACGCCGCCGGTCATGCCGGAGGCGAGCTTGAGTTCGATCAAGGGCGCCAAACCGAGATATCGAATCCCATCGATTTCAACGCCGGCTTGGGCCGGATCGGGGAAAGCGACCGGCTTGGGCTTGCCGTCGCCGGGGAACTGGCCGGCGATGAGGAATTCAATACGGACGCCCGTGGACGTGTCCTTGAAGTCCTTGCTGCCGGCGAAGGGAGCAATGTATCCCAGACCTCCGAGTTCCCGGTGAATGGCCGCCAAGCCCTCGGGCGTCACCAGGATGTTCACGTCCACGGTCGCCCGCACGAAGCGATGCGCGCCCAGGGCCATGCCTCCCGCAATCGCGTAGGCAATGCCAAGCCCATCGAGTTTGGTGGCGATGTTCCGTAGCGTCTGATGAACCGGGGCGTCCCGCATAAAAAACCTGCACATGGCCGCCACCGCGTCAACGTCCGGGCGCCGCAGCCAGTCGTCGTAGGTCTGAGCCTCTGGAGGTGCTTTCGTGCTCATGGCTGTCTCCCGGCCCTCTCGGACCCGCCAACCGCGGAAAGTGCAATGACTACTCGTCGTAGCCGTTCACGGGCGGGAAGGAAGGGGACAGGTCCATGTTTTCGGTCAACGTTTTTGTCGCCAAAGCACATCAATCGGCCGAAAAATGGACCAGTCCCCGGCCGCCCCATGAACGGTTGCTACTCGTCACTACCCCGCCGATCCTTACCTGCCATTTTACCTGCCCGCCGAGCGGACCGGAAGTGGTGGATTCTTGGGGGCTTAGGATCGGCGAATGAATAACTGTCGTGAAATCGACGTGGTACTGGCTTTCAGCGGTTGAGTCAAAATCATAGGGCATCTCGCCGTGCTGCTCTCTTGGCGATGAAGCCCTGCTTCGCCAGCCACTCCAACGACGCGGTCTTCCATGCTTCCCACAAGGGGCCCTGGCATCCGTTCAGCCCATGGCCGCCGGAGGGCAGTTCCAGGTATTCGACCGGAACGCCGTGTGCCTGCAAAGCATCACGCAACATGCGGCTGTTGTCGGGCGGCACCGCGGTGTCGTCCTTGGCATGGGCCAGGAAGGTCGGCGGGGTGTTGTCGGTCACCTGCTTCTCGTTGGAGAACCGCTCAACCAGTTCCGGCGACGGATCGCGGCCCAGCAGGTTTTCCTTGGAGCCGCCGTGCGTCTTCTCGGTCATGGTGACGACCGGGTAGACGAGGATGTTGAAGTCGGGGCGACAGCTCTGGCGGTCGATCGGATTCTTGGCCTGGGGATCCCCGGCGTCGAAATGAGTGCCAGCAGTCGAGGCCAGATGCCCACCGGCCGAGAAGCCCATGATGCCGACCCGTTGCGGATCGATCTGCCACCGCTTGGCATTGGCCCGCACGGTGCGGATGGCACGCTGGGCGTCCAACAACGGCACCATCGATCGGCCGTGCGGCAGACGATATTCCAGCACGATACCGGCGATGCCGTTGCAGGCCAACCAATGGGCCACCGGGGCCCCTTCTTTCTGCAAGACGTGGCGAATGTAGCCCCCGCCGGGACAGATTACCACCGCCGCGCCCGTGGCCTTCTCCGCCGCGGGCAGGTAAACGCTGATCGGCACCTCGGCCACCTCATCGGAGCCGTCGCCGATCGGCGCCCGCTCGGGCCACAAGACGAGCCTGGCCGAAGGGGGCGGAAGCTCCCTGGCGTCCTCGGCCAGCGCAACAACGGAACCGATCGTCGCAAAGATGAGCGTCTCCACAATAGCGAATCGGATGCTCGGTAAAGTCATAATGTCCACTTCCTCAATGGGGTACATGAAAGCTCAGAAACTATCGACGTGTCCTTGGCAGTTCATTCCTTTTCCAGCTTCCTACTTATCCGTGTGGCTCTATCCGTGGGCAAACAAGAAGCCCACACGGATAGACACGCACGGATAGGGGGGAACATTGGAGTCTTTGTTCGTAACTTCTACGTGCCGTGCGCGCATCGTGGTAGCCTGACTCTCTGAGTCGGGAAGTATTGACAGACCCGATCGACCCGACTCAGAGAGTCAGGCTACGT
>JAAYEH010000362.1 GCA_012728855.1 Rhodopirellula sp. | reverse complement strand
TCGCCATCCTGGCCACGCCGCCGGTCTTTCGCTGGGTGCATTTCGGCTACGCCATCGAAAAGGGCCTGAACGTCTTCATGGAGAAGCCGCTCACTTCCGACGGGCCGACGTCGCGCCGCATGTTGAAACAGGGCGAGGAGTCGGTGGCGAAAAACCTCAAGGTGGGCGTCGGGCTGATGTCGCGCCACAGCCGCCCGATCCAAGAGTTGCACAATCGCATCGGCGATGGCGAAATCGGCGACATCTTCCTCTTGCGCGCGTACCGGCTCATCGGACCGCTGGTCACCGCGTTCTCGAACCGTTGGCCGGGAACGCCCAGTGAACTGCTCTGGCAGATCCAGCGTTTCCACAGCTTCATCTGGGCCAGCGGCGGATGCTTCAACGACTTCTACATCCACGTGATCGACAACGCCTGCTGGATGAAGGATGCCTGGCCGGTCAAGGCCCGGGGGATCGGCGGCCGACATTACCGCAACAGCCCCGACGGCCAACCGTATGTCGATCAGAACTTCGACACGTACGGCGTGGAATACACGTTTGCCGACGGCGCCAAGCTGATGCTCGACGGCCGCTGCATGCCCGGCTGCGAAAATGACCACTCCAGTTGTGCGCAGGGCACGAAAGGCGCGGCGGTGATTTCGAAGTCGGGCGACTGCGGACCGCCTTCGAGCACCTACCGAACCCATACGTTCGATCGTGCCGACCTCATCTGGCAATCCGAGACGGCCCCCGACCAGCGGAGCCCCTACAACAACGAGTGGAACGACCTGATCGACGCCATCCGCAACGACAAACCGTACAACGAGGTCAGAAGCGGCGTCGAGGCATGCGTCGTGTCGAATATGGGCCGCCGGGCGGCGCACACCGGGCGGACCGTCACGTTCGACGAAATGCTCCAATGCGACCTGGAGTACGCGCCCGGCGCCGACAAGTTCGCCGCCGATTCCCCCGCCCCTGTCCAGGCCGACGCCGATGGCCGATACCCTGTCCCGCAGCCGGGTATTATTACGCAGCGGGAGTATTGACCGCAACCGCTTCCTTTCCTTACCCTCAGCAGCCCATTAGAATCAACGGCAGCCCGGCGTTTCTCCGCTCCGTTCAGCGCGGCGTCGTGCCTGCGGACCCTTGGCACTGCAACATGCAAGAAGTACCCGCTGACACTCCCGCTGCCGAGGATTCGCCGCGTAGCAGTGACGAGAATGGCTTGCCGAGCAATCCGTACCGAGCACCGCAGACTTTCGCGGCTGGGGACATTGACCCGGGTGTGACAGCGCGGATGGTGATGGGACCAGCGATCGGGATGATAGCCTGCTCGATACTCGGGTTGCTCTACTGCTTCGGTTGGGCAATGTTGGCGTTCGTATCCAACGGCGCCAACCAGCCAAAGGAAATTTCCTGGCACGGGCTGTACTACGCGATGGTCGCGGCGTTTGGAGTGTCGGCAGTCATCTACGCCGCGATGCTTTTCGGATCCGTACAGATGATCCGGCGGAGGAGTTACGGGTGGGCTGTGGCAGCGTCGATTTTGGCGGTGGCGCCCTGCAATGTGTTCACCGTTCTGAGCGTCGTATTCGGTATCTGGGGAATCCTTGTGCTTCGCAAGGCGCACGTAAAAGCGGCTTTTCGACAAACAAGGGCATAGCTCTGTTAGCAACGCCAGCGAGTTGAACCGCTTCGCGGATGCCGTCGGCAGTGGCGCCGTCAGTAGACGAATAGAATGGCTTCGGTGGTCAACAGGGGTGCGCTCCGCCTTGAGCGACGTCGGGTGGGCGTTTTGTCGGATGAGGCTGTTGGAGATGCTGAAATCTGCTGCGCATCGAGGGAATGTCAAGGCTCACTTCCGCCCCCACCTTCAATTCACGTTACGTGCGTTGATGATCGGCACTGCCATTGCGTCGATGGTCCTCGGATCTGCAATCTGGAAAGGGCCGATCGGGGCAATTGTGTCCCTGGCTGGAGCGAACGTTTTCGTGGTCGCGCTGTTTGCTTACCGCGGACGAAGGCAACCAGCGATCCGGTCCAGTTTCTGCCTGGCGGTTCCGATTGTCGGCATGATGTTTTATCTATTTGGGCCGGGGTCGATTGAAGAAACAGTGTGCCCGATGTGCGGCAAGTTGAAATACACCGAAACATTCCTCGGCGTGATGTGGCGCGAGACCAGGCAGCCGGCGCCAATCTGACCTTGAGCCAAAACTGGTTGATTGCCAAGGACTGGTCCGAATCCAGTCGCTACCGCATGTCCACGCAGTTGCAGGCAGAGAAACTATTCGACGCACTCACCGACGAAACCGAAGGAGTTCTCGCATGGATCAAGACCTTCTGGTGGTTGAGCAGATCGACGCGGGCGCTGACTTTGTTCGCGACTTCAACGATTATGTTTCTGTCTCGGTCGTTTGCTGGGTCCAGCCGGCCGAATCGGACAACCTCTTTCTGTACGTCGCGTCCGACGAGATCGACGATAGCAATATCGACGTGGCCTACGGCGAGGTTTTGCGAAGACTTAGCGGCAAGAGGAGCCAGTGGCTCGATCCGTTTCAGATCAAACTAATCAACTCGTCTGATCCGATCGCTCGCGATGCGATCCAAATTCGGGACCGTTACTCAGCACGGTTGCCAGCCCGCCACCGGGGTTCATCGATAGCCCAGTGGCCTGGCGGCCCCAGGTCAGCATCGTTGATGTCTTGCGGTTGCTGAACTTCGTCTGCCGAGAAATGCACGGCGAGCAGGTTCGCGGAGGATGTCCGATCCATGGCTCGATCTTACCGCGAAGTCGCTCGTTTTCCGCGAATCTCCGGAAGAACACGTACCGTTGTTTTCAGTGTGGCTCTGCAGGCAACCAACTGGACCTGTGGGCAGCAGTGACGAGTCAACCACTGCACGTTGCCACCATCGCCCTCTGCCAGAAGCTCAACCTGCCGATACCCTGGATCCGCCGCTGGTAGTCCAATCCGCTTCCCCTTCTGTCATTCGTGGCAATATCACCTCATGGAAAATCGCGAAAAAATGAGAAATCGAACTGAGGCTGCCTGCTTAGCTGGCGGGAGCCATCTTTCGGAACAGCCAAGCTCGGGCGTAAGTCCAATCTCGGTCCACCGTTGAGCATGACACCCCCAGGGCATCGGCTACCTCCTCCACGGTCATCCCGGCGAAATAGCGAAGCTGTACGACCTGGGCTTTTCTTGCGTCTTTCCTCTCCAATTCCAACAGGGCTGAATCCAACTGCAGGACGTCGTCATCGATCTCCGCCGCGGTGATCAGTCCCTCGTCAAGCTCCACCATCAGAAAAAGGCCCAGCTCATCCTATCCACCATGGCCGCCTCCCGCCCGCCAAAGCCTGAAAAAAGCTTCGGCCCGCGGCCCGACGGTCGGCCCAGAATTCGCCGGAAAAAGGGGTTCATCCGGCGGAAGCGTACCGGTGGGACGATTGCCTCACAAAACCAAGGAACGCAAGGAGTACCGGTGCCTCTTCTCTGTCCGGGTGTTTCCATTCGTTGAAATCGCGCTTTGCAGCGCAGAC
>JAAYEH010000361.1 GCA_012728855.1 Rhodopirellula sp. | reverse complement strand
AGTCTTTTTTTCCTGTCGGCCGAAAAGCGTCTATCCATACGCGGAACCGTCGCGCGGCCGACAGGAAAAAAAGACTCCCGACCCCTTCCTGCGTTCATCTCACGACAGTTATTCATTCGCCGATCCTTAGCCTATTCACCAGTTCGGCGAGTTTCCGCCATTGCCTGTCCGAACCGCAATCCGCGATTTGAAGCGATGACCGGCGTGACTGTCAATCCGGCGACAAGCTCGTACAGCGAAGGCTTGTCGTGCGCCTCGTCAACCACAACGTCGAGACCGAGCATGTCGATCAAGCGGGCGCGGCGACGAGATGGTGTCGCGGGGGCGTCCGCGACGAAGCAGGGAGCCGCCAGGCGTCATCCCCCAGTCCACTTACGCCGCGTGGCCCGAAAACGCCCCTTGGCGCCGCTGTCGGCCGTGCTCTCATCGGGGCTAGCTAAGTGAACACCCGTACCCTATCCCGTTCCGTCCCCGGGCGGAGAGGGATTCCGGTGCCGGAACTGCCGGGCTCCGGGGAATTCTGCGGCCCATCATCAGATCAAACTGCACGGCCGACGAATCGGCCTGTGGCTATGAGCAGGCCGTCCAGCAGTACAAGAAGGAATACCGTCGCAGATAGGAGGAGTTCTTTCGGACGGGGCTGCGCCCGCAGTAGATCGCCGCACTTTGAAACAACGATAGGAGAAGACAGAACCAGGACTATTGCTGCCCACTAGATAATACTGACCGGTTTTGTTCTGTCGATACAGATGCCAATGGACCTAAACCGGTCGTATGCCAACCGGCCTCCGTGCGAGCCAGGAATCGAGTCGTGCCTGGAGGTTGCGGGCCACTTCAGGATGGTTCTGGATTTGGTTGTCCGTTTCGGCGGGGTCCACAGTCAGATGGAACAGCTCGTGCCGGTCTTCCTGCGGCGGGTCGCTATAGCGGATGAGTTTCCAGGGAGGCCATCGGAGGCACCAGATCATGCGGCGATCGCCTTCCAGCGCCTGCCAGCCGCAGGGCGAGGTTTCGGCGTAGGCATCTTCGGGGAAATCGCACTGGGGATCGCGGACCAGAGGCAGCAACGACCGCGCATCGCACGGTTGCGGCATCGGCAGATCGAGCAGATCGAAGAGCGTTGCCATGATGTCCACCTGAGAGACCTGCCGTTGGATGATTCGGCCATGAGGCAGCAGCCGCGGGCAACGGAGAATCAAGGGAACGCGAATGTTCTCGTCGTAGAGATTTCCTTCGAGCGAGCATGATGAATGGCCAACCGCACCCCGTTCGAGCAGTTGCTCACCGTGGTCGGCCGTAATCACCACGAGCGTGTGATCCAGAATACCGAGTCGGGCGAGGTGGTCGACGTAGGCTGCGATCTCGTCGTCCAGCATCCGTACACAGCCGTCGTAGAGGGCCACGATCGCCGGGCGCTCCGCGGGATCGAACGCGGCGATTCCGACCGTACGCTCGTAGCCCTCGCGCTGGATGGCATCCGTGGGGCCCGCTTCCTGCCGGCTGAGCAGACCCGGCTTATGGACAATCAAGGATCGCCGGACGACCTGCAACCGCTGGGCCAGCGAATCGGAGACCGTGAAATCCGCAGGCAGAAACGCCGTGTCCAGCGGCGCCGGCGGATTGTAAGGCAGATGCGTCGCTTCGGAGCGGTGCCAGAGGAAAAACGGCCGCCCGGCATATTGTTCCATGGCGGCGTGCAGGTCGCGGCCGCCGCTCTCGAAACCAAGCGGATGGTAGAACTCCGGATCGTCGCCGGCGACGATGTAACCGGCATCGCGAAGAACGTGAAAAGGGGGTTGCCAGCCTTGCCATCGCTGAGACCACTGCCCGAACGCCTGCTGGTCGCCGATGCCGTGCGATACCACGTAGAGGCCGGTAAACGCGGAGACAAGTCCCGGCACGGTGTGGTTGGCATTGGCGATCACGTTGGTGAACAGCGCTCCCTCGCTTGCGAGCCGATCGAGTGTGGGACTGGTCGGGTAGGGATTGCCGCAGCAGTGGAGCCGGTCGGCTCGCAGGGCGTCGGCCAGGATGAATAGCACGTTCACCATGAGCGCTGCTCAGCCAGTTCGAGTAGTTCCGAGGCCCATACGTTCTTATATTGCGAGAACGTGTTGAAGAGCCTTTCGGCGGTATGGAATTCATCGGCGAGGAATTGGCAGATCGGGTGCATCAGCACCGTCGCCACGCCGCCGGCCTCTTCGACTGCGGCGAGTTGCTCCTCCACGATGCGGCCCCAGCGATCGGCCGTGTACGACTCGCCGCCGAACTCGTCGGTCCCGTAGCCGCGAGCCTGGGCGGATCGGACAAATTCTTCGTCGCGATGAGCATGGTAGAGATGGTCGTGGTCGGGGACGATGTTGATCGGGTGCGACAGCAGCCCCGCGGCAGTTCGGTGCGGCAAACTTTCGGCGGCGCGGATTTCGTCGGAAATCAGGCGGATACCGCAGGAGGCCAGCAGTCCGTCGGTGTGTTCATTCCGTACCAGGCCGTGGCTCCGCCACGCGACGACCGGGCGACCTGTCTTGCGGCGGATGGTTTCGACAGTCCGCCGGATATCGCGGTATTGGCTGCGGCGAGAGCCGTGCCTGCCAGCGTGGGAAGGAGGGCGGAGCCCGCGGAGCCGATACCAGAGCTTCTTAAGCGGCCGCTGCGGTAGCCCCGCGTAGGTGTGGCCGCCGATCTCAACATTCGCCGCATCGGCAATCGCGCGGAAATCGTCCCATTCCTCGGCCACGGTTTTGCCGGTCACGTAGAGCGTCAACTTGAGGTTGTACTGCTGGGCCAGCCGTACAAATCGCACGGCGATCTTGACCTCCGAGTCCCCGGGATCCGCCAGGAACTGCTGGTCGTTGGTGCGAAGCGAGCGATGATGGACGTCACCGGTCAAGCAAAGCATTGTATTCAAGCGGGTCAATTGGCCTTAGAGCCTATCCCAAAACCTCGAGGAGAAGGGGACAGGCACATTTTGCTCCGAAGACTCCGCAAAATGAGCCAGTCCCCGACGGTTTTGGGATAGGCTCTTAATGAAATCGCGCACCCAGGTTGCCTGCTCCGGGTGCATGTCGATGAGAAATCCGCCAAGAATGGAGTATCCTTCGATGGTGCCATCGGCGACGTACTTACGGACCAACTCCCATTGGATCTTGAGCATGTCCAAGGCCACGCCCTGCTTCCCTACGAAATCGCGCAGATAGCAGCCGAGGTTGATCGGCTTGCCCGGAAAGAGTTCGCGGCACAAGTCGATGTGTCGCGGCAGCTCCGGGAGCCGTGCGGCATCCCATTCCCAGAGATGGATGACGTCCATGTACGGCTCGAAACCGGCCCAACTCTCTTTCTTCAACTCGTGCGTATAGACCACCGTCCAAAGCTGAAGACGTGGATTGTCTTTTTTCAGTGCGGCATGGACTGCCGCATACTGCTCCGGCTTGAGCTTCTCGCGGCGGATGACGCCCAACAGGTCGTCGTCGATCGCTCCCTTGATGAACGGGTAATCCTTTGAGAGAGCGCTGACCTTGCCGGCCTCCTCGCACTTGGTCCGGATGACGCCGTCGAGGAAATGGGCGACGCCGTTCTCGCAGCGGCGAACCTTCCACTTGGAGATCTCGCAGACAACCTCTCGAAATCCGCAAAGCTTCTCCATGGCGAGGGCGTTATTCGGATGGAACATGAAGCACTCCCGCTCAAGTCCGAACCAGCGGGCCCCTTCGCCGGCGCCGAATATGGAGGGGTTCACGCCCCCGTTGAACCCCTGTCCGTCCCAGCACCAGCCGGCATCGGCCAGATTGCTTGGATGAGTCGATGATTCGGCGGCAGTGACTATGCCCGCGGCGGAAATCGCCACGGCGCCGCGGAGCATATCGCGACGGGTGATCGGAGTCGTCATGGGAGTCTCCTCTTGTCAACAGATATCTATGCTACCTTCTCGTCTTCGCCACCCCCAAACCGCTGCGCCTGGGCGACTATATCCACCTCCACCGTTTCGCTCCATGCCGCCAGCAGCGCACGTGCAACAGGCCCCGGGTATTCGCTGCCGATTCGCCGGTTGTCAATCGATGAGATCGGCAGGATGCAGTAGGAGGTGGTCGTCCAAAAAGCCTCTTCGGCATCGTAGGCATCATACAGGCTGAGATCCCTCTCGACGACGTCGCTGCCTTGGCGACGGGCCAGTTCGATCACGGCCTGGCGACTGACGCCGTTGAGGATATTGCGAGTCGTCGGCGTCTGGAGCGTGCCGCCGGAGACGAAGAAGATATTGGCCCCTGTCCCTTCGGTAACGAAGCCGTCGACGTCGAGCAAGAGGGCGAAGGCGTCGGGATTGATCTGCTGCGCGTGGCGTTTGGCCAGGTAGTGCGGAAAACGGGATCGGTTTTTGCACCGCTGGTCGAAGCACTGGGGAGGAATGTTTCGGAAGGGGGCGGTAACAACGGGCTTGCCTGCGGTGTAGTGTCGGGCGTAGGAGGCGTGCGGCAGGGCGCTGGAGTAGGCGATGATTGTCGGCTGAGCGGACTGCGGCGCAACCAAGGGCATGGGAAACGTCTCGCCGGGCGTCACTTCAACGCAGACCCAGAGATCGTCGTCGGCGTGGGTGAGACGCCGGTTGGCGGCGAGCACTTGATCGAGTGCCTCGCGAATGCGGTCCATGTCGACTTGATCGTTCAGCCCCAGGTAGGCCAACGAAGCGGCCAGCCGCTGGAGGTGGGCTTCGAGCTTGAAGAAGCGGTGCCGGAAGGTCCGGATCGATTCGTAGACGGTCACGCCGTAGAGCCTGCCGACGTCGAAGACGGAGACCACGGCCTCGCGATGCGGCACCAGGCGGCCGTTGATATAGACCAATCTCTCAGCGTCATCCGACATGGTTGGCACTCCTACAAGCTCATACCGGTTTCATTTCCCGTTTTCTGTCCGAACCGCCGTCCCAGCCACGAACCGACGAGCATCCCGGAAAAAGCCAAGCCGAATGCCGATAGCCCCGCAACCTCCGGCGCCACGCGCTGGACGCCGCCAAAATTGATTGCCAGGAAGGCAATGGGGCCGGCGGCCCCCAGGACGATGGCGGCATAGGCGCCCCAGCGATGGGCGCCGCGCCAGTAGAGCACGCTGACCAACAGCGTCAACATGCTGGCCTGGTAGATCGTGGCCGTCACCGTCACGTAGTCCCACGCGCGGCCGGGGATCTCGTAGAGAAGCCCGTAGAAGAGCAGGAACGCCGCGATCGCCAACACGAGTATTCGCATGGTCAGCAGCCGGGCCCGTTGCGAAACAGGTCGGCGGAAGCAGGGCATGACCAGGTCGTTGTAGATCACCGTCGCCCAGGTGAGCAGGTAGCCGCTGTCGGTCGACATCTCCGCGGCGAGCATGGCGGCGAGCAACATGCCGATCAGGCCGGCCGGCAGGATCTGGCCCAGGAAGGCCGGGGTGGCCGTGCGGCTGTCGAGCCCGTCCGGTAGTCCCCCGTGCGACCAGAAATAGACGAAGGCGGCAGCGCCCCAAAGCCCCGGCAGGGCAAACCGCCCGACGAAGTAAAACGAGGTGCGACAATAGATCCGCTTGGCTGTCGCCGCACTGTTGGCGCTAAGCACGCGGGTGATGGTCGGTTGCCATGTCACGGCCCCGGCCACCATCAACAGCATTTGCCAAACGAGCCACCAGCCGCCGACGCTGGCAAGAGGGTTAAACGGGTGGTCCAGGATCGGCATGATACCGCCTGAGGAAGCAGGCGGCTGCGCGGCATAAGCGTCTGCAAGTCCGCCCACCAACTCGCTCCAGCCGATCGTGCCGATCACCCAAATCGAGACCAGAACGATCCCCAGGCCCATGACGAGGAACTGGAGATAATCGGTGATGAGCACCGAGAGCATGCCGCCCAGGATAGTGTAGGTGAGCACCAGCACGAGCAGTGTCCCCATCGTCAGCTTCAGCCAGCCGGGGTCCAACCCGACGGCATGGACCAGGAATTCGCCGCCCAGCCGCAGAAAGATCCCCATGTTCAACAACCCGCCCAGCGCCATCACCAGGCCCGACAACCAGCGGACCGACTTGCCGAACCGTTTTTCAAACAGTTCCGGGATCGTGATGACGCCGGCGTCGCGCAGCGGCACGATCACAAAGCCGGTCATGCCGACGCCGAGCATGGCCAGAAAGAACAGCACTCCGGGTGTCGCTCCGGCAAAGCCGTTCTTGAAGCCCATCTCGGCGGTGAACATCACGGTGACAATGCCCATCTCGGTGGCCGCCAGCGAGGCGATGCCCAGGTTGAGGTCCATCGACCGCCCCGCCACGGCGAAATCCTCCACGCTGCGGACGTAGCGACGCATCCACAGCCCGGCGGCCATGCAGCCGATCAGGTACGTGGCGATAATCGTCCAGTCGAGCGTTGTCAGTTGCACGCGTAGGTCCTCTTGGTTTACGAGACCGGTGCGATGCGGACGCCTCCGTCGGCCGGAAGGATCGCGCCATTGCCGTACGACGATTCGTTGCAAGCCAGGAACACGGCCGCCTGAGCAACTTGACGTAACTCCTGGTCAGGCAGCACGGGTTCGAGCTGGGGTACGCAACGCACCGCGGCCGTGTTGCACGACGGCGCGTTGCAACGCAAAGCCAGTGCCCCATTATTGATAAGCGCTGGCGGTCGGCCGCAACAGCCCCCGTCTCGTGAGGGGGGTGTTGCGTCGTGGGTGGTCGGCACGACTGAACTTTATGCCGAACGTGCGGGCTGAATGTGGCGGACAGGTGTGCCGATTTTCCAAAAACTCTTTGCCCCGGACAACCCGGTCACCGGAGATGGGTGACAAAGCGACCAGGAATGGAGGGCACGAGACTTCGCCGGTGAGTTGCGTGTGTGGCCACCCAATCGTCGATTTCTCAAAGAACTCCGGAGCGGCGAGCCGTGAAGTTGGCTGGTGCCGGCCCGGGGGGCCATGTGTTCGCATGTCCATTTACCTGTCTCATCGTTGTCGATGCGGCGCGAGTTGTCAAATCGGTTTCTCGATCCAAGGGCGTAAGTGGTGGCGGGCATTGTGTTTATTACGCCGTCGGTGTGCGTCGAACGTGCGTCACGCAGTACGGCAACGACCGTGATTGGACGGCTCATGTTTGGAGTGCGCGTGATTTGTCACCGCTTTCTTTGCTTCCTTCAGTTTTCGGTGCGATTCCGTCGCCCCGTCTACTTCGCGGCTTTCTTTCGTGGCCGCCCGCGCGGCCGCAACGTCGACTCCAGGCCGAAGCGCCGCGCGGTGAGCTTCTGCCAGTGCTCGCTCCCATATCGTCCCACACGACGCCAACGCCTGCCACAACCGATTCACCTGTCGATCCTTGACCATCACAAGCCCCCCTCCTCTGGAGACTTGCGATAGTCTACCCGACAACCAGCAACCGCCTTCAACCGGGAATTCTAATTGTCGTCAGACCGGAAAAGTAATTGTCGCTATACAGCGGAGGAACGTTCAAAATTCCTATCGGGACTGCTGGCCCGTCAAAGATCTTTCACGCCCGGTGTAAAGACACGCTGGATTGTAAGGAATTGCTGCGGACAGTCACTAATAGGGTAGAGGAGAAGTCCGATCATTAATGAGGACGACCGAGAGGGATTGTTCCACGCTTGGGTGGGGCAGCACCTAACTCTCGTGGGCCGCGTGGCTAGGAGCTACGCGGATAGCGAGGAAGATTGTCAAGAACTGATTCAGGAAATCCTGCTCCAAGTCTGGCTCTCGATCCCGAGATTTGAGCGGAAGGCCAAGCCGTCCACCTGGATTTACCGGGTGGCGCTCAACACGGCCCTCGCGTGGCAACGACGCAATGAACGGCAGCGACGACGGCAGTTTCAGCCAGTCGTCTGGGGCATGGACGTGGCAAAAAACGAAACCGAACAGGCTCATCAGCGGGAGAGAATTGAACGACTACACGCCGCCATCCGGCGATTGCCCAAAGCGGACGTCGCGCTGGTGCTGCTGTACCTGGACGATTTGAGCTACCGCGAGATCGCGGAGATCCTCGGTATCAGCGAAGTGAATGTCGGCGTGAAGTTGAATCGGGTAAGGAAAGCCTTAGCAGAACTCATGAAAGAGGAGATAGCCAATGACTCCTGACGACGAACTCAAATCGGCCTGGAAGGCGCAGCCGTTGCCGCGCCAGATTACGATAAACGCGGACGTGCTCTTGCAGCAAATCCGTGGCAACAAGGCTCGCTTCACTTCGGAAATCCTCTGGAGCACCGTGTTCATGATTCTCGGTTGGGTTGTCTTTGCCTTCATGTGCATCGGATTCGGTATTTTTTGCATGGTACGGCGCGGGGCCCCTTGGGAAGCAATGTCTGGGATATTTCTCTTGGCGATAATCCTCCTGGCGATCGCAGCGTACACGGCGTACACGGCACTGGACCGCTTTCGGCAAATGCGGCGAGTGTCCGTCTCCGAGCCGGTCCTGGCATGCGCTGAAGAGAGTCTCGCCCTGATGCGATACGAAATCCGACTTTGGGGCAACGTGCTCTGGTGGCTTCTGCTTCCTCTTGCCCTGGGAGTCGAAGCAGCGGTCTTTGCCTTAGCCTGGACGCAGGGAGTGCATTGGCTAGTGTCTCGGCTTGCATTGAGAATACTGGGCATCATGGTCATTCTCACCTTGGGCGGTTCGTGGTTCATCCACTGGTACGTGCGTACCTACTACGAGCCGCGGCGACAAGAGTTGGAAGCCCTGGTCCAAGAACTGAAATCCCAGTGAACCTCGCCGCTGAGACTGGCGCGACGAGACCTGCTGGCAGAACCAGTGGTGGTGGCGATGGCCAGTGATCTTGGTGGCCATGAGACGGGATCATGCCGACTTGCCGGCCAGCGGGAGATGGTGACAGCCACGAAAATTGACAAGACTGAGAAGCATGGGTACGATTTCTGCATGTCGCGCCCATTGCGTTACGCTCGCGGAGGGATGGTGTTTCACGTGCTCAACCGAGGTGTGGGTCGCAGGACGTTGTTCGATAAGGACGAAGACTTCCTGGCATTCTCTATCAGGTGGTTCGCTACATGGAGCGAAACGCGCTGGGGGCAAATCTTGTGACGCGTGCCGAGGGTTGGTCCTGGTCGAGCCTCCGCCGAAGCAAACGTGAAGACGCGGCCTTTCCGATCCTTTCCGCATGGCCGCGCCTATATTTCCTAGATATACCAAATTTGGTGGCCGTCACCTGGTATGGTCCGCGGCGTAATCGCGTGCGACCGGGATGCTGACATCCGCCTCCTGATACTCCTGTTCCGAACGCACCATGGCTGACCAGCATTCACCGGCGAGTCTCTCTTCTGCGGTCGAGGAGTGCAGACGGGTTTATCGGCAGATCGGCGACGAGCTCGGCAAGGCGATGGTTGGCCAGGACGCGGCCGTCGAGCATGTGCTCATCGGGCTGGTCGTTGGCGGACATGTGATCGTCGAGGGCAGTCCGAGCTTCGGCAAGAGTTTGGTGCTGCGCTGTCTTGCCGAGGCCCTCGAGTTGCGGTTCCGCCGTATTCAGTTCACACCCGACCTGACGCCTGCGGAAATCACGGGCGAGGAAACGGTCCGCGAGCATTCGGAAACTGGCCGCCGCCAATACCTGTTTCAGCCCGGCCCTCTGTTCGCGAACCTGATCGTCGCCGCCGACGTTGATCAGGCCTCGCCGAAGCTCCAGACTGTGCTGTTCGACGCCATGGAAGATCGCCACGTTACCGTCGGCGGCCAAACCCATCCGCTCCCCGTGCCGTTCTTCGTCCTGGTCTCGCAGAGTTCGCTTGAACCGGAGAAGGGCACTCCATTGTCCCCGTCGCAGCTTGATCGTTTCCTCCTTTCGGTCACTTTGGGATACCTCAGTGACAAGGAGGAATGGTCGATGGCGCGGCACATGACCTCGAGCCAGGTCGAACCGGTTCTGCCTGTCGTTCGGCGGGACGATCTGCTGCGTTTGCGGCAAACGGCGGCTCAGGTGTCGATCAGCGACGCCGTCCTGAGATACGCGTGGGCACTGGTACGTGCTACGCGCCCTACCTGCCCCGAAGCGCCCGAGTTCGTCGACCGCCTGGTTGCCCGCGGATCCGGTCCCAGGGGCTTGGTCGCTCTGGTGGACTGTGCCAAAGCCCGAGCGGCACTCAAGGGCCGTTGCGAAGTGACGACGACCGATGTCGAGCAACTGGCACTGCCCGTTCTGCGGCACCGCGTCTTCGGCAACTTCGCTGCCGAGTCGCAAAGCCTCACGAGCAGCCGTCTTGTCGAGATGATCATGGAGTCCGTCCAACACTATGCACCTCCTTGACGAGTTTTCTGACGGCAATGCACGTGGCCGAGGAGGTTTGTTTTCCCGGTGCGCACCGGCAAGTGGTGTTTACCATCCCGGAACGGCTGCGGCTTCACGCCCGTTCGACCGGACGCGGCTTGGCAAGCTCTGCGGTTGTGCCTGGAAGTGCATCAGGGGCGAAGTCGGGCGGCTGACGCCTCCGACAGAAGCTCGTGTGGTTCTGGGCATGAGTTCATCCTACCCACTCTGACCCGATCGGCCTTTCGAAGCCGGCCATAGGCGTACCGCACCACGAAGACAATTCAGACGCAACACGAAAAGTAGAATGTCCCCTCGTATCTTTCTGTCGACTTTGCCGCTCAGCAGAATTGACCCAGTTCTGCTCACCTAAAGCGAGCCGGGTGTGATCCCGCTGGTGCGCGTTTTTTCGAGGTTTTGACGAGGAATCTGTAAATTGAAGCCGATAAGGCGGCCTGTCGCGAAAGACTGCTATTCGTGAAAAAGGCGTCCTTCCTGAGAATGTGGTTGTCTACAGACCGCAAACTAGGAAAGGACGCCACAATGGTCCAGTTTACCACCACGGATGCACATCGGGCAACAGCGGTAGTCGACAGCGTCGAGAGCCAAGTTGAGGCTGCGTTGGATTGGCTGAGACCTCAGTTGTTGGATTGGGCTCGTGGAATGCAAGGGGGCCAGTTGACTCCGGCGGTGTTCTTCCGGTTAGAACTCAGCTTGGTTGTTCTCCTCCGCGACTTCGGCCGTTTCTTGCTGGAGCTGCTGCTCAACGGATGCGAGGGAGACGGCGGTTTGCTCCCCCACGATCTGATCTACGAGGGACAGGGTTACCGGCGGCTGGGGAAGAAGACTCGCAACGCGCATGTAGCCACCCTGTTCGGCACGATCTGTCTGTGGCGGTTTGGCTATCGGTTCTGGGAGCCGCTCGTCAAGGAATCGTGCATTTTCCCGCTGGAACTGCAACTGGGTTTGATCGTGAGAGCGACGCCGGCGCTGGCCGACTACATCGGTCGACAGATGGCCGAAGCGGGATCCACTCAGAGCCGAGTCTTGCGGCAACTCAAGGAAGAACATGGTATCTCGATGGGCGTCAAGCGCCTGCGAAAGCTGGTTTGGAGGATCAGCGAGGGCTTGTCGGAGCATCGTCAGGCCGCACAGGTCGAGGAACTGCTGAGGATTCTGCACATGACAGATTCAAGCTCCGGCAATCGCAAGCCCGTTCTCGCCGTCGGACGTGACGGAATCACGCTCTGCGAATACCAGTATCGCTTCTTCGAGGTGGCCACGACGGCCACGGTGACGGTGTTCGACCGTGCGGACAAACGTCTGAAGACGATCTACTTGGCATGGCGTCCGGAATTGGGCCAGAGCACCATGAGCCAGATGCTGAACAGTTTACTAACCGAGGTGCTCGCCCAGTGGCCAGGTCCGCTGCCGACTCTGGCGTATGTGGCGGACTCGGGAGGCAAGGAAACCAGTTACTTCGAGGACACGCTCCGGCGAATGTGTCATCCGCGGACCGGTGCGCCATTGGATTGGCAACGCGTCGTGGACTTCTACCATGCCGCCGAGCGCGTCTGGGCGATAGCCGCGGCGTTGTTCGGTCAGGGGACGGCGAAATACTGGGCCTGGGGCCGGCGCATGTTGCGCATCTTGAAGGGCAAGCCTCGCGGTGCCAAGCGTGTGCTCCATTCCGCGGCCGCACTTGCACCACGCCGCAAGATGGGCAAGTCACGACGCGAAGAGTTCCGCAAGGCCTGCAACTATATTCGCAAACGGACCAAGTGGATGCGGTACTGTGAATACAAGAATCGCCACATTCCGTTAGGAAGCGGCATTACGGAGGCGGCGTGCAAGACCGTCTTCACCCAACGGCTTAAGCTCTCAGGAATGCGTTGGAAGAAGATTGGGGCTCAGCACATTCTCACCCTCCGCACCATCTTGCTGAGCAACACTTGGACAGCCACTTACGCGATGACGCTCTCGACGCAAGAACCATCTCTTCCCATACCTTACGCCGCAGGACGCCCAAAAAACGGACGAAAAGCCGCGTAATCTCGCGCACCAGCGAGACGATACCCGGCCGATCTCCCGCTGGATACCGTCGAGCTTCGCCTGTTTGGTCAGCCAGATCCGGTCATCAGCAACCTCCACCGTGTCCCTCTTGACCCTCAGCCAGTCGAACAGTCCCATATCGATGTCCTCT
>JAAYEH010000360.1 GCA_012728855.1 Rhodopirellula sp. | reverse complement strand
GACGAAAAAAGGGGTAGTCGGTAAAGGTCTTGCCGCAGGATCGGCACTTCCATCGTCCCAGCCAAATGGAGACCGTGACGACGGTGCTTTGGACGGTGTACCGTAGATTTCGAGCGCGCAGTTCATGTAGGGCAAAGGGGCCGGATTTCCGGCAAGCCGTACAAACGGTCTGATAACAGACGCGTTTCCCCCTTTGCGTCACTTGCTGATTGTGTCGCTTGATTTCCTCTGGATTTCCCCCTCTGGATTTCCTCACCGGAGTTCGCGCAGCACATTCCGGCGAAGGGCTCGCATCTGGTTCCACGACGACGAGCGCCACGAACTCACGTACGTGGACGAAGCGACGTTCTGGGCGACGTTCTAATTTTGCCCGAGGCGGGTGGGCACAGGGACGGTGCGTTCCCATGGCGGGATTCGCCGTTGATCTGCGGCCGCGTGGGGCGCGACGCATCCTTTCGAAAGCCCAAACGAACCTGCTGGTCCGCCTGCGAGTGCGGGCGCGGGTGTCGGAAGTGGAAGGCGGCCATGGCCGCCTTCCACTTCCGACACCCCATTGACTCCCCGGTTCTTCGGGGCGAGACTGATCGTGTGTCGGAAATCAATTTGCCTATCAGTTTCCCAGCCCGGCCCGCCGCTGGCATCGCTCGGCGGCGGGGCGTGGGAAATCCGACAAAACGAGTGAAGGATTTACTGCAGTGAAATTACACGTTGCGGCGATTGCGATCGTGCTGGGCGTTGCTGCGCCGTGCCTGGCTCGGGATCGGAGAGAAAGCGGCCCGTCCGCTGCGGAGCAGACAACCGTCAGCAAGAGCATTGCCCCGCAGTTCCTCGATCGGGTCAAACAGCTCTGCCGCAGCTATACCGAAGGATTCGTCTATCCGGCCACCGATCTGGCCTACGGGAAGCGGCTCAACGGGCCGCGGGGGATTGCCGTGCTGGAGAGCCCGGCGGAGATCGCCAAAGGCAATGTCCGTGGCGAATACCGGCCGTGGGGCTATGGCTCCGGCATTGAGGATCTCGCTTATCACAACGGTATGCTGCTGTTCGCCCTGTGCGATGCCGAGCAGTCCACCGGCGACCCTTTCTTCGCCGAGATGGCGTGCCGGGCCTTCCGCGGGCTGCGCGGCATGAGCACGTTGAGCAAGGCGGAAGGGTTCGTGCCTCGCGGTCCCCACCCCGACGGCAAGAGCTACTACCCAAACTCCTCCCGGGACCAGCACAGCCTCTATGTCTGCGGCCTGTGGCGCTATCACCGCAGCCGCCTGGCGTCCGAGACGGACCGGCAGTGGATCGGCGAGATGGTCGCCAAGGTGCTCCGGCGTCTGGAGAGGGACGGTTGGTCCTTCCAGGTCGAGGACGGCTCGATGGCGGCGCACGCGGGCGGGAGCATGCTCAGGCCCGAACCCACGACGGCGGCGCTGTTGCTGATGATGCTCGCCGCCGCGCACGACCTGACCGGCGATGGACATTGGAAGGAGGCTTACGACCGCTTTGGAAGCGAGGAAGACGGCCGTCGCTGGACGTTGCTCGCCCGTAGGATCGACCGCAGCCGCGATCCCCGCCGGCCTCGCTGGACGCTCTTCAACAACCAGGACGCGCTGCGGACCGAGACGCTCCGCCGCATCGAGGCGTCGGACGAGCGGCGCACGATCCTCCGCGACCGCATCGCCGACATGGCCCAGGACATGCTCTCCGCGCCCTACTTCCGCTCCTGGCGACGGCTCGACTGGATCGGCGACGAGCCGGCCGACACGGCCGAGGCCGACGCGGTCGCCAATACCTATCTGAAGCCCCTGGGGCTTTCCGTCGAGTCCAGCGCCACGGTGATGGATCTCTGGAAGCATTACGATCCCAACCGGACGCCGACCGCGACGCTCGGGAGACGGTCCAATCGCTACGAGCCGATCCTCCTGGCAACGCCGGCGATGGTGTGGCAGATCGCCTTGCTCTCCGAAAGCCCGGAACTCACGGGTAGGGTCCGGCCTGCCGTGAGCGAGATGCTCCAGCGAGTCGACTTTCAGAGGCTCGATTCCGCCTGGGCCTACAATTATGCCGTGCTTGCGGCACTCTGGGATCTGGCGAAGTCGCCTTGAGATCAGGAACCGGTAAGCAATGCAATTCAAGACATCTGGCGTCGTATCGCTCATCGTCGGCACGTTGCTGTTGTGCCGGATCCTGCCAGCCGCGTAAACGGAGCCGTCGAGTCGAACCATTCCGGGACCAGAGGACCAGAGGTTTGAGCTATCCCTGCGTTTCCCGAAATCCGGCGAAGCAAAGGCGCGGCCGGCACTGGTGTATTCTTCGGACGGCGATTTCGCGAAAACCCCTACAAGCGCCGAGGTGTTTCTCGATTACATGGCCGATATCGTACAAGGCTGCCGGCACCGGGCCTTTCTTCAAGGCAAGATAGCTGAACCTCCGCGTCCGCACGATCTGGCCGCCGTCGTTGTCGACCATGAATACGGCCTTCTTCCACGGTCGATCGGGACAAGAGCGGTAAGTGGGGGCGGGGATTGGAGTTATTACGCCGTCGGACGGCTCATCTTTGCATGGTTTGCGTTTGAGCGGCCGACAGGTTTTCCCCATTCGAAAATGGCTGTGGACCGGTTTGGGTGCCCCGTAAACGCTCGATGTACAGGCATTTACAGGAATGGGAGGCTGCGCCGGCTCGATTCTATGGGTACGCATGTTCAAGTAGTGGCACGTACACCGCTCGTGGCCCCGTGTCACCCCTGCCATGACGGCCACCTGTATCGAGCCGCTGGCACTGTATCGCCCACGCGACCCTCAGGGCTCGGACTTGTGGCGTTTGATCGATGAGCATTTCGCCACGTTTCAACAGGTCTACGATGATCGCTACCAGGCGAAGTACGGGTTCTGGCGGCCGGTGGTCGAGCACTCGGCAACGGCCTTTCTCAAGTGCGGCGATTTGCACGAGGGCTTCGCCCGGGTTCGATGTCCGGACTGCGATCACGAGAAGTTTGTGATTTACATGACGCGTTGCCCTTTTAGTCTGTCGCGGCTGGTGGAGGTGACCAGCAGTGCCCTAGGTGGACTACAAGGCGGAGAAGGACGCCTGCCGGCCGTTTCCCGATCCGGAAGACGAGGGCCCGGGGCGCGGGGTGAAGCGGAACTTTCAGATCCTCTCGCCGCTGGATTTCCTCACCGGAGTTCACGCAGCACATTCCGGCCAAGGGCTCGCATCTGGTTCCACGACGAGGATCGCCAGGAACTCACGTACGTGGACGAAAGCACCTTCTGGGCGACGATCGGATTTTGCCCGCTCACGTGTGGGCACAGGACGGTGCGTTCCCATGGCAGGATTCGCCGTTGATCTGCGGCCGCGTGGGGCACGACGCATCCTTTCGAAAGCCCAAACGAACCTGCTGGTCCGCCTGCGAGTGCGGGCGGGGGTGTCGGAAGTCGAAGGCGGCCATGGCCGCCTTCGACTTCCGACACCCCCT
>JAAYEH010000036.1 GCA_012728855.1 Rhodopirellula sp. | reverse complement strand
TTAGCAAACCCGCGCTTTCGACCACTCAGCCACCTCTCCCAACTCCTCGTCGAACAAGAAACCCAGCACAGCGCTTTCGCATTACGAGGGCTTCGCCGTTGACCTTGAGACCGGCCACAAGCCCCATCCCGCTTGCGAGGGCCCGGAACCCGTTTCAGGCTCGACGGTGGCATACGACTACAAAGTCTACCCGATACTGGTCATCTGGTAAAGCGCCAACGGACCGACCGAGAGAATCCCCTCTACAATCTGGAATAATACACCCCTACGGAATTAAGTGTTATAGCGACTGCTTGGAGGTGGAGTAACCGCCACTCCTTCATCGGATGTTGGCGCGATGGAGAGGATCACCGGATGATCCGGGATGACCGGATGACCTTATTCGGTGGGAATTCGCCTTGATCTGTCCGGCGTGTTTCGCTACAAGGGCAAACCCCTATGACAGTTGTGGAGATGAGGTAGGTACTGGTTCCCTCGGCTCTTCCGAAATTCTGTTCAGTTGTCCGGGGTACCGAGCCGAAAACAACCCAAACAGGGCGGAGCGTTCGCGCCCCACGGACGGAAATACTTGGATAGGAGGAAGCGATGAGACTTTCGTTCCGCAATCTGCCGGTCTGGCTGGCGATGATTGGCATGTGTCTGCCTCAAGTCGCACTCAGCGCGGATCCGGCTAAGCCGGTTGCCAGTGACGTTAAACTATGGAAAGGCGGCACTCTACTGGGGCAAGTCGTCGATGCGCAGGGTCAACCGGTTGCCGCAACCGTCGTCACTCTTCGCGACACCAAAGGCAATGCGGTGGAGACGAGGACCGATCCTGGCGGATACTTCGCCTTCAAGGGAGTGCCGAGCGACGCCTATACCGTTTCCGGCGCCGGAGCGGAAGGCACCTATCGCGCCTGGAGCGAGTCGGTTGCTCCGCCTTCGGCTCAGCCCGGCGTGCTGATGGTGTCGGGTAATGAAGTGCTGCGAGCACAGAAATCGCTGGGATGCTTCATCTCCCAGCACCCCATCCTTATTGCAGGACTCGTTGCCGCGGCGATTGCGATTCCGATCGCGATCCACAACGCCGACGACGATGACGACACACCCGCCACCGCTACGGGCGCAAACTGATCGTCCGCAGTTCGGACAGCGAGTTGCAGGCCCGTGCGAGATTGCGACCCGTCGGCAAGAAATCGCTCCGCCTGAGAATCCAAGTACACGACACGTCCCACATTTCCAGTGGGACGTGTCCTTGGGAAAGCACGCGTCGTCGCTCACGGGACGGTGCTATCGCTGACGAAAGAGATTTGCGACCAGAGCAGAGGCATCTCTCGAGATAAGGCAACCGGCGGGTACGTAGCAGGAGTCTGGGAAGAGTCCATGGCAGTTGCAGCATTGGTTGCCTTCCTGTGTAGTCTCCTGCTCACGCCCGCGGTGGCGGCAATCGCTTGGCGGCTGGGCGCAGTGAGTCATCCTGACGGCGGTCGCCGCCGTCAGCCTCGGTCGACGCCACTCTGGGGCGGTCTGGCAGTGCTCATCGGACTCTATGCCGGCGCGGCCGTTGCTTCGGGCGCCGGCGTGATTGCCACGGAGGACGCCACCTGGACCGCAGCGATTTTGCTCTCCGCAGGGATCATCTGCTTGCTGGGTTGTTATGACGACGCGCGGGCCATCTCGGCTTCCTCGAAACTGGCAGGGCAACTCCTCGCCATCGCGCCGCTTCTCTTGGCCGGCTTCCACGCAGAACGGCTGCTCGTATTCGGACTCGAGGTGGAACTCGGCTGGCTCGGCGTTCCCTTGACGGCTGCATGGCTGATTCTAGCCATCAACGCACTGAATCTGCTGGACGGCATGGACGGCTTGGCGTCTTCCACGGGGATCTGCGTTGCCTTGTCCATTGCCGGGGTCGCGACGGTGCTTGAGGCATCCGCCCCCGTGCTGCCGGCCTTGCTGCTGGCCGCGGCGCTTGCCGGTTTCTTGTTCCACAACTTTCCGCCGGCTCGTGTCTATCTCGGCGATGCCGGCAGCTTGCTGGTCGGTTTGATGCTCGGGGCGATGGCGATGCAATGGTCCGAGAAGGGACCGCTGACGATGAACGGCGCCCTGGCGGCAATCCTGCTGTTGCTGCCCCTTGCCGACACGGGTCTGGCCGTCGTGCGGCGTCTTCTCAAGCAGCAGAGCCTTTTTCACGGTGACCGTGGACATATCCATCATCGCCTCTTGGATCGCGGCTTCAGCACGGCGCAGGCGTTGGCTATGCTCGGCGGTTTGAGCCTGGTCAACGGTTGCCTTGCCTTCTGGGCAGTCGCCTCCGGGCAGGATTGGCTCGCCTGGAGCGCCGTCGCCGCCGGGCTGCCCCTGCTGGTTTATGCACGCGTTCTAGGACACGAGGAATGGGCGCTGTTCCGCCGAACGCTGCTTGCCGCCGTGACGCGGTTGCCCGGGACGGGCAACGCCACGCCGGCGAAGGAAGAGGTTGTTGCCGGCAAACGGTTCCTGCTCAGCATCGGCGAACCGAAGTCGCCGCTGCCGAAGCCACATTTCTCCCGCGAAACGGTGCCGATATCCCGCATCGACGACGGCAAGCGGAAGACCCAAAAGGAAGGGACGAGTCGCAAGCAGTCCCGTCTCGCCGCGGCAACAAAACGGGCGCAAGAGCGGCGCCGTTCGGCGGCCTAGCGGCCGACTTCATCTTGGCCCAGCATCGGCCGCGACCAAAGAGGATTCTTTGGCTCCTCCGCAGAATTCGTGGGGTGTTCCTGGCGGTGGCGGTTCTGTGAGGTAGGCTTCCATGGGGCCTCATCCGACGATCGTTCACTACCCATGCGCTACCTCCTGGTTCTTTTCATTCTCTTCTCCTTCGCCGCGGACACCCAGTCCGCGATGGGGGTGTCTCCGTCCGAATGGATGGTACAGCTTTCCGTCGACGGCGAACCGATCGAAGGTTGGCCCCTGGTGTGGGATACGCGCTCGGTACACCTGCTGGCCCGCGACGGCAGCCTCCGGGATTTCGCCCCCGAGGCGGCCAAGGATTTCCGTAAGACGGCTGACGTTTTCCGCAGTTACACGCCGTCTGAATTCCGCGCGGTGTTGCTCCGCGAATTGGGGCAGAGCTACGAGGTGAGCGGAACGGGCCACTATCTCGTCGCCCATCCCAGAGGACAGCGAGACCGCTGGGCGCAACGGTTTGAAGACCTGTACCGCGCATTGGTTCACTACTTCTCCGTACGGGGATTCCAGCTCGGCGAACCGCGGTTTCCGCTGGTCGCCGTGGTAGGCCGCAACCGGCAGGAATTCGCCCGTTACTCGGCAAATCAAGGCTCGCCGGTAAATTCCGGGGTCTTGGGGTGGTACTCGTGGCAATCGAATCGCATTCTGATCTACGACGCCGACGGCGGTTCGTCGAGTCGCGACAACTGGGAAGAAACGGCGGCAACGTTGATCCACGAAGCGACTCACCAAACGGCCTTCAACACCGGCATCCACAGCCGCTATGCCGTTCCGCCGGTGTGGGTCGCCGAGGGAGTGGCCACGTTATTCGAGGCCCCGGGCGTGTATAACTCGCGTTTCCATCCCAGCCGGTCCGACCGGATCAACCGCGGTCGGCTGCGACAGTTCCAGCAACTCGTACCGCAGCACCGGCCGGAGTTGATCCGCGATCTCGTTGCCTCGGACCGGCTGTTCCGCGCCAGCCCGGCCGCGGCCTATGCCGAAGCCTGGGCGTTGACGTTCTACCTGGTCGAGACCGACGCGCGGAAGTACGCAGCTTATCTTGGTCGCACCGCCGGCTATCCGGCCTTTCACGAAATCGCCGCCGAAGAACGGCTTGCCGATTTCACCACAGTGTTTGGTGACGACTGGCGAATGCTCGAGGCGAAGTTGCTCCGGTTTCTCGGCAGCGTCAAGTAGCTACGTCGACCTCGTCGACCAGGTCGATCACGCCTGCTACCCGGCGGCAGCAGTTCAAGCAGAGCTGCTTCTGGTGAAACGAACAGACGGAACCGCGGAGAGTAACCGTCCCCTTGTCGGCTTCGACCTCAATTCGTCGAAGCGCCTGGACTTGCCTACCTACGAGATAGTTGGTCACACGAAATTCGAGATCGCGGTCGTGATCGTCCGTTGCACTGTGGGTCAGGCGGATCATGAGAGACTTGCTCCGACTCCTTCGAGGGTAAACCGGCAGGCCAAGCAGGCCGAGGTGTCGGCCGCTCGCCGCGATAACTGACCGGTCCCGCGATGCAATCCGCGTGCCAACAGCCGAACCATCTTCGGCAAGGGATCCTCCGCTATTGCGCAAGTGATTGGCGAGCCGATTATTCCGCACTCTCCGGGAAAGGCGGTCGCCCGGCACCAATGACACGGGCCGGTCATCCCTCGTGCAGGTTCTGCTTGTAGAATGTGCAACTCCGTTGCAGCGATCGTCACGGACCCGGCAGACCGAATCCATGGCCGTTGACGACGGTGGCTGCACTGAATCGGCGCAGAAATCGGCAGCCGACGAGTATCCGTGGATGCCCTGGTTCTCCGCTGGGGTCGAAATGCCGGATCGAGGTCTCCTCGTCGCGCAGGCGTTTGACCTGACCCGAGGAGAAGACGACCACCGGAGTGCAGCGAACCACCTCGGCACCGACGAACAGCAGGTCCGGTTTGCGACCGAATCCCGCCACCAGCAGGTTGAAGTCCGGCTCGTGCGAATGCAGGAACGAAAAGCCGCCGCGGGTGAGATCATTGCAGGGCAACTCGAGAAAATCGGTTTCCGCCGGGAAACGGCACCCGTCCCACGGGGCGATATATTGAGTGCTCCAAGACTGTTTTCGTTCATGTCGCCGTCGCTCGTCCGCCTCCTCATGCGACGGCGCAACAAACTGATGGATCATCTGGTAGAAATTCGCGTCGATCTGCGCGCCGGTATAGAACATGGCATTCTTTCTCAACCACTCGACAATTCACGAAGCTCGCCCGACTGCCGCCCACGGCCCCGACCCTCGCGTCGTGTCACGGAGCAACGGCGGATTGCGCCCCCTAGTCTCTATAGCACACCATTTCCGGGAGAGATGCGATTTCGGCGGTCCGCTCGCTGCGGTGAACCCGACGGGCCGTCGAACGGTCACAATAGCGGGCAACGGAAGTCGGAGTCCGCAATACTGGGGGTGCTGGACTACGCAGTGCGTGCAGGCCGCCCCTTGACCCCATCGGGCTCGGCCCCGACAATCCATTGCTCGCAAGACCCCCGAGGCTGCTGCCTGCAGGACAGGTGGCGGCGCGGCCGATGTTGGCGGGTTTGAGGGGGCCGATTTACCGCGATATGCCTTTAATCAGGGGCGTTTGATGTCAGCAACAAGCCAAGTGCCGGACTCCGCGGGGAGATTCGGGGCCTATGGAGGCCGTTACGTCCCGGAAACGCTCACCCGCGCACTCGAGGAATTGGGCATCGAATACGAGAACGCCCTGAACGACGAGTCATTCCAGGCCGAACTCCAGCGACTCTATCGCGACTACGTCGGCCGACCGTCGCCGCTGTACTTTGCCCAGCGACTGACGCGGCATTGCGGCGGGGCCCGTATTTATCTGAAGCGGGAGGATCTCAACCACACCGGCGCGCACAAGATCAACAACACGCTGGGCCAGGCGCTGCTGTCGGTCCGCATGGGCAAGGGGCGCGTGATCGCTGAAACGGGCGCCGGCCAGCACGGCGTCGCCACGGCCACCGCCTGCGCCCGCTTCGGGCTGGAGTGCGTGGTCTACATGGGCGAGGAAGACATCCGCCGGCAGAAACCGAATGTCTTCAGCATGCGCCTGCTGGGGGCGGAAGTGCGGCCGGTGACCAGTGGCTCTCGCACCCTCCGCGACGCCGTCAACGAGGCTTTCCGCGACTGGATGAGTTCCGTCGCGACAACGCACTATTGTCTCGGGTCGGTGATGGGGCCGCATCCGTTCCCCCGCATTGTCCGCGACTTCCAGTCGGTGATCGGACGCGAGACCCGCGCTCAGTGCCTGGAGCAGTTGGGCCGCCTGCCCGATCTCGTCGTGGCCTGCGTCGGCGGCGGCAGCAACGCCGCGGGAATGTTCTACTCGTTCATCGAGGACCGCGGCGTGGCGCTGGTCGGCGTTGAGGCAGGTGGCCGTTCGAGTGGTCCGGGCGATCATGCCGCCACGATCAGCTATGGGCGGCCCGGCATTCTTCACGGCATGTACACCTACGTTCTTCAGGACGACGACGGGCAGACCTCGCCGGTCCATTCCATCTCCGCCGGATTGGACTACCCGGGCGTCGGTCCGGAGCACAGCTACTGGAAAGACAGCGGGCGAGTGAGTTATACTGACGCGACCGACGCGGAAGCCCTCGCCGCATTCGATATCACGGCTCGTTCCGAAGGGATCCTGCCCGCGTTGGAGAGTTCCCATGCGCTGGCCAAGGCAATGGAAATGGCCGCCCAGCGAAAGTCGGAGGATGCCGTCGTGATTTGTCTGTCCGGAAGAGGAGACAAAGATGCCCACGAAGTTGCCCGGTTGCGTGGGCAGGAGTTCGGCTAGAAGCGGCAAGCTCTCACTTCCTTTCCTTTCCCCTCGTTAAGCTCTGCCATGTCCGCCATCGACACTCTGTTTCAGCAACTCCGCTCCTTCGGACGTAAGGCATTCATGCCGTTCATAACGGCCGGTGATCCGGACCTGGCCTTCACGGCGGAACTGATCCGGAAACTGTTTGCCTGCGGCAGCAGCATGTGCGAACTCGGCATCCCCTACAGCGACCCGATCGCCGACGGTCCGGTGATCCAAGCTTCCTACAACCGCGCCCTGGACCGCCACGTCACCGTTTCCGATATCCTCAAGACCGTCGGCGGCCTCCGCCCGGACCTGGAGGGGCCGATCGTGACGATGGTGAGTTATACCATCATTTATCGGCATGGGCTCCAGCAGTACGTCGACCACGCTCGCGCGGCGGGCATCGCCGGCGCCATTGTTCCGGATTTGCCGGTCGAAGAGGCAGGCCCGCTCAGCGAGATCTGCCGCCGCGACGATTTCAGCCTCATCCAACTGATCACCCCCACAACGCCGCGCGACCGCGCCCGACGCATCGCCGATCAAACCACCGGATTCCTCTACTACGTTTCCGTAACCGGCATCACGGGCGAACGGACGAAACTCCCGCCGGAGATCGTCGACAACGTCGCCTGGCTCCGCGAGCAAACGAGCCTGCCGATCTGTGTTGGTTTCGGCATCAGCCAGCCGGAGCATGTTCGGATGCTGGCGACGGTCGCCGACGGCCTCATCGTCGGCTCGGCGATCGTTCGCCGCGTCGCAGAAACCGGCAGCAGATCGCGCGAAGAAGTTCTCGATGAAATTGGCGACTATGTCTGCGAACTGCTGGCGGCATTGCCGTCCAATGCTTAGTGTCCGAAAACGGGGACAGGTACCCACCATTTTGTACAAGTACGCGACGGAAAACAGAACATCCGGGAGCCAGCCCCCGTTTCCGGACAGCCTCTTTGTCCTCGGGAGACGGCGCCGGTGGCACTCAACTGGATCGATTGGCTGATCGTTGCCGTCTTCTTGGCGGCGAGTCTGATCGTTGGTCTTCTGGTCGTTAAACGGGCCGGCAGCAGCGCCTCGGAATTTTTTCTCTCCGGCCGCGGCATGCCCTGGTGGCTGCTGGGCACGTCGATGGTCGCCACCACATTTTCCGCGGGCACTCCCAACTTCGTTACCGACGTGGTTCGCCAGAACGGCGTGGCGGGAAACTGGATCTGGTGGTCGTTTCTGCTGACGGGGATGGTCACCGTCTTCATCTACGCCCGCCTCTGGCGACGTTCGGGCGTGATGACCGACATCGAATTCTACGAGCTGCGTTACAGCGGCAAACCGGCCGCCTTCTTGCGCGGATTCCGGGCAGTTTATCTGGGGGTCTTTTTCAATATCGTGGTCATGTCGTCGGCGACCCTGGCCGCCATCAAGATCGCCGGAACGATGTTGGGGACCGGGCCGGTGGAAACGGTGGTCGTGGCGGGCTTGATCACCGTCATTTACAGCATGTTGGGCGGATTGACCGGCGTTCTTTTGACCGACTTTCTGCAGTTCGCCATCGCCATGGGCGGTTCGATCGCGGCCGCGATTTACCTCGTCAATCTGGATACGGTCGGCGGGCTGTCAACTCTGCTGGCGCACGAGACGGTGCAGGCAAAGCTGGCGATGTTTCCCGACTGGCACGACCCCGAATTGCTCCTCTCCATTTTCATTATTCCGCTGACGGTCCAGTGGTGGAGCGTCTGGTATCCCGGTTCCGAGCCGGGCGGCGGCGGATACATCGCCCAGCGGATGCTGGCCGCCAAGAATGAGATCCACGCCACCGGCGCGACGTTATTGTTCAATGTCGCCCACTATGCCTTGCGGCCCTGGCCCTGGATCCTGGTGGCCCTGGTTTCGATCGTTGTCTTCCCGGACCTGCCTTCGCTGCAAGCGGCGTTTCCCGATCTCGATCCCGGCGTTGTCAAGCACGACCTCGCCTATCCCGCCATGATGACCCTCTTGCCCAACGGTATGCAAGGGCTGATCCTGGCGTCGCTGATGGCCGCCTACATGTCGACCCTTTCGACCCATCTCAACTGGGGCTCCTCCTACGTCGTCAACGATTTCTACAACCGCTTCGTGCGACCCGCAGCGAGCGATCGGGAGCAGGTGCTCGTGGGCCGTGTGACGACACTGGTCTTGATGGTGGTCAGCAGCATCTTGGGACTTTGGCTCAGCAGTGCCCTGCAGGCATTCCAGATCATCCTGCAGATCGGAGCGGGCACGGGGCTGTTGTTCCTGCTCCGCTGGTTCTGGTGGAGGATCAATGCCTTCAGCGAATTGGCCGCCATGGTCGTTTCGTTCCTGGTGGCGATTGGTTTCGAGTTCTTCGGTCCTCCCGGCTTGGAGCCTTGGCGAAAACTGGTTTTCGGCATTGCCGTGACCACCGTGGCATGGCTGATGGTCACCTTCCTCACGCGGCCCACCAACGAAGCCACGTTGCGACGGTTCTGTGGTCTCGTCCGGCCAGGTGGACCGGGATGGCGACCGGTGTTCCGGCGGGCGGCCGCGGCCGGCGAACCGATCGAAGAGGCCGGCGGCGACTGGAATGTGCCGCTGGGGATTCTCTGTGCCGCCATTGGTTGCATTGCCGTCTATGCCGCACTGCTGGCGACCGGCTACTGGATCTATGCGCAAACCGTGCCCGCGATGGTGCTCACCGTCGTCGCCGCCGTTGCCTCGCTGGCTCTGTTGAAGACGTGGGCCAAGGCCAACAGCGTCTGAAAGGGGTCGGGAGTCTTTTTCCGTATCGGCCCCGGACCGCATCGGAACTATCCAGCGGCGGGGCAGCCGATACGGAAAAAGACTCCCGACCCCTTTCGGTCTCCATCAAGGCTCTTTCTTCGCGACGACCGCTTCGCTATCATGCCAGAGGTTTCTCAAGGGCGATTGCGTACCGGTGGTGCTTTCAATGCCAAGAAGACTCCGCTTCAGCACAGGTGGCTATGTATTCCATGCACTGAACCGCGCGGTGGGCAGAGAAAAGATCTTCCAGTCAGAGGGCGACTACGTGGCATTCGAGCGAGTACTTCAGGAGGCTCGTCAAGTCGCCCCCATGCGGCTGCTTGGATTCTGCATACTGCCGAACCACTGGCACCTTCTGCTATGGCCCGAGGGGGATGAGGATCTGTCGGAGTTCATGCGGTGGCTGACGGTTACGCACACGCAGCGTTGGCATGCATATCACAAGACCTCGGGAACAGGGCCGATTTACCAGGGACGCTTCAAGTCGTTTCCGGTCGAGCAGGATGACCATTTCTATGCGGTAAGCCGCTACGTGGAACGGAATGCACTTCGCGCAGGTTTGGTTCGTCGCTCGGAGATGTGGCGCTGGTCGAGTTTGTGGCTGTCGATCAATGAGCGGCTCGATGTGAGCCTGGATGCTTGGCCGTTGCCTCGGCCGGCCCACTGGCTTCAATACGTGAACGGTGTGGAAACCGAAGCTGAGTTGGCGGCAATACGCGAATCCGTGCGGCGTGGCCGTCCGTTTGGTAGTGCAGTGTGGCAACGGCAAACCGCGCGGCAACTGGGGCTGGAATCCACATTGCAGCCAAGGGGCAGACCGCGAAGGATTTGAACGCCAAAGGGGTCGGGAGTCTTTTTCCGTATCGGCCCCGGGCCGCGTTGGAACTACCCAGCGGCGGCGCGGCCGATACGGAAAAAGACTCCCGACCCCCTTCCTAGCCCACTCGCCGTCGCACATGCTCCACAGCAAAGTCCCAGACGACATAGCGCAGCAGTAGTCCGACAAGGATCATCGCCGCCCCCAATGCCGTCCACCAGGCAGGCTGTTCACCACACGCCCAGAACGCCCAGAAAGGCGCCAGCACCGGTTCGATCAGACCAATGGCTACCGCCTCATGACTGCTGACCGACCGCAAGGCGCGGAACAAGAGGAGGTACGGAATGCCCATCTGAAATGCCCCGAAAACGGCGAGAACCGCCAACTGAACCGGCGAGGGCCAGCGGTCGAGCCAGAGAATCCATGGCAAGAGCACGAGGGCCGCAACGGCGTGATTCAACGCGACGATCCATCCCGGGTTCTCCGCCCGCACCTGACGCATAAGGAGCACGACGCTTGCATAGGCCACACCGGACGCCAGGCCGCAGAAAACTCCCAACTGCGCCTCGCCTCGCACCTCGAAGACGAGGATCGTCCCGACGCCGAAAAAGGCGAAGACCAGCGGCACCAGATCCTTGCGAGCGATCGGCTCACGCAGCGCGAACACCCCGAGCAGGAAGACCCACCACGGCGCCGTGCTCTGAAGCCAGATGGCATTCGCCGCGGTGGTTCGCGTCATCGACGTCAAGTAGAGAATGTTCATCAACGTGAAACAGATCGTCAGCGGAACCAAAAACCGGTTCCATCGCGGTCGCCGGATGGCGGGCAGAAGAACCAAGGTCGCGAAGACCGATCGCCAGAACGCGAGCATCGCTCCCTGGGAATTCGGCGGCCAGTCGTCGAACAGGGGCATCTTGGCGAACAGTCCGCTGGAACTCCACATGACGGCCGCCGCCACCATGGCCATCCGGCCAATAAACTTGTCTCTGCCGGCAGTCTCGACGGGCGGGATGGTTGCATCGGTCAACAAGACGTCCTGGTCGGCCGGGTTGGGTGAAACCACCGCGTCGATTTCTTGTCCGTTGCTCATTCGACGCTCCCGGGGCTTCCCACCGCGGGTCGCGGGGCACTCGGCGCCTCGGGCAGATCCTTCCAGCGGCAGGAGGCGTACGTTTCGACCTTCCCATCGGGAGCACGAACCACCAAAGCAGCAACCGCCGGCATGGCATTGGCCAACCGGATACCCTCGCACGGACCGAGTACGCTCACGGCCGACGCCAAGGCATCCGCCGTCATGGCGTCGGGAGCAACCACGGTGACACTGCTGTGATCGGTCAGGCCGATTCCGGTCCGCGGATCGATAATATGCGAGTAACGGCGGCCGTCAAGCTCCACGAACTGCCAGGCATCTCCTGAAGTTGCCAGGCCGCAGTTCGACAAACTCAAGAAAACCGTCGGCTTTTCCTTGGGGTCGAGCGATCCGACGGCGATCCGCCAGCCGGGCTTGCCAGGCGGTGGACTGCCCAGTCCGACATCGCCGCCCGCATCGACCAGTGCCCGATCGAGACCCTGGCCGTGCAGCACGGCCAGCATTTCGTCGATGACGTATCCTTTAGCGATTCCGCCCAGATCCAGCCGCATCCCCGCTTTTGTCAACTCAACCCCCCGCCGCTGGGAATCAAGCCGAACCAAGTCGTACCCGACCCTTTGCCGGGCCGCTTCCAGCCGTTGGGCCGACGGGAATTCGTCCTGTCGCCGCGCCCGCCGCCAGAGACGGATCGCAGGCCCAACGGTTACGTCAAACGCCCCGCCCGAGCGTTCGGAGATCTCTTGCGAGCGGCTCAGCACTTTCCATAGATCCTTACTAACCGGCACAGCCCTCCCCTCTCCGGAAGTGGACGAGAGGCGGCTCAGTTCGCTCTGCGGGTCGTAATCGCTGAGAATTCTGTTAAGCTGTTTGGCGCGTTCGTAGGCGGCATCGGCGGCCCGGTTTGCAGTGTCCGCATCCATGCAATACAATACAAGCTTGACAGGAACCGCCATCTCCGGTCGAACAAACTCGAAGCGTTTCAGATCGGGATTGTCAGGCGGGGCTGTCATAAATCCCGCCGAGATCAGCCACGCGAACGCGATCCTTTCCATCCGGAGAGGTTCCTTTGTTAGAGTTGCTTTGACCACACTGAGGTCGAAGTTGTTTTTTTCTCGCCACAGGTTCTGCTTGAGAGGACTCTACATGATTAGGGTAACTGACAACCGCCGGAACTTCCAACCATCTTTGGCATGGGCGCTGGGTCTGGCCGTCGTATTCGGCGTAGGCGCTCTGGCGATTGCCGCCGATCCCGAAGGACTGAAACCGAGCGAGGAATTGGCCATCAAGTGGCTTCCCAAGCCCTTTCCGGTCGAGAACTCCGCCGCCAAGACCGAGGCCGAGATGAAGGCGTACACGGAACTCGTCTCGGGCACGGATCTGAAGTTCGAGATGGTGCCGATCCCCAGTGGGAAGTTTCTCATGGGCAGCCCCGACACAGAAGAGGGCCGCGGCGAGGATGAAGGGCCGCAGGTGGAAGTGGAACTCGCCCCCTTCTGGATGGCGACCCACGAAACGACCTGGGATCTCTACGAGGAATGGTCGTTCGAGTTGGACGTGCAGCGGAGAAAGCTCAAGAGCGAAGAGGCCTCCGATTGGGACAAAATCGCCGACGCGGTGGCCCGCCCCACCAAGCCCTATACCGACATGACCTTCGAGATGGGCAAGCGAAACAAGCCGGCCATCTGCATGACCCAGTACGCCGCGCAGTTTTTCTGTAAATGGCTCTGCGCCAAGACCGGCCGCTACTATCGTCTGCCGACGGAAGCCGAATGGGAATACGCCGCCCGCGCCGGCACCAAGACCGCCTACTCCTTTGGCGACGACGCCGAGGCGCTCGATGAGCACGGCTGGTATTTCGACAACAGCGACGATGCCTACCAGGAAATCGGGCAGAAGAAGCCGAACCCCTGGGGCTTGTACGACATGCACGGCAATGTCTCGGAGTGGGTTCTCGACCAGTACATTCCCGACGCCTACAAGAAGCTGGCGGCGAAAGGCGGGCTCGTCTCCAACCCGTTCTTCGTGCCGAAGACCGAGATCCCGCTGGCTGTTCGCGGCGGATCGTGGGACGACGATCCACAGCGGCTGCGCAGCGCTGCCCGTCGCGGTTCCAACAAGGATTGGAAGATGCAGGATCCGCAGATCCCGCAGAGCATCTGGTATCTGACCGACGCCACCTTCCTCGGCTTCCGCGTGGTCCGTCCCCTCGAGTTGCCGACGGAAGAGCAGGCCAAGGTCTACGAGCCCGATCCCCAAATCATGCTGGACTACAAGGAGGCTCAAGGCGGCAAGGAATAGGCCCGCCGCCGCGGGATGCTTGCAGCGACGCGAATCTTATCGTTTGACATTTCACATCGAGAAGGAGTGTACAGAATGAGCGACACGAGACGAGCCTCACGACGGGATTTTTTGAAGACCTCTTCGGTCGCGCTGGCCGGGACGGCCTTGGCGGGCGGACTGAGCGTGGGCCGCGCAGCGCATGCGGCCGGCAGTGACGAGATGAAGGTGGTCTTGATCGGTTGCGGCGGCCGCGGCAAAGGCGCCATCGTCAACTGCATGGAAGCCAGCAAGGCCACCGGCGAGAAGATCCGTTTGATCGCCGTGGCGGACGCGTTCGAGGACAACGCCCGCAACGCGTTGGAAGGGCTGAAGAAAGACAAAACCTACGCGAACCTGATCGACGTTCCCGACGACCGCGTCTTTTCGGGATTCGACAACTTCCAGAAGGCGCTCGACGCCAACCCGGATTTGGTGATCATCGCCACACCACCCGGTTTCCGGCCGATCCATTACAAAGCGGCCGTAGCGGCGGGGAAGAACATCTTCATGGAAAAACCCTTGTGCGTCGACGCGCCGGGGTATCGCTCCTTGCTGGAAACCAACAAAGAGGCCGACGCGAAGGGCCTCAAGGTCGGCGTCGGCCTTCAGCGCCACCACGAGCCGCGCTACCAGGAAACGGTGCAGCGGATCCAGGACGGCGCCATCGGCGATCTGAAGTATCTCCGCGCCTACTGGAACGGCGCTGGCGTTTGGATTCGCGAGCGCAAGCCCGAGCAAACCGAGATGGAATACCAGATGCGCAACTGGTACTACTTCGTCTGGCTCTGCGGCGACCACATCTGCGAGCAGCACATCCACAACCTCGATGTCTGCAACTGGGTCAAGGGGGGCCATCCCGTCGAGGCCAACGGCATGGGCGGCCGGCAAGTCCGCAAGGGCAAAGACGTCGGCCATATCTACGACCACCACTTCGTCGAATTCACCTACGACGACGGCACGAAGACGTTCAGCCAGTGCCGCCATATTCCCAATTGCTGGAATAGCGTCTCCGAGTACGCTCACGGCACCAAGGGCTGGGCTGACTGCTCCGGTCAGATCTACGGCGGAACCGAGTGGAAGTTCCGCGGCGACAAGCCGAACCCCTACGTGCAGGAGCACGTCGACCTGCAGACGGCGATTCGCAAGAATCAGCCCTTCAACGAGGGGCATTTCGGCGCTGACAGCAGTTTCACGTCGGTGCTCGGCCGGATGGCCACCTACTCCGGCCAGGTCGTGAAGTGGGACGAAGCGGTCAAGGGCGGCCCCTGCGAGATGCCCGAGACCTATGCCTGGGACGCCAAACCGCCGGTGATGCCCGACGAAAACGGCAGCTACGAGTACGCCGTCGCCATGCCCGGGATCTACAAGCCGTATTAGACGGCCCGACCGGGTAGCGTTTTCAACCACAAGCCGGCCGCGGCCTCCCGCCGCGGCCGGCTTGGTTTCCTGGCGGGGCCTGTGATTCGGTGGCTTCTCGGTAGAATTAACCGTCCTGGACATCAAGGCGCGAGATCAGGTGGGGCGACTGGTCGATGTGGAGATGCAACTGTTGCTCCCCGAGCATTTCCGGGTTCGTATTCTCTATTATTGGGCGGCCCTGTACGGAAAGCAGCTTGGAGAAAGTGACCGATACAGCCTGTTGCGCCCTGCAATCAGCATTTGCTTTGTGAACCAGACGTTGTTTCCGGGGGTGAAGGATTATCACCTCTCTTTCGGTTTGTTCGATCGGATTCACGATCTCTGTTTCAGTGACCACATTCAAGTTCACCTGCTGGAGTTGCCGAAGTTCGGACGGCGTCTGGAAGAGTTACGCAGTCCGGAAGAGATATGGCTGTATTTCCTCCGGCACATCGCGACGATGGATGCAGACAACTTGCCCGCGCCGTTGAACGAACCGGTGTACCGAAAAGCTACGAAGGAGTTGGAGATGTTGACAACAGATGCGCGAGACCGCGAACGCTATGAGGCTCGCCAGAAGGCGTTCCGTGATCACATGAGCCTGATAGAGGAGTCCACGGAAAAAGCCCGAGAAGAAGGACGCCAGGAGGGACGCCAGGAAGGTGAATTGATCGGGCGGATTCATCTTTGCCAACGCCTTCTCAAGCAGCCGTTGACGCCGCGGGAAGAACTGGCGACCCTTCCGGTCGAGGAGCTTCGCCGACGCGTCGATTCCTTGGAAGCGCGGGTGATTCGCTCGTGATCCGCCGGAGAGCGGGCTGGCCTGCATTGTTTGCCGCATCGGTACGCGCAAAGCGTGTTCGTTACCGGGCGGAGCCCGGGAACGAGAGGCCGTTGTTCGCCAATGGGTAACGTGGTCTACGGGACGACCCGATAGATCGTCATCGACTCGATCCCCATTTCCCCCTCGTTGGAAAACGGGTCAAAACGGAGCTGCCCGAGCGGCTTCTCGTCGCCGATGCGAAAGAGGTACTCCTGCGTCACGTCCGTCGGGTTCAATGATCGCGAGTTCGTCGCTTGCGCGTGGAATCCGCCCGCCGGCGGAGCCCAGAAGAACTGGGCGTTGGTGCCGCGCTGCGGCCGGCCTCTCACGACAATGGCCAAGTGCCCGATCAACGGTTCCCGAAGTTTCGTAACCATCTGCGGGTCCGGTCCGCCAGCCACGAGATGAACCTCCTCGCCGCGCCGCTCGACCTTCAGGTGGTTCCAATCGGACCACTTGGCAACGTCCTCATCCCGGCGAAAGTCCCAGTGAGCCAACTTGCTCGCGCCCTCCAGATCGATGTTTTCGGGATTGACGGAGTGGTCCGCCGGCTTCGAGGTCTTCAGGGCGGTTTTCGCGGGCGCGATCCCGCCTGTGGATCGAAACGCATAGCGGCCGGAATCGACGGCCAGCACGGCCCGGCCTCTCTCCATGCGCAGCAGTTGCACTCCTTCGGCCTGCTCCAGGGGTTTGCCGCCTTCGGTGATGTTTGACGCATCGGCGGCGGGTATGTACACAGTTGCGGTCGTATTGGTCGGAATCGCGACGTTGAGAAGGAACTGGTCGCCATCGACCCGCCACTCCGAGTCAATACGCCCTCGGATCGAGTCGTAGGACGCTTTCACCCAGTCGATCGGTTCATGCTGAGCATTGCTGCCCGGCCGCGGCGGTGTGGGATGGATGAGGATCTTCGCGTACCCCGGGCCGTCTGAGTCGATGCCTGCCAGACTGCGGAACATCCACTCGCACACCGCTCCAAACGCATAATGCGCGAACGAATTCATCGCCGCGTTGTGCCGCCCGAATCCGTCTTCCTTCGTGTAGCTATCCCAGCGCTCCCAGATGGTCGTGGCGCCTTGCTCGATCTCGTAACCCCAGGAGGGAAACTCGCGGCTTTGCAGCAAGAACGCCGCCAGATCGTGCCGGCCGACCGACGACAGCACGGGCAGCAGCGGGCGAGTTCCCAAGAAGCCCGTTGCCATGTGATTGCCGTTCTCGGCAATCATCTGGGCCAGTTTCTCTCCGGTCGCCTCGCGGAGCGATTCGGGGATGAGATCGGCAAAAAGAGCCAGCGCGTAAGCGGTCTGGGAATTTACCTTCAGGCTGCCGTCGTCGCGGACGTATTTCTTGTTGAAAGCCGCCCGGGTGCGATCGAACTGCTCGCGGTGGTTCGCGGCGTCCTGTTCGCGGCCGATGGCGTCGGCCATCTGGGCCATCATTCGCGAGGAGATGGCAAAGTAGACCGTATCGATGTACTCCAGGGGCGTCATGGCGCCCTGCGCCAACCAGTCGCCCCAGTTGTTGCCGTGGGCGACCCCCAGGTCGTCGCGGCTGGTGGCCTTCCGCCAGGCGAGAAACCGCGTCATCGGCTCCCAGCACCGTCGGATCACGCGCGTGTCTCCGTAAGCTTGCCAGATCGTCCAGGGGCAGATCACGCCGGCGTCGGCCCAGGCCGTGCCGAAGTCCCAGCCGTGTTGAAAGGGAAACGGCGCATAGCCGGGAAACGCCCCACTGGGCCGCTGCGATTCCATCAACTCGCGGAGCCACTTGGTATAGAAGGCCGATACGTCGGCGTTCAGGGCCGCCGTACCGACGTAAACCTGCGCGTCGCCGGTCCAGCCCATCCGCTCGTCGCGTTGCGGGCAGTCGGTCGGCAGATCGAGGAAGTTGGCCCGCTGGGTCCAAACCACGTTCTGAAACAGGCGGTTGACCATCGGATCCGAACACTCAAACGTGCTCGTCCGAGGCGTGTCGGAGTGAAGCACGAGTCCGGTAATCGTTTCCCGGTCCGCCGCTCCGGGGAAATTCGAGAGTTCCACGTACTGAAATCCGTGGAAGGTAAACCGCGGCGTATACACCTCGCCTTCCGGATCGCCTTTGCAGACGTAGTAGTCGGTGGCGCGGGCTTTGCGAAGATTCTCGGTCATCAGCGTTCCGTCCGGGTGCAACATCTCACCGTAGCGGAGCGTGATCTGATGGCCGGCCGGTCCCTTCACCTTCATCCGCACGACGCCGGCGAAGTTCTGTCCGAGGTTGAAAATGTACCGGTCCGGCTCGCGCCGCTCGACGGCGACCGGCCGGACTTCTTCGGTGACTCGGACCGGCAGCCCAGGAAACGCTTCCAGCATCGGCCGTTGAAAACCGAGGCCGATCGGCCGACCTTCGATGCGGGGGCCTTGTCCGGCGGCCGTCGGATTGCGGTACTCGTAGAAGGTGGCGGCCGGGTTTCCGTTCTCTTCCGCAAGGATCGCCGACTGCCAGTGGCTGTCGTCAAAGCCCGGCTTCGACCAATCGGGACACTCCAACCTCGCATCGTAGAACTCGCCCATCAGCAGATCGGCTTGCCGGATCGGCCCCTCGCCGGTCACTTTCCACGTCCGATCGGTGCCGACGGTCTCCAGCGAGCCATCGTCGTATTCGATTTCCAGTTGTGCCATGAACGACGGTGTCTTGCCGTAGGTGTAACGGCCGATGCGTTCGGTCCCGATGCCGGTGAGCAGGCCAAAGCCGACGTAGCCGCTGTACCAGCCGTCGGCGACCCACGCCCCGACGGCGTTGTCGCCGGCCTCGAGCAACCGCGTCACGTCATACGTCTTGTAGTAGGCCCGCTGCCGGTAGTCGGTCCAACCGGGGGCGAACCAGTCGTCGCTCACACGCCGGCCGTTCAGCGAAAGTTCGTAGATTCCCAGGGCGGTCGCATAGAGCGTGGCGCGGCGAACCGGCCTGGCGGCCTGGAACTTTTTGCGGTACTGCCGCGCGGGGGGCAGGAAATGCGATTGCCGATCCTGGAATACCGGAGTGTCGTCCTTGAAGCTGATATACTGGGCCCGCCATTGCTGGGGATCGGGCAATCCCATCGACCACATGGCGGGCGACGACCAGTCCGACGGCTGCCCGTCGCGATCCCAGACCCGCACTTTCCAGTGGCACGCCTGCCGCGACGCGAGCTTCGAGCCCGCGTACTCGACGTTCACCGTCTCACTGCTGTCGACTTTTCCGCTGTCCCACAGATCGCCCCGCCCGTCCGATAGTGCTTCGCGACTGCCGGCCACCAGGAT
>JAAYEH010000359.1 GCA_012728855.1 Rhodopirellula sp. | reverse complement strand
GCCGCTGCGCGGAGACGGAGGATAGGTGACAGGTGAGCGGTGGGGACGTTTCGAATGCTGCATGGTGGACGCCTTTCTGCGCGCGCGGCGCGCGGTTTCTGCTAGGGATTCTATGAAGCTGTCAGCTCTCAGCTATCAGCCGTCAGCCAGAGGTGCGCGGATTGTGGGTGCGTGCGCGGCAGTGGCGGCGTGGCGCTGATTGGGGGAAAGCTTTCAGCTATCAGCTATCGGCTTTCAGCTTTCTGCCTCCACAGATTTTCACAGATTTGCACAGATTTGGGTTTTGGTAGGTTCGGATGAGTGCGCCCAACAACTAGCTCCGTCCCCGTCCCCGTCGTCAGGAGTTCGCCCCTCTTGCCGCCCATTCGCCCTGAAAACAACCGCTCACGACCAGTATTCACCTGCTCCGCGCACCCGTCATCCCGAAACGCCTTAAGCACCACTCTGCGCGGCCGGTGCCCCGGAATTCCGACCTATCGGGCCGAGAACAGCGTGCGTAGACGAAACGCCGCGTCACGATGCGCAAGTCGTTGTGCAAAAAGGGCTTGCAGAGGTGACGCGACGCGCAGCAACGTAGGCTGAGACGATGAAACGGAGGTCGGGCGCGATCCGAGCCCGAAGCGCCAGCGAGGGCCAAACGATCCGAGCCCGAGCGGTAGCGAGCGGGCACCGGAACAATGGACACACCCCTTGGTTGATGCCCCGGCCCTCTCTCTTGCTTCGCTCAACGGACTCTGATACCTTTTTCCAGCGCGGGTGACGCGGGAAGTGCAGCCGATCATTTCGTCGCGGCCACGGGTGCTTCCGGTCGCTCGCGCTCGAGGAGAGCTAACGCGCGTCGTAACGCCGAACCGGTGCTGCTTACCAGGCGGACTGGCACGCGAGCTGGGCGGACGAAGCCCTCGTGCGCGCGGACGCCTGCCAAAGCAACGTGATAGACTGGAGCCCAAACATGCCTGAACACCCCAATCCCTCTCAAGCAGTCGGGTCGATGCGAGTATTCGTGAGTTGGAGTGGCGAGAGAAGCAAGGTGCTCGCCCAAGCCCTCAAGGAATGGCTGCCTCTCGTTCTCCACAACGTTGAGCCATGGATGTCAGAGGCAGATGTCGCCGCCGGCGTTCGGTGGGAAGTCGACATTGCAAAGGAACTGGAGGCCGCAAACTTCGGTATCACCTGCGTGACTCGCGACAATGTCAACGCGCCGTGGCTCTTGTTCGAGGCCGGCGCTCTTGCGAAGTCACTGCAGCACAGCCGTGTTATCCCTCTCCTCATGGATCTCGACATCAAGGACATAACGGGGCCGCTCGCGCGATTCCAGGCCAAAAAGATGGAGAAGGTCGGATTAGGCGAGGTTGTTCAATCAATAAATCAAGTGGCGAAGCATGCCGTCGCAGAGGCTCGCGCTACGCGGCTCTTTGAGGCGCTATGGCCAATGCTTGAGGAAAAAATCGCCGCGATTCCGAAGTCTTCGAGCAGCCCAAAGCCAAGCCGTCCCACAAACGACTTGATGGAAGAGCTTGTCGCCAGCGTTCGAGCCCTTGAGACTCGGCTAGGTGACGCTGACGAAACGGCGCGGCCCAGCAGAATCCGACGGATGCGGGTGCACCCGATGATGATGGACCAGATGATGCAAATGTCCGGCCACCTCGAAGATCCAGTTGGCATCCTTATGGCTGCAAGCATGGTACGCGAGGACGCGCCGTGGCTCTACGAACTCGCGATGGAGCTATATCGAGCTGCCAAGTCGGGAGATTCCGTGAGTATCGATCGCACGTTGCACCACCTTCGACACTTCTCAAAAATGATGCTTCACGGACCATTGGGTATGTACGCCATGGAGCTCCCCCATATGCTCGAACGCATGGCCCGCCGGACGCTCGGCCGGCGGCTCCCATCCGACTTGCAGAAACCGCTTGCCGGCGAAAAGCCCAGCAATCCTGACGCGAGCCCGGAATGAAACGCTCCGCAAGACTGGATCGCTCGCGCGGTCAAAAGGCGCCCCCGACACATCTAACAGCAATGGCGCGGCTCACTGCCGCCCCTGCGCGGCGGGGCGCCGGCAAGCTAGCGTTCATGGACGTGTGGTACCCCATCCAAGTCAATCAGAAAGAGCGCGTTGGCCGCCCGGACATCGACGCGTTCGAGTCGGGTCATGATGCGCGCCGACCGCAGCAAAGGTTTCTTCGTCGCCTTCGATTACTCCGTCGACGCCCTGCGCGAGATTGACGCCTTTCCGCAAGACCGGCAAAGTGGTCATGGCGCTGACGGTGCGCGAGAATTTGGACGAGCAGTTGGCGAAGAAGCTGGCATGAGAGTAGACGATGCAGCGGTAACGAGGAGAGAGCATGCGAATCACGAAACTGACTTCCGTGGGTTTCTGCCTGAACGGGGCGCTGGGTTCCGGCAAGTACGATGACATTTCCATCGCCGAAGTGAAGAAGCGCATAGAGCAAGGCGACGTATTCAACTACCTTGAATCCGTACTCGGCCACGATGTCGACCTGACCCTGCTCAGTCCCGGTGACAAAGCCGAGCTCTTGAAGGAATGGCAAGACCTTGCCTTAGCGGTAGACGAAGGCCGCAAAATGTGTGTGGACCGAAACGGGCTATGCCTGTTGGTGGCATACCTGCTTGAGGGAATCCAGCGGCGGCAGGATCATAACGAGCCGATCCCGGGGCACCGACCGACTCGCTGATGGCATAGGCGATGCGGGAATCTTGCGGGAATGTCACCTATCACTTGAAATGCCGCCACCCGTAATCACTTCAAATGCAGCCGAATACCTCATAGATATCCGTCATTTCGGGTGCTCTCTGCAAGCTGTGGCGGTCGCAGGCGGCTGCTCTTTGGGGCTGCGGTTACGCAGGCGGTAGCTTTTGCCGCT
>JAAYEH010000035.1 GCA_012728855.1 Rhodopirellula sp. | reverse complement strand
TGTTTACCGGCAGTGGCGGGGCCGAGGGGGTCGGGAGTCTTTTTTTCCTGTCGGCCGAAAAGCGTCTATCCATACGCGGAACCGTCGCGCGGCCGACAGGAAAAAAAGACTCCCGACCCCTTCCTGCCTTCATCTCACGACAGTTGTTCATTCGCCGATCCTTACCCATTCGGTGAGCCTCCATTTCGGTAGCGGCGGTAGACGTACCCCAGTCCGCGAAACGCCGTCAGGGCTCCTGACAGGCTGAGCTTCGAGCCGGCCACGTCCTGCCAACGGTCCAGCGGCACTTCGTAAAGCCCGAACCAGGGGCTCTCCGCGGCCGGACGGCCGTGGACCGCCAAGTAGCGGGCCAGCAATTCCACGTCGAACGCCCACGATGCACCGAAGGGCTCGCTGAACAACTGCCGCGTCTCTTCCGTGACGCGGAAGACTTTCGCGCCACATTGAGTATCGTACACCGGCAGATTCAAGACGAGACTCGCGGCCGTGGCGAACAGCCGACCCATATAGTGCCGCGCCGCCCGCCGCTCGATGCGGCGGCCCAACAACCGCACCCGTGATCCGAGAACGATCCGCACCTCCGGTCGCTCCTCGAGGACTTGCCGCAACGATGCGATGGCATCCAAAGGAGTCGCCAGGTCCGCATCCCAGTAACCCACGAACCTCGCGGAGCGGTCCATCGCGGAGAGAACACCTTGCCGCACGGCCTCGGCTTTGCCGCAGTTTTTGCCCATCGCCATCATGCGGAATCGGTCGGGCGCCGTTTCACAGAGTCGGCTGAGCACCTCGGCGGTCGCGTCGCGGCTGCCGTCGTCGACGAAAACAAACCGGCACGTGCTGTCGTGCCGGGCGAAAGCCGTGAATGCGTCGACATCCAGACGGGCGGCCTCGTTGTAACACGGAACGACGATCACGCACGCCTCGGCCGACATCGGCGGTGAATCGCTCTGATCAATTCCCACGATCGATTTCTCCGGGGCTTTTCCGTCGCAGGACAGCCAGCAGGCTGATGCTTCTCCGTTGGCTGGGCTGGCGGCGTCCGTCAACGGCATCGAGGATCCGCTTTTCTTCCCCGGCAAACACGGCCTGCAGGATCGCGTTGATCGGCGCAATCGGCGTTGCCAGGTCCGTGTTGGCAGGGCCGGCGGCCCGGCCCCGGATCCGCGACAGCGTCCGCACCAGCTTGGCGACGAGATAGAGACGCCAATTGAACGAGGAAAGCAGCCTCTCTTCAACCGGCAGATTGATCCACAGCTCGCGAAAACGGTCGCGTGTGTAGCGGCGGTAATGCCCGTTGGCTACATCGTGCGGACTCCACAGCGCCGGGTCGGCGGGGACGGTGATCAGAAAGAAAACGCCCGGCGGCGCCCGTTCGACCAGTTGGCGAAAACAGGCGACTTCGTCTTCGATATGCTCCAGCACGTCGTTGAGCAGGATCAGGTTGGCCTGACGAAAGAACCCGCCGCCGTCCTCCCATTGCTCCATCACGGCGAACTGCACCTCGGGATGCCGCAGCCGACCCAAGCGGACCGCCTCCGCCGAAGTGTCCAGGCCGATGCAGCGGTAGCTGTCTTTGAGCGACCTGAGCGTGCTGCCGGTCCCGCAGCCGATATCCACGACGACGTTTCCCGCGTTGGCCGGCACCAAGCGGCGAACGATCGCCGTGAGGATCCGCCGGCGCGCGACAAACCACCAGTGCCGCTGTTCAATGCGAGCGTTGAGTTGCTGCAATTCGTCGTGCATCATTGTTTCCGAAGTGGGGGCTATTCTTGTCGTTTGTGCCGCATTCGCCATTGGATGCCAAACCAGGAGAGCATGGCAATCACTCCCGCGAAGGCCGCCCTCAAGCCGACCGCGAACATCGCGGGCTGGAAGCGAAGCACGACCTCTCGCGCCCCTGCCGGAACCCAAACCGCTTGGAACAGCCCATTGGCCGCCACCGGCTCTGTTTCGCCGCCGTCCACCCAGGCTTTCCAGCCGGGATACGACTTGATCGAGATGACCAGCAGCCCCCCCTCGGGCGCCGACACCCGCGCGCGAAGTTCCGACGCTTCCCAGGCCACCGATTCGACGGCCGCCTCGGCGAGATCTCGGCCCTGGCTCAATCCCTCGACAAAGGCCGTTCGCAGCGACGCTTGGTTTTCATAAAGCCCTTCGATAGCGGCTTGCGGCGAGTAGGGGACGGCACGCGTCGCGAAGTAAGCCCGCGGCAGGGCATCCCGGTTGGCGAAAACGACCGTGTGCGCAAGCTCCTTGATGCGAGCGTAGCCGTCTTGCGAGTCGAGCATTGCAAGCAAGGCGAGGTCTTCCTTGGCGACGATGCAGTAGCGGACGTTTGCCACCCGCAGGAAGTGCGATGCGATCAGCTTGGCCACGAACGACGGAGGAGGACATCCCCACACATACGCCGGCATCCAGTCGTCCATCCGCCGGTCGTAGAGAGCAGCGTAAACGCCGGTGGGCGAGTCGTAACCGTTCATCGTCGCCGCGTGAAGCAGTCCTTGCTGTTGGTAGGCCACCGGCCGCAATTCGGGCCCAATCGGCTCGCTCAATGGCAGCACACGGTATTGCGGGTCGATCCCGAGTTGCTCCGAGCCGACTGACGCGTACTCTTCCGTGAAGTACTTCGCCTCGGAGTCGTGGGCCAGGGCAACCGTAGCGCCGCAAGAAAGGACCGCCAGGGCGAGCACGACGGTGCCGCTCCACCTCGCCTCGATCAACGTCAGCGGAGCGCCGACCGCGACCGTCGCCATCGCGACCATGCCGGCCGCCGTGAAAGCGACGGGCGATCCGTACCAAAGCAGCAGGCCGGCCGTGATCGTCAGGCTGGCTGCGGCGGCCACGATAGCAAGTCGAGCGGTTCCCCGGCGTTGAACATAGTCGCCGGAGACGGCGGCCAGGATTGCGGTCAACGGCATTGCGAGCCCGAGGAACTTGAACGGCCAGCGAAACGACGACCAGATCGGCGTCAGGCGAGTCCAGCCGTAGACGGGCGTGTGCCGTCCCAGCGAGAACAGCACGAACACCAGCGCCAGCACCAGAAAGAGGACGATCGTTCTCGCGATCTCTGGGCATGGTTCAAAAACGGGGACTGGCTCCGAGCCAAATCGCTTCTGCCGCTGAAAAAACACGGTTCGGCGAGGTGCCTGTCCCCGTTTTTGAACCATGCCGACTTCTGTATCCGGGCGTCCGGCGGCGCCCTCGGCGCCGATCCTGCCAGGTCTCCATTGCGAGGCGGACGATAGGGCGATCGCTGCGAGCCCGAGCAAAGACGTGGCCACCCAGAAGCCCTGGTAGCCGAGAACCGCATATTGGGCGGGAAGGGCTTCGCTATCCACGGCGAGCGTGGGCACGAGGATCCCGGCCAGCTCCAGCGGCCGCGCTCCGCGGTTGGCAAACTCCCCCGGGTCGTAGACCCCACCGCGATTGGACATGAGCTGCAGTTCGAGCATCGGCAAAATCACCGGACAGGCCAGCAACATCGCCAGCAGATAGGCCACCGCCAGACGGCCGAGGCGTCGAGGCCATCGATGCACCCAGCAGGCCCAGCCGATGGCCACTAGCGCTGTCGCCAACCAATAGTAGACGGTCATCTGAGGATGTCCGACGGCCGCGATGGCGGCCAGTATTCCGCCGGCCGCAGCCACGCTTCCGACCCGCAACGATTCGCCGTCCAACGCCCAAAGGACCGCAATACATGCCCAGGGAAACAGCGCGACCAACGGGAAGGAGAAGATCCAAAGCGACGAAATCGCGGTGAGATAGCCCCCGCAGACAATGCCGATGGAACCCAACGCGGACCAGAAAGGCCGGGTTCCCAGCCGGCGAAGAAAGAGGTAGTAGCCCAGCGACGCCAAGGGGAGATGTGCAAAAACGATCACTCCGCAGAACGCGGCGGGGCCGAGTCCCGTGAGGCGACACATCGCTTGGCAGAGGGTATAGGGAAAATAGAGCGCGCCGGCCTGGCCTTTGGCGTGCAACGCCTCCCCAAACATCTGGTGCTGATTCCAGTGCGGAAACCGGCCGGCAAGCAATTGACCGTGGGCCTCCCAGAGCCAGGGGTTGAGAACCTCGAAGTTATCCCATTTGAGGTAGGTGTAGCGTTCCGATAATCCCCAACCGATGGCCTGTGCAACCAGCGGCGCTGCAACGACCACGAGCGGCCAAGCCCAGCGGAGTTTCGTCGTTTTGCCGGTTGTCGGATCCACTTGCATAACCGAAGTATAGCCGCAGCCAAATCGCCTTGCACGATTCCGAAAGCAGAGCGAACGTCGTGCGGTTCTCAGCGAATCAGGCTGGAAAGCCCGACGTACACTGGAGAACCCGACCTGTTCGCATAACCGGGGCGACCGGCATGGATTGCGCAAATGGCCGTTTGGGGGCGAATCTGCAGTTGCGCCGCCGAACAACCCGACATTTGGGAGTAGCGCAGTTCCTTCTGTGCTCCCCCTTTCCCTCCCTGGCAGAAGGTATACCCCGTGGAACGCTCTCTCAGTGCGCTGCTGCCGGTCTGCGACGCCCAGACCTCGCTCTCGTCGCTTGTTCTCGATCTATTGGATGTCCTGCCCGATCTGGCCGATCGATTCGATCTTGTCATCGTCGACGATTGCTCGACGGATGCCACCATCGAAGTCGCCGACGAATTGGCTGCCTGCTATCCGCAGATCAAAGCCATCCGCCACGCCACCCGCCAGGGCCGTCCCGCCGCGATCGCCACGGGATTGGCAAATAGCCGTGGAAGAATCGTGTTTCTTCAGGATGCGGAGTGTACCGTCGCTTGCGATGAAATCCCGCGGCTCTGGCAGGAGATCGGTGAACATGAGGTGGTCCTGGGCCGAGCCGGCCGGCCTACGCGACTGCCTTGGACGGGGGGGCGATTCTCGGAACCGAAGGATCGCGGCGGTTTCTGCTTGTTTCACCGCCGAGCGGTGGAGTCAATCCAGCCCTACCTGGAAAACCTGAGCAATCTGCGGAACTATCTTGCGGCAAATCGCCTCCAATGGCATGAAGTCGAAGTGCGTGACCGGGCCTTACAGCCACGTCGTCAGCGTACGCGGAAGTTCGGCTCGGTCTCCACCGACCGGGCCCAACCTCAACGACACTTCGCGGACAACGGCGGGCTTCGAGGGCCGAACTACCTCGACCGATTTCGCCAGTTCGCCTTCGGCGAGTAACTCGCCGAGCCTCCTCAATGGTGGTTTGGTGTCTGGAAAACTTGCAGCAGGCGAGGTTGCTTCGTATTTCGGAAAATTTTGGGTGGGACTATTGGGAATACGCTTGTAATCGGATTGCTGACTGTTTAGAATATTGGCGCAGGAAAGGTTAATCAACTCACTACTTCTGGTGGTTGGCCGTTCCAACGGGTTAGCTTAGCCAACTGTTCGGTCTTTGGGCAAGGACCGGCTTGCATGAATGAGGGAACTTCCGGCGTAGGATCGGTTTTCGGATCCGTTTGTCGCAAGCTTATGCTAACCACTCTGCGGGCATCGGCCCTTTCGGGTCGTTTACCGATATTCACACGTTGGGAAACTCGGATACTGCCGGACAGGCGGCAGGCGTAACTCGATTTTGAAAAGGCGGGTGGACACTCAGCACTTCGTAGCAGCATTCCGCTCATAGACGACGCTCTTTTTCTCTCTGCTCTTATTTCGCTGCACGCTGTCCTGAACAACCCGTTCGACGCCTTCTTCTCGGTCGAATCTCGCCAGCCTTCTTGACGGCGCCTCCGTCGTTCCACGCGTGGAATCTCTGGTTGTTTCTCATTCTACGCATCTTTCATTTGGGGCTACGATCCATTCGTAGCCGGGAGGCGATCCTATGAGCACCGTGGATTTTGCATTGTCCGCTCCCGGAATTCCTCCGGACGCGGCCGTGGGCAGCCATTCGCCACGGCAGCGGTTGCACCGGCTGGCGGAAGTCCGCCAGCAGCAAGGGGTCTCGCGACGCACCGTTGCCCGTCGAATGAATGTTGACCTTGCGGAGGTGAAGGAGCAGGAGGACGACTCGGCGGACCTCCCGCTCAGTGTCCTCTACCACTGGCAGCAGGCGTTGGAGGTGCCGATTGCCGAACTCCTCGTCGAATCGGACGACGCGCTTTCGCCGCCGGTGATGATGCGCGCCAAGATGGTGCGGATCATGAAGACCGCCGCGGCGATCCTCGAACGCGCCCAGCAACCCGGCATTCGACGCATGGCGCAAATGCTCGTCGAGCAACTTGTCGAACTGATGCCCGAGTTGGCGGAAGTGACGCCGTGGCACACCGTGGGCAAACGTCGCACGAAAGACGATCTCGGACAGGCTGCCGAGCGCGGCCGGGCATTGGAGGCCTTTAGGGTCGTGATGGAATAGATAGATACACCGCTTTTCCGCGGCGATTTCCATGCAAACGCCCCGCAGGTTCCGTCCGGCGGGGCGTTTGTCGTTAACGGCGAGACCGCTTGACCGAACGCCCCCCAGTCGCCACCATACACTGCACCCCATCATTGAGCGGGGTCGCAGAGGCGAGGACGGCGTTGGGTCGTTGAACCGCAGTGCCCAACGAGCCGCGCGTCGGTGGAACGCAATGGAAGGCCCTTTCGTCGCTCCGCCGCCGGCTTTCTCGCACTCTCGCGCTGAACGCGCTGCCCGTTGGGCACTGCGGTTAAACGATTTGCAGGCAGGGTGTTGTGATGACGGTGAACCGGTACGATCTGGCCGATCGGTTTTCGAGGCGTTTCGGGGGCTCTCCTCGCTGGATTGTGCGAGCGCCGGGCCGCGTCAACCTCATCGGCGAACATACGGATTACAACGAAGGCTACGTTCTGCCCATGGCAATCGACCGGGCGGTCTGGATTGCACTTCGCGAACGGGACGACCGGCGGGTGGTCATCCACTCGGTCAACTACGACCAGTCGGGTGATTTCTCACTGAGCCGGATCGAAAAGGTCGATCGCGGCTGGTTGGAATACTTCAAAGGCGTGGCTTGGGCACTGGAAGAGGTCGGACTTCGTCTCGAGGGCTGGGAGGGAGTCGTCGAGGGCGACATACCGGTCGGCGCCGGCCTCTCGTCGTCCGCCGCTTTGGAATTGGCCGTCGCTCGTGCATTTGCCGCCGTAGCGGGATTGCCGTGGGATGCCGTCGCCATGGCCAAGCTGGGACAGCGAGCTGAGAACGAGTGGATCGGGGTGCGATGCGGGATCATGGATCAGTTGGTCTCGGCCGCAGGACGAGCCGGTCACGCGCTGCGGATCGACTGCCGCTCGCTCGATCTGGAGCCGGTGCCGATTCCCGAGTCGCTGGCGGTGGTGATTCTCGACACGGGCACGCGGCGCGGGCTGGTCGATTCGGTGTACAACCAAAGGCGTGCCGAGTGCGAGTCGGTGGCGAGGTTCTTCGAGTTGAAATCTCTGCGGGATCTCGACGTGGACCGGTTCCAGCAGGTCGCCCAGCAGCTTGAGCAGTCGGCTCGCCGCCGCGCCCGGCACGTGGTCACCGAAAACGACCGCGTGCTGCAGGCGGTCGACTCGCTGCGGCGAGAGGAACTGACCGCTTTCGGGGTGCTCATGAACAAGAGCCACGTCAGCCTAAGGGAAGACTATGAGGTATCGAGCGGGGCATTGGATGCCATGGTCGAGGCTGCCGTCGCTCAACCCGCCTGTTACGGAGCCCGCATGACCGGGGCCGGCTTCGGCGGGTGTGCCGTCGCGGTCGTCGATTCGTGCCTGGCCGAGCACTTCGCCGCCTGCGTGGCTTCAGAATATCAGAAAGCGACCGGGAACACGCCCGCGACCTATGCCTGTCAGCCGGCCGATGGGGCCGAAGTGCTTTTCTGACTCTTTGTCTTGGTTCCCTTGAAAACGAAGTGCAAGACACCTTCAGGAACACCCCGCAACGCTACCGCCCTTGAATTGACGAAACAATCAACTGCACGAGAATAAACAGCAAGACGACGATCGGTACCGCGGCGCCGAACCCGATCAGTACATAGAGCCAAACGCCTTCCAGGCGGCTGCTGTGTCCGCGGAGCGACGTATCCTCCAGATCGCTGATCGAGGTTGGAGACAAGTCCGGTCCCAATTCGTCCGTGGGAGCGGAAAGCTCGATCAGATCGACCAATTCTTCGTCGACCGGCACGGCCGGCGCCGCCTGCTCGGGGATCAAATCCGACATGTCGGAACTCGAATCGCCCGATCGCTGCCGGCGAACCTCCTGTTTGCGGCGCGACTTCTCGTAGCGGCTGGCATCTTCGTAGCAGCGACGATGGTAGGATCGCCCCTTTTTGTCGCGCACTAAGTCGCCGTCAACGCTGAAATCCTTGCCGCACACGAAACAGAAGGCTGACTCCAAGAGGGAGGCCGGCGTCGCCGATGGATTCGCGGGCAGGCGGTTGATCGTGCCGCACTGCGAACAGCGCACGGGCTTGCCCGCAAACCGATCCTGCGACCGGAGTTCCTTGCCGCACTTCGTGCAGTGTACAATCAACGTCAATGCCTGGCACCCCCTCCTGCCGGACTGCAATTGAGCAACCAATATTACCCCTTGGCTGAGAAATAAACAACCGGTCGACAGAATTCGGCCTGGTTCAAAAAACGGGGACTGGCTCCGAGCCAAATAGCCTCTGCCGGTGCAAAACACGGTTCGGCGAGGTGCCTGTCCCCGTTTTTTGAACCCAATACCCTGTCCGCGTCGGCCGCTGACACCGTAGATCCCGCTTGCCGAGCGGGATCTCTCTGGTAAAACCCCGCTCGGCAAGCCGGATTTACGGACTGCTGCCCGCGTCTGAACCATCGGACGGCGGGGCAACGCGAACTCGCCGGCCGTCCACGGCAACCCTCTTTTCCGCAAGCAGTTGCAGGGCTTCCGGATACGCTTCGCACTCGGCCGCAAATACCCGCGATTGAAGCGTGTCAGGTGTGTCGCGGTCCATGACAGGGACCGCCTTTTGCAGAATGACCGGTCCGTGATCGTACTCATTGTCGACGAAGTGAACGGTACAGCCGGTAATCTTCACTCCGTATTCGAGCACGGCCTCGTGGACGTGATGACCATAGAATCCTTTGCCCGAGAAAGACGGCACGAGGGCGGGGTGGATGTTCACGACGCGGTTTTCAAAATCCGCCGGGATGGTCAGCCGCTTGATGAAACCGGCCAACACGACGACATCCCCCCTGCAGGCGTGGCAGTGTTGAAAGATCTCGCGACTATATTCGGTTTGGGACGCGTGGTTCTTACGCTCGCAAACCACAATCGGAATACCAGCTTTTTCGGCGAACTGCAGTCCGTGAGCGGTGGGCGTACTGGATATCACCAGAACAACCTTCGCATGGAGTTGCCCCGAGTCGATGCGATCGAGCATGTTCTTGAGCGATCGTCCTGTTCCCGAGATCAGCACGGCAAGACGCAACGGCGGTTGAGCAAGAGCGGCATGCACGCCGGATACCCTCCTAATTGCTTACGATCGGCGAGGCCGAGGGGGTCGGGAGTCTTTTTTTCGTGTCGGCCGAAAAGGCGTCCGGCCATACACAAAAACGTCGCCCGGCCGACACGAAAAAAAGACTCCCGACCCCTTCCCACGTCGATTTCGCGACGGTTATTCATTGGCCGATCCTTACGTTTCGGTGGTCGAAGGGCTCGATGCCACCGCCACGTACAAGGTCAGCTCCGCACCGGCGACTCGTAGTTCCACCGGCTCGGCGTCGGCCAACGTTCCCAAGCGCAGTTCGACAGCCAAGGTCTCGCCGCGGATGTATTCCCCGAACCGCTCGATGGCTTTGCCAAGCTGCTCGGACGTCGTAACGATGCCGACGCGGATGCGGTCGGTGAATTCGCACCCCATCTCTTTGCGGCGATCCTGGATGACGCGGATCAACTCTCTGGCCAGCCCTTCGAGCACGAGTCCTTCCGTGAGTTCCGTGGCAAGCACGACCACACAGCGGCGTCCCTGTGCCGCCGCCCAGCCTTCTTTGGCCTGCATGCGAACCTGGATGTCCTCCGAGTCGAGTGTCACCGGACCGTCAGCGGTTTGGAGGGTCGCCTGACCTTGGGCATCCAGTTCCGCGAGCAACTCGGCGGCGTCACACTGGTTCAAAGCCTTTTTCACTGCCGGCAGACGTTTGCCCAGACGGGGACCGAGCCGCTTCAGGTCGGGCAGCACCGTATAGCTCACGTACTGGTCGGCCTTTTGGGCATACTCGACCTGCTTGACGTTCAGTTCGCCGGCGATCAAGGCCGCGTGCTCCTCCAGCCACGGCCGGCAACTCGTATCAGCCAGAACCACCTCGACGCGAGAGAGGGGCTGGCGGACCTTGAGTTTAGCCCCCATCCGCGCGCTGTGGCCCAGCGACACGATCTCCCGCACTAGGGCCATGCGGTCGGAAAGCTGCTCATCGACGGCGTCGGATTGCGGCACGGGATAGTCGCAGAGGTGGACGCTTTCGGTCGCGCCGGCCGGCCGGTCCGCAAACGCTGCCACGGCCAGGTTCTGCCAGACCGCCTCGGAGAGAAACGGCACAAACGGTGCAATCAGCTTGGCCGTCGACAAGAGACATTCGTAGAGCGTCCAGTAGGCATCCAGTTTGTCGGCCGTTTTCTCCCCGCTCCAGAAGCGGTCGCGGCTGCGGCGAACGTACCAGTTGCTCAAGCCGTCGACAAAGGCATTGAGCAGGGTGCAGGCGGCAAAATTATCGTAGCCGTCCATCGCCGCGATGACCGACGCCGTGGTGCGGTTCAACTCGCTGAGGATCCAGCGGTCCAGCTCGTTGCGTTGGTCGATCGGGCGGTATCCTTCCCCGGCGGAAAGCACGTCGGCGGTCAACCCTCGGGGGTCGCCGGCGATCGAAGCGGCGGGGTCGAAACCGTCGATGTTCGCGTAGATGACGAAAAAGCTGTAGACATTCCACAGCCGCAAGAGAAACTCCGGAACGCTCTCCTTGATCGCCTGCTCGTTGTATCGAATCGAGGTCCAGGGAGGCTGGTTGGCGAAGAAGTACCACCGCAGCGCGTCGGCTCCGTAACGGTCGAAGATCTGTTGCGGCTCGCGATAGTTCCGCTTCGATTTCGACATCTTCTGGCCGTCTTCGCCGAGCATCAGCCCGAGGACGACGCAGTTGCGGTAGGGATGCGGAAACTCGACATCGGGCCGTTGGCCGTCGAGAAAGCCGGTCGAGCAGCCCGCTCCCGGCCGGTCACCCTCTTCGCCGAACAACAGGGTGCTGATCGCCAGGAGGCTGTAAAACCAGCCGCGTGTCTGGTCGATCGCCTCGCTGATGAAGTCGGCCGGAAACTGTTCGGCCAGCCGCCGGTCCGATCCCGGCAGCTTGGGATAGCCCCACTGGGCGAAAGGCATCGCGCCGGAGTCGAACCAGCAATCGATGACCTCCGACACGCGCCGCATCCGCTTGCCGGCCGCCTTGGGTGAATCGTAGCTCACCGCGTCGATGTACGGCTTGTGGACCTTGAGATCCTCCGGGAGATCCGGCCTGGCCGCCTTCGCCTTCTTCCATACCTCGGTTCCGGCAACGCCCGGTTTCGCAAGCAGCTCGTCGTAGTCGGCGATCGCCTCCGCGTAACCGGTCTCTTCACAGATCCAAATCGGCAGGGGCGTTCCCCAAAAGCGCTCGCGCGAGAGGGCCCAATCGACGTTGGTCTCGAGGAAGTTTCCGAATCGGCCGTCCTGGATATGTTCGGGGAGCCAATGGATACGTCCGTTGTTGGCGAGCATGCGGTCGCGGAATTGCGTGGTGCGGATGAACCAACTCTTGCGAGGATACTGGATCAACGGGTCTTCTTCGGCTCGCCAGCAGAAGGGATAGTCGTGCAGATATTGCTCCTGGTGGAACAATTTGCCTTCGGCTTTCAAGCGGCGGGCGATGTCGCGGTCGGCGTCTTTCACCCAGCGGCCCTCGTAGTCCGGGGCCTCGGCAGTGAAGGTTCCGTCGGGAGCGACCGAACAAATCAACGGCGGTCCCTCTCCGTCCACAAAGCGGGCCTGTTCCGAGAGCAACACATCGAAGTCGACCTCGCCGAACGCCGGCGCCTGGTGGACCACGCCCGTACCGGTGTCGATCGTCACGAAATCGGCCGCCACGACCCGCCAGGCAATGTGCTGCCGGCCGCCCTCTTTCAGAGATCCCTGCCTGTCTCCGTCGAAACGATAATAGTCGTCCATCGGCGGCAGGTAACGGCATCCGATCAGGTCGCGGCCGGCGAGGGTGGCGCAAACCTCGAACGGCTTGCCCGCCTTGCCGGCGATGGTCTCGACCAGCGCCGAGGCGACGATCACCTTCCGCAGCTCATCCTCCAGTTCGACGATCGAGTACTCCAGATCCGGCTTGACCGCGGCGAACTGATTGCTCGGCAGGGTCCAGGGCGTGGTCGTCCAGACGAGCAGATCGGTATCGGACTCGTCCAAGAGCGGAAATCGGACGTAGACGCTCGGATCCGCGACCTCGCGATAACCCTGCCCGACCTCGCCGGAAGACAAGGCAGTTCCCCCCTGGGCCCACCACCAGACGATCTTGTGGCCCTGGTAAAGCAGTCCGCGATCAAAGAGGTTCTTCAGCGCCCACCAGACACTCTCCACGTAGCTTTGGTGATAGGTGACATACGCTTCATCGAGGTGGATCCAGAACCCGAGCCGCTCGGTGAGCTGCTCCCACTGTTTCGTGTAGCGAAAGACACTCTCCACGCAACGGTGGATGAACGGCTCGACGCCGTAAGCCTCGATCTCCTCCTTGGAGTGGATCCCCAGTTCCTTGCTGACTTCCACTTCGACCGGCAGGCCATGCGTGTCCCAACCGCCTTTTCGGTCGCAGCGGTATCCCCGCATTGTCCGATATCGGGGAAACAGATCTTTGATGGCGCGGGTCAGGCAGTGCCCCGGATGCGGCAGACCGTTCGCCGTCGGCGGACCTTCGTAGAACACGAACGACTCGGCGCCGGCTCGCGCAGCCAGGGATTTCTCGTAGATCTTCCGCTCCTGCCAGAAGCGAACGATATTCTCCTCCAGGGCGGGAAAGGCGACGGAACTCTCGGCAGACCGAAACATGGCACTCGGCTCGATCCAGGTAAGCGAAGGGGAATTTCAATCCACGACCATGGTTACGCGGCGGCTTCGGCGGCGAGAATCCCCAGAACGATCTTCCGGAGCTTGGGCTCGGCCTCGGCGGCCACGGCGATAATCTTCTCGATGTCGGCGGGTTCCAGCGCGTCGGGCAGACATAGGTCGGTCACGATCGAAAGGCCCAGGGCTCTCATGCCGGAGTGGACGGCCACCAAGACCTCCGGCACGGTCGACATTCCAACCACGTCGGCGCCGATCGTCCGCAGGAAGCGGTATTCGGCGCGCGTCTCGAGGTTCGGCCCCGTGACGGCTACGTAGACGCCTTTGTGGGCGACGAAGTTTTCGCGGCGGGCGATCGCCAGGGCCCGATCGATCAATGTCCGGTCGTAGGGGGCCGACATGTCGGGGAAACGCGGCCCGAGACGATCGTCGTTGACGCCGACAAGGGGGTTGCCGAGCATCAAGTTGATGTGGTCCTCGATCACCACGATATCGCCGCGGCCGTATTGCGGATTCATGCCGCCGCAGGCGTTGGAAACGATCAGCAACTCGGCCCCCAATGCCTTCATCACACGGACCGGAAAAGTGATCTGCCGGTGCGTCCAGCCTTCGTAGGCATGGAAACGGCCTTCCATCGCCACGACGGTGGTGCCTTCCAACGTGCCGCAGACGAGCTGGCCGGTATGGCCGATCGCGGTCGAACGAGGAAAGTAGGGGATCGTCTCGTAGTCGAAGGTCGCGCCAACCCGGATCTGTTCGGCCAGGCCGCCAAGGCCGGTGCCCAGAATAATCCCGACCCGCGGCCGATCGGCCCATTGTTTCCGGATCACGCCGGCCGCTTCGTCGATTTGCGCTGCAAGCTCATGCATGGATAGGGACGCCTTTCAGAAATCCTCGGCCTCGAATTCATCGTCCTCGTCGCTATCAACATCCTCGGAGTCGTCATCGAGGTCTTCCGAGTCGTCGCCACCTTCCACTGCGTGGTCGTCTTCCTCGAGCAACTCCTCGTCGAGATCCTCGTCGTACTCCTCTTCGAAATCGTCATCGAAATCGTCGTCGAAATCGTCCTCGTCGAATTCCCCGAAATCGTCGTCAGCAATCGATTCCATCGCCATACTCCCGATCCTCGCTGCTGCGGAGAAATGCAAACCCCATCTACCGCTCACGGTTGGACAACCACCCTGATATTGCCCATCAAGCCATTGTGGGTTTGGAGTCACTTTACCACAACCCACTTAGGAACATAGAGGCGAAGGCCGTGGTGGGGGGGCGAACGGGGCATGGGGCGACGTCGATCTCCGTTGACTCGGGGATCGCTCTGAGGGATACTTCCTTGAACGCTGGCAAGGAGTGCCGCCCACGCATGACTCTGGTGGCGCAACTACTTGATACAAAAAGGCTTAATCGAATGGCCTCCAAGGACATCCACGGCATAGGCGATCTGCGCGACTACTGCCTCTCGGTCGCCCGGACGGCGAAACGAGCAGCGGCGGAGTTAACGCAGGCATCCGGAGCACAAAAGCAACATTGGCTACGCCGTAGTTCCCAGCTAATGGGGGAAAGGTCCATTGCGATTTCCGAGGCCAACCGGCTGGATCTGCGGGAGGCCCCCGGATATGGGTTAACCGACGCCCAAGTCGATCGACTGAGGCTGACGCCGGATCGCATCGCTTCGATGGCGGAGGGCTTGGAGGAGGTGGCGACCCTGCCCGACCCGATTGGCGAGGTGATGTGGTCCTCGGTGCGTCCCAACGGGCTGGAGGTGCTCAAGGTTCGGGTTCCGCTGGGTGTGATCTTCTTTATCTACGAGTCGCGTCCCAATGTGACTGCCGACGCCGCGGCGCTGTGCGTAAAGAGCGGCAACGCGGTGATCCTTCGTGGCGGCAAGGAGGCGGCGCATTCCAACGCCGCGATTACCGAGATCCTGGCCGAGGCGGCGGTCGATGCGGGTCTGCCAGCTGGCGCCGTTCAACTCATCGCAACGGCCGATCGAGAGGCCGTCGGACATTTCCTCAACCTGCCCGAGTATATCAACGTGGCGATTCCTCGCGGCGGCGAGGGGCTGATCCGGCGCGTGAGCGCGGAGGCCAAAATGCCGGTCATCAAGCATTACGCCGGCAACTGCCACGTCTATCTCGACCAGTCGGCCGATCCGGAGCTGGCCGAGCGATTGGTCGTCAACTCCAAGTGCCAACGGATGGGGGTGTGCAATGCGGCGGAGTCGCTCGTGGTTCATGCGGCGGCGGCCCCGGCCCTTCTGCCCCGCGTCGCCGCCGCGCTTCTAGACCGGGGCATCGAAATCCGCGGCGACCGGCAAACGCAAGAGTGGGTGCCCCAGGCCAAGCCCGCTACGGAAGAAGACTATCGCGAGGAATATCTCGGACCGATCATTTCCGTAAAGGTCGTCGGCTCGCTCGACGAGGCCATCGAGCACATCAATCGCTGCAGTTCCCAGCACACCGAAGCCATCGTCACGCGAGATATCGACGCCGCCCGCGAGTTCACCGCCCGCATCGACAGTGCCGCGGTCATGGTCAATGCCAGCACGCGGTTCAACGACGGCGGGCAGTTCGGCTTGGGAGGTGAGATCGGCATCAGCACCGACAAGTTTCACGCGCGCGGACCGTGCGGGATCAATGAGTTGACCAGCTACAAGTATGTTGTCTTCGGCAAAGGTCAGATCCGGGAGTAAGGATGATGAGCGGAGATGTCCTCAGCCAGGCGGAAGTGGAAAGCCTTCTCAGCACGATGTCCAGCGGCGGCTCCGCCCCCGCGCCGCCCGTCCAGGATCTGCCCCAAGCCGGCGCAACGCCGAAATCGCGAGACAAGATCACGCCTTACGATTTCAAGCGTCCCGAACGCGTCGGCAAGGAGCAGATGCGGGCCTTGCAGACGCTGCACGAGGGGTTCGGGCGGAATTTCGCCGCCGGTTTGTCGGCGATGCTCCGCAGCATGGTCGAGGTCAAGCTCACCAGCGTCGATCAGCTCACCTACAGCGAATTCGTCTTCAGCCTGGAGAACCCCACCTGCTTCAATCTTTTACGTGCCGAACCGCTGGAAGGCAACCTCATCCTCGACATCAACCCGTCGATCCTTTATCCGATCATCGACCGGCTGCTGGGCGGTGGACGCGAAGGCGGGCCGCTTGCCCGACGACCGCTGACGGAAATCGAACTGCGTCTGGTCTCCCGCCTCACCGGCCTCTTTCTCAACGAACTGCACCACGCCTGGGAGAACGTGCTCGACTTGACCTTGGAGGTGGTCCGTGTGGAGAGCAATCCGCAGTTGGCCCAGATCGTGCCGCCCAACGAAGTCGTGGTGCTGATCAGTTTCGAACTGACGCTGGGAGACATCCGCGGGATGATGAATCTCTGCATCCCCTACAACGCCATCGAGCGGATCGGCGGCAAGCTCTCCGCGAACAGTTGGGTCACCTACGGCCGCAAGGCGGCGACACCGGAGACGATGGAATCGATCCACCAGGCGCTGCGCGGTTCGCTCGTGGCGATCCAGGTGCGGCTGGCGTCGACCAAGATCACCACCGGCGAATTGCTCGGCCTGCGGGTCGGCGACATCATCACGACGAACAAAGACGTCCAGAGTCCGCTGTTGGTCTCCGTGGAAGGCGTTCCCAAGTTTCGCGCCGGCCCCGGCGCGTTCAAGAATCACAAGGCCGTCCGCATCGTCGACATTATCGCCAACCCGGCCGACGCGATCGGAGACTAGCCAACCAAGAGGGGGTCGGCAGTCTTTTTCCGTTTCGGTCTCGCGCCGCTCGGCCCGCTTGGCCCGGTCAGCGGCTGAAACGGAAAAAGACTCCCGACCCCTTTGGCGCTCTTGACCGACAAATGCTCGATTCCCGGCAGCCCGGCTGCTATCATCAGGTTCGACGATAGCGTAACGGCACTTCATAAAGGGGGATAACGATGCGCACCCGGACGACCAGTCGACGCGACTTCCTCAAGACCACGGCCGCCGCGTTGGCGATTCCCAGCTTTGTCCCTTCCACGGTATTGGCGGCGCCGGGCCGGCCCGGCGCCAACGATCGCATCTACGCCGGCCTCATCGGCGCCGGCCACCGCTCCAAGGATCTAACCAAAGAGAGCCCGGCCGACCTGAAGCTGGTGGCCGTGGCCGATTGCGATCGGCGCGCCATCGTCGACTACCTCGCCACGACTCGGCAGTTCCCCGCATCGATCGTTGCCGAAAAGTGTTCGCAATACCAGGACTACCGCCGCATGCTCTCGCAGGAGAAGCTCGACGCCGTCTTCGTGGCAACCACCACCCACGCCCGCGTCCTCGCCTGCATCCATGCCATGCAAGCCGGGCTCGACGTCTACGCCGAAAAGCCGCTGACACTAACGATCGAAGAGGGGCAGTATCTGGTCCGCGCGGAGCGGAAGTACAAGACCGTTTTTCAGGTGGGAACCCAACAGCGATCGATCGCCATCAACAACTTCGGCAGCGATCTCATCCGCGGCGGCGCGATCGGCAAGGTACACACGGTGAAATGCCCGAACTTTCCCGGGCCTAGAGCGATTCCGCAGTGGCCGGCGCAACCGACGCCTCCCGAAATGGACTGGGACTTGTGGTGCAACCAGACCGAATTGATTTCCTTCAGCCCGGAGTTGCACCCCAATCTCGGCCGATGGGCACGCTTCCGCCCCTTTTGCGGCTGGCTGGTGACCGGCTGGGTCCACGCCTTCGACCAGATTCAGCGAGCACTGGGAACGGATGATACGACTCCCGTGGAAGTCTGGCCGGAGGAGGCGGAACCGAACGGCAGGGTTTCTCTGCGATACGCCTCGGGAACACTTCTCAAACTGGACATGCCGGAGGACAAAGGGCCTCGGATGGGCGGAATCTTCTTTGGCGAGAAGGGAAAGATCGAGATCAACCGCAATCGCCTGGCGAGCAATCCGCCGGAGCTGATCGAAAAGGCCCCGCCGGCGGCCGACAAATCGGAGTATGCCAGCGTTTCGCGCGAACACATCGCCAACTGGATCCACTGTATGAAAACGCGCGAGCAGCCGCTCGCTCCGGCGACCGTCGGGCACCGCAGCACGACGATCTGTCACTTGATCAACATTTGCCGCGAGTTGGGCCGCCGCCTACAATGGGATCCCGTCACGGAGGAATTCGTAGGGGACGATGAAGCCAACGCCCTGCGATCGCGACCGCGCCGCAAGGGCTACGAACTACCCGAGGTTTGAGAGGCCCTGACCAACCGGGGACTGGCTCCGAGCCAAGCGTTCGCATTCGCAGGACACGCTGAATCGGCGGCTTGGCGAGGTGCCTGTCTCCGTTGGCCGTTTGCATTAAAGGTTCCTGATACCTTTACCGGCCCCCAACAAACTCCTTCCCAAAAAAAAACGGAAATCTTGCCATGACGCTCTTGACTGTTCATAGTAGGTCTTTACCGGCTTCCTAATTCAACGCTCTAATCCGGATATCTTTGAAGTAGACCCGCATTCCTGGTTCGAGGTCGGTACGCACCAACTGCAGGGCGATAACTCCGTTCTGGGAGTAAAGGCGACTCCGCTCGACATAGTCCGCCAGCCGATAATCATTGAGATCCAGCGTAATCCTCGGCCCTTTGCAGGTGATCGTATACTCGTTCCATTCGTCAAGCACGAAGCGCTTGTCCCTTTCGTGTGGATCGGTTTCGCAAAGGATTTTGTTCTGACCTTCAAGCCAGATTGCAACATGCCGGTATTCGCCGCAGTCGATCTCCGCCTGATAGCCGGTGACTGCGCCGTCCGCGGCTTGTTGACTCCTGAATTGAATACCTGAATTCCCTCGCGCCAGTTTGAATCTGACCTTGAGAATGAAGTCCTGGTACGTCCTCTGCGTGCTCAAGAACGAGTGTTGCGAAAGGTGTATACTCTCGGTGGAACCAATAATCATACCTTCCTCCACACGCCACAACCGTTCGTCTCCCTGCCACCCGTTGAGCGTTTTTCCATCGAACAGGCTCACGAAACCTTGGGCCACTTCTTCCCGGGTTAACCCGAACGAGTTCGTCGCCGCCGGTTTGCGGGAGAGAGCCAGATCGTAGCTTCGCGAGCGTGGGAAGTCCGGCAGCGACCAAGTGTTTGACGTGCCATGGTGTTTCGCCGTCACCAGGAAGGCGCCTTGTGATTGTTGAGCGACCGAAAGCTTCACGGGGATTTCCACTCGCCCATCACTAACGCTTCGGCCGCTGGCAACAAACCCGGGACGTTCGTCGGATTTCGCGGCGTACCAGATCTGAACCTCCGCGTCTTCCACCGGTCTCCCTTCCGAACCCTCCTCGCGAACCGTGAAGACGGCTACGATCGGCTGGGCAGGGGCTGGCGGCGGCTCCGAGGCTATCGAGATCCGGGCCAATGCAAAAACGCCGACCACATCCGGCGGAATAAACCGCACCGGCGTCTGCTGTGCGTTCATCTCAAGCTGGGCGGTGGTTCGCACCTTGTCCAGCGTAAAGCGGTACAACTCATCGCTGTCCACGACGGCGTTACGATCGTAGTCTGCCTCGCCCTTCAGACCTCGTGCCAAAAAGTGCGTGAACAGCCCTTGCTTCTTTTCCTGCCATTCCCGCGATTGCTCCGTTTTCTGGCAGCTCGCCAGCGTGACCAAGCCAGCCGCGTCTCGGAAGGCTGCCCCCAATTCTCCGCTAGAAGGCCCCGCGCTATCGCCTGCTTTCAGCGCGCCGGCATGACAGCAATCCAGCACCAACAGTTTCTGAGACGCTTTGCACTGCAGGAGCGAATCACGCAGGTCGTCGACGCGAAAACCCGTAAGTCCCAGGTTCTCCTTCTCGCAGTCCTTGGGGGCCAGGAAGGCCTGCCCCTGGTTATCGAGGAAACCGTGGCCGGAGAAGAAGACCAGCACGGTATCGCGAGGCTCGGCGTTTTTCAGCCAGCCGGAGATTTGCTTGCGGAGGTTGATGCCGAATGGACGGAGGTGATCCGATTGCTGGTCGTCAACGATCAGCAGGATACGGTCTGGCTCGTAACCGCATCGTTCGGCCAGGGTGCAGGAGACGAGTCGGGCATCGGCAACGCAGAACCGAAGGCTGGGGATGAGTGGATCGAGATACTGGTTCACGCCGATCACGACGGCCCATTTGCGGCCCTGGTCGAATTTCTCAGCCAAGCTGCCGTCGCGGGCGATGTTCTTTTCGCCCTGGGGCGGCTGCCCCAGAGCCGCTAGACCGAGGAACAGCGTTAAAACTGCCCCTGACGCGACTCGCAGACGCATGGCCGTCCTCCCGATTCAGGTTTGACCGTGTATCGCTATACCGTCCTACCAGTATGCCCTGCTCCGCCCGTTGCGGCAAGCAGACGGGCGTCCCTTGCCAAGAAGGTCCAGGCAGGTGTGGGATCCTATTTCGGTAAATGGCTATTCAATTGGCCAGACCGCCACGCAGGGCCGTAAAAGGCAGGAATTCCGGGGAATTCCTGGGATACACAACGGCACACTGACGCGGTTGGCGAAACGCAGTAGGGTGGCAGCATGGAAGGCTCAGCAAGATCTGTCGTACCGGGTATGCCCCATTATGTGACGCAGCGCGGCAACGGCCGGCAGCAGACATTCTTTAACGACGGGGACCAGACGGCGTACTTGGATCGGATGGCCCGGTGGTGCGGCAAGCACGGAGTGGGGATTTGGGGCTATTGCCGGATGCCGAATTCCGACCGTATCTGTCAACCAGGCTTGCCGAACTGGCTGAAATCAAACGGCCCCCGACAGACCGCGAGAATCGCAGGGGCGGTTGACAGAACCAACGCCCCCAACCAATGATAAGATGCGTTGGTCTACCGCCATGACGAACCGGAACGCATGACCGATTCTGTGCCGATCTTGCAGACGACGATCGCCCATAAGACTGTTGAGCGGATTCTCGAACGGGCCATTGCGGTTCAGCAGGTGGCCGCGCCGACTTTCGGTGAGTTGAAGCGAGCGGAATTTGTCCGGGAAGCTTTCTTTCAGGCCGGGCTGCACGACGTGTCGATGGACGCGATCCACAACGTCTACGGACGCCTGCCTGGTTCGGTCGGCGGAGCCTGCCTGGTGGTCAGCGCCCATCTCGATACGGTCTTCGCCACCGATACGGACCTAAGCGTCCGGCGAAGCGGGAGCCGGATCTGGGGGCCCGGAATCGGCGACAACTCGCTGGGGGTGGCGGCGCTAGTGGAGCTGCCGCGGTTGCTCGAGGAGACGCAAATCGCCCCGGCACGCGATCTGTGGCTGGTGGCCAACGTCTGCGAAGAGGGGCAAGGCGATCTCCGCGGGATGCGCGCCGTGCTGGAGCGATTCGGCCCCTCGCCGGCGGCGTGGGTGGTGCTGGAGGGCGGGTTCCTCGGACGTGTCTGCTTCCGCGGGATCGGCTCGCGGCGATACCGCGTTGCCGTCCGCACCGAAGGCGGACACAGTTGGTTCGATTTCGGCAAGCCCAGCGCCGTACACGTGCTGGCTGGTTTGGCAAAGCAGCTCATCGACCTGCACCTGCCGCAGCGGCCGAAGACCACGTTGAACATCGGCGTGATCGAAGGCGGAACGTCGGTCAACACGATCGCCGAAAGTGCCCATTTGCAGTTGGACCTGCGCTCCGAATCCCCGAAGGCGCTGAACGAACTGGTCGGGCGGGTCGAGCGCCTGCAAGGCTCCTTTGCCGCCGAGGGCGCCGAGGTAGGCTGGGAGACGATCGGCGATCGGCCGGCGGGCGGCCTGGCCCCGGAACACCCCCTGGTCGCATGCACCATCGGCGCGCTCGAGGAGGCGGGCTTCGACGGGAGCGAGATCGACACGGCGCCGGCCTCCACCGACGCCAACATTCCTCTGGCAGCCGGGCACCCGGCGGTATGCATCGGATTGACACGCGGCTACAATCTCCACCGTCGGGATGAATACATTGAGACCGAGGGGCTCGGAACCGGGCTCGTTCAGTTGCTGTTGCTCCTGAAAAAGCTTCAGAGGCCCTGACAAAACGGGGACTGGCTCCGAGCCGGACAAATGTAAAATACTCAAATACGCGTCCCAGCGAGGTGCCTGTCCCCGTTTTGTCAGGGCCTCTCACGGTGAACAAGGGGAGACGACGTGACGGACAGCACCAGCGTGGTCGAATCGCTTTTTCACGGCGACCCTCTTCGGATTTCTCTCTGCCTGGTCGCGATCTTCCTGGCGTGCCCGGCGGTGCTGATGAAGGTCGTTCCCAAGGTGCCCGTCTTGCGGAAGGTCACGTTCGTCCCTTTTCTCTTTCTGGCACCGATGGTCCTGTCGAGCCTGGGGATCATCCCGGGAAGCTATTCCCTCTACAAGCCGCTGCAATCGTTCGCGCTGTACATGGCGATCTTTTTCATGGTGCTGGCGATCGACGTGGGCCGCATCCTGCGATCGCTCGACCCGAGGGTTCTGCTCTTGTTTCTGCTGGGCTGTCTGGGCACCGGCTTGGGCGCGGCGGTGGCCCACGTGGTGTGCAGCCCGCTGATCGGCGAGGAGCCGTCGGCGATGGTGGCCGCGTGTACGGCGGCCGCCTATTCGGGAGGATCGATGAACTGGGCCGCGGTGAGCGAGGCGATCGAGGTTCCGGACTCGCTTAACGCCACCGCCTTTCCCGCGATGGTGATCATGTACACGCTCTACCTGGGCGCCCTGCTTGCTCTGGAGAACTCTCCTCTGCGACCGGCGCTGGAGCGATGGATCGGCGCGGCGCGTCCCGCGGCGGCGCCGGTTGCGCCCGTCGCGGACCCCGGCGGGGCAGAATCGGCGGGTCCGCCGCGGCTGGAAGACTATATCCACGGCTTTCTTGCCTTCTCGGTCGTGTACCTGGCATCGATTCTTCTGGAGCAGCTCGTTGGGGGGCTCGTCTTCGTGCCCCAGGTGATCTTCCTGACGACCTTCGCCATTCTGCTCGGCGCGGCGGCGCCGCATACGAAACTCGCCGTCGCGAGACGGCTTGTCCGCATGTCGGCGTTCGGGGAAGCCTCGCTCTATTTCCTGTTGGGCATCATCGGGGCCCAAGCAACGCTGACGGAAAGCTTGATGCATGCGCCGGTGCTGCTGTTGGTTCCCACGGTGGTGATTGCGGTGCATGTGCTGGTGCTGCTGCCGGGCGCACGGCTGTTGCGGGTCGACCTGGTGACCGGCGCCATCGTCTCGATTGCGGCGATCGGCGGGGCGGCCAGTGCGCCGGCCGCCGCCGGAGCCTTGAAGGCCGCGGAGTTGATCCCCTTGGGTGTCCTTCTCGGTTCGCTCGGCTATGCGCTGGGCACTTATCTCGGCGTGTACGTCGGCGTGCTGTTGCTGCCGTAGTCGGGTGGAAAAGTAGATCCCGCTTGCCGAGCGGGATCTGGGCCCGTGGTGTAAGGTTCCTGCCGAGCGGAATGTCACTTCCAGATCCCGCTCGGCAAGCGGGATCTACTTATTGCCGCCCGGATTGGTATCGCGGCGGTCACCACTCGATGGTTTCCACGGTGTAACGCTCGAGCTTGTCGCGATTCACGCGGATTCCCAGGCCCGGGCCATCGGGAACCTTGGCTTCACAACCATTGCGGACCTCGAACCAGTCGTCCACGAGATCGTCGGCCAGATAGGCTCGCCCGGCACCGATGTCTGAAGGGAAGGTGGCATTGGGCAGTGATGCGGCAGCCAGGCGGCCGGCCTCGGCGATGCCGCTTCCAAGGCGCGAGCCGATCCAGACCGGCACGCCCGCGCGGCGGCACAGGTCGTGGACTTTCTTGGTGTTGACGAGGCCGCCCACGCGGCCGACTTTGATGTTGACGACGTCCGCCGCTTTCATCTCCAGCGCGCAGGCGGCCAGGTGAGGCGTCTGGATGCTTTCATCCAGGCAAATGGGGGTTTGCATCCGGCGGCAAAGCTCCCGGTGAAACCACAGATCGTCGTGGTCCAGCGGCTGCTCGATCATGACCAGCCGGAAACGATCCCACTGGGTCAAGTGTTCGATATCGTGAGGCTGATACGCGGCGTTGGCATCGACCATCAGCTCGATATCAGGGTAGGCGGCCCGCGCGGCTTCCAGGTAGTCGACGTCCCTGCCGGGGCAGACTTTGATCTTGATCCGCCGGTATCCTCGGGCCAGTTCGCGGCCGATCGCCTCGGTGAGGCCCCGTGGAGTGTCCTTGATACCGATACTTGGTCCGACCTGGACCCACGGCTGCGACTGGGCGACGTCGTCGGCCAGGAGGTGGGCGACGGAAGTCTTTCTGCTCTGCCCGTAGAGATCCCAAAGCACCGATTCGAAGGCGGCCTTGGCGAAGGAGTGCCCGCGGATGCAGGTCATCGCCTCGACGAATGCCTGCGGATTGGGCCAGTTCCGGGATCTCAGAAGTGGGGCCAGGACGGTGCGCCCGATCGAAAGTGCGGTCTCCGAGGTCTCCGCGGTGTAGAACGGAACGGCGTCGACTGCCGCTTCTCCCCATCCGCACCAGGGGCCGCACTGGGCCTCCAGAACGACGAAGTCCTTGACCGTCACCTCGCCGACACTGATGCGGAACGGAGATATCAAGGGAATTTGAACACGCCGCGCTACCAGACGATCGATCGAGATACAGTCCGACATGTGTAACCTCCCGTGCAATTCTTTGAGGCCCTGGCAGAACGGCGACAGGCACCCTCGCATTTCCCTCAACGTGATCCAGTTCCGCAAGACCTCGTCTTAATCGCCCACCGGCGCAAGCGCGGGGCTGATAGGCGAACTCCCGGCAGGCGGTGCCGGGAATACCGACACCAAGATCGACGTGTCTGGAGCCTCGCCGGAGTAGAAAGCGACGAAGTGGGTATTTCCGATAGCGGTGGCATTCGCGTTCCCCGCATCGACGGTGATCTGACTACCGGTAGCGACGGCTTCGGAAGCAGGCCAGTTGAGCGGGCGGTCAAACACGCTGTCGGGATCAACGACTCGACGCCGAAGGATGCCGCGCTTCGGACCACGCTGATAGTAATAGTTGCTCAGCAAGCCGGTTTCAGCGTCGAGGATCAGGCTCGGCGTGGAAATGAGGACATCGCCGATGTTTGTCTGCGAGCGTTTCCACGTCGCACCGTAGTCGGAGGAAACCAACTGGAATTGAGATCGCGTCGTGGAAGTGCCCCCGATTTCGGTCCGCCCAACCGCGAGAATCTTGCCATCGCCGAGGTAAACCGCGGCGGGCTCGGTTGGCCACTGGTCTTTGGTCAGCTCGGATTCGATGGCGGTCTGTTTCCAGGTAGCGCCGTCGTCATTGCTGGTGAGCGTTCCCCACGAGTGATTTGGCCCATCGTCGCCATAGTGTCCTGCGAACCAGAGTGCCATGAGCCCGACCGTGGGGACTGCGAAGACGTCGGTGATCTGTATGGGCGCCACATCGAGCTTCGGCGTCGTCATGAGTTCGAACGTTACGCCGTCGGTGGTGCGGTAGAGGTCGTGGAGCCAGTCCGACCCCACTCGGCGCACCCAGAGCAGCATCGCCCCCTTGGAATCCAGCCCCTTCCCGACGGCGACGTCACCGTAGCCCGGCGTGTTGGCGACCACCGTTTCAGGCGTCCACGTTTTTCCGTCGTCGGTGGATGTGCGCGCGCAAACGGCGCGGGCGTCTTCGCCGATCGTGTGCGCCGAGCCTCGGCTGTACGCGCAGACCAGCCTCTCTCCGATGGCCTGAATCATTGGCCAGGAGTCGTAGCCGTCCCCATCCTGCACGACACGTGGCTTGGGGAGCGCCTCGAGCGGCGTCACCTTGACCATTGCCAGGCCGGTGGGGCGGGTGAACGAATCGGCGGGATCCGCAGGCTCCCGCTGAACGCGTACCGACAGGGGCGCGTTGGGCTCCACTTCGTAGTACGAGTCCAGGACGATGGTCCGCGAGTGGAACGGTGCGGCTGGAAGCGGTGTTCGCACCGAGTCGCCCAAAGAGTACCGGGCGGTGAACGGCGCATCCTCCACCATCTGCGAGAGGTGGACCCTGTAGACATCCTCATAGTCGGGGCTCGTCGCCTCGTCCGTCGTGGTGACGACGATCTCGACCTTCACGGCAACGCACTCACAGGGGAAGTCGTTCACGATGCCGACGACAGACTGTCCCGCCGTGATGCCCGATAGCGACCACACCGGGATGTGCGTGGAGTGGCTCGACATGAGTACCAGCGAAGGTGTGCCTGTTGCGATCGACATGTTGGTTGCAGTCAGGCAGACCGAGGACTCCTGCCGCATGCAAGAAGGTCGCTTTTCAGCCCGTCGTGCGCCATTCTGCAGATCCGCCTGACTTTTTTGGCTGGGTGAATCGAGAGGATCGTCCGCCCCCAAGCTGGTGCCGGTGGTGGAGGCAAGCAGCGCAAACAATAGGCAAGCACCATAAAAAGTTCGCATCATCATTTCTTCCGGATTGCTTCACTTGGAATCCAACGCCAAGATCTTCCCTGTCTCGTCCGTCCGCACAACGGCGACGTGCCCCTGAAGTGGCCGGCCGGCCAGCGTCAGCGAACGCTGCTGGCCGCGGGGAGCGACGTAGAGGTGATCCGTGCCCGATGCCCGCTCCACATGTACCAACGTGCCGCCGTCGCGATCTTCGACGGTCGCCTTGACCGGCGGACGCTGGCCGTCGAAAGGGGTCAAGACCCAGGCGAGCGTTGCCGGTCCGCCGGCCTTGTAGCGGTAATCGAGCACGGGAATCGGCCTTCTTTTGCTGGCGGGTGCGAAGCCGAGCACGGGATCCTCTCGCCCCTTGACGATTTCCAGGGCGAGCCCCGCGGAGGACGCCGGGGTGACCATCAGGTTGGCCACGCCTTGATCCGTCCCCCAGGCGGCCAATGTTCCGGGATCGTACGACGCCTCCTCGTTGTTGAGGTGCCAGAGGATGTCGTACGTGTGCTCAGCATCGGAGTGCAACCGGTCGACGACGATCCAGTAGTCGGGCCGGACAAACACCACGGTCCGCTCGTGGTCGACGTCGATCCGGCGGTCCGGTCCGTAGCCGCTCGTGTAGATGCCGTCGGCCGCGTCGAAGACCTCGCCGGTGGCCCAGAAGTTGTCCAAGGGGTCTTGGGTTTCGTAGGTTTCCTTGAGCCCGCCGCGGTGCTGTTGCTGGCCGTCGACGAGGATCGTGTTGTGCGCCCAGGTGCCCAGCACGTAGCGGCGGTACTTGCTGCGGTCGTAGCTGTAGGTGCCCGCCTCGGTCAAGAGCACCCGGCCGCGCCCGTAGAGAAACATCGACAGCTTGTCTTCGTGCTGGTGGCCGATGCCATAGGGGCCCGACTCGAACAGCGCGTAGAGATCGCCGTGCCCCCAGCCGGACCGCATGACGTATTGCCCGGCGTAGGGAAAGGCGACCGAGGTGTACTCCGGCGCCCGGCCTTCGACCCCGCCAGTCGCCGCCCAACGAAAGTCTTCGCGGTCGAACAATTCCGCGCCCTCGGCGAGCGAAGGGATGACGGCGGTGTAGCCGGCGTCGTTCAGCGGCGGGAGCCTTCCCTCCGGCGTCATCGCATGTAGGTTGTAGTCGTACATCCGCTCAAGACGCTCCAGATAGGCTTTTGGCATCGGGATGTCGTTGAACAGCGCGAACTTGTACAGCCCGACGAAGTTGCCTCGCGCGACCTGGTGATAACCGGTAGTCAGTTCTTTCTGGGCGCCGTCGGGATAGACCTGGCGATCGAGTTCCAGGGTGAGCCGGTCGACGGCCGTCTTCAGCCAGGTCGACGCCTCGCGGCACTCGGGGAGCAGGATGCCCAGGTGGCCCAGGCCGTTGCACTCCATGGTCACCCAATTGCCGCCGTGCTCGGGGTGCTCGAGGGTGATTCGCATGAGATGGTGCGCATGTTCGATCCACGATTTGATGAATGTCACCAGGTCGTCGGGCGCAAGCGAGGGCGACCCGAGAAAGTAGTGGAGCGAATCGGGCCAGGAGCCGGAGCAGCGAATGCCGGCCTCGATAGTCCGCCAGGTGAGCGTGCTGTTGCCGGTGCTGAACCGCGGGTACGGGTTGTCTTCGACCCAATCACGCATCTGGGCGATCCACTCCTTGGCATACTTTTCATCGCCCGTCTGCCAGTAGGCTTCGCCGAGCGTCCGCCATTGTCCGAAGCGGTTGAGGCCATAGGTCCACTCCTTGGTGAACGCCGGCTCATCGGGCGAATACTTGTTCGACTCCCAGTCGATGTCGTCGCCGAGGTGGTAGCCGTCGTGGAGATGCTCAAGAACCCGGTCGGCGTTTTCGACATTCGGCGTGTCGGAGTCGGCGGTGAGGGTGATCACGTCGCCGGTGGCCTTGGCCGAGTAGACCCAGAGCCGCAATGCCTTGTAGTTCCTCCAGTCGTGCGGAAGGTCGGTCAGCCGCAGACCGGGCCGCGAGGGCAACTGCGACCAGATGCCGGCCTGTTGCCCCACTTTGACGAACTCCCGCGTCGGCTGCAGACCGCCCCATCGCCGGAAATCCTCGGCCGTTTCGAAGTCGCCCAGCGAGACCGGCTCGCCGCCGACCAGTTCGACCGCATCAAAGACGAGCACCGTCTCGGGGCTGGGAGTGCAGTCGCCGTAGGTCGAGCTGAAGGCCAGCGAGTTGATGTAGTGCCAGCCGATGGGCTTTCGCGCTTTGCCCCATTGTTCTAAGGGAAGCGTCAGCAGCTTCCAGCCCGTCCAGTCGATCGCGATCCGCGTGACGAAATAGTCCCATCCCTCGCTGCCGCCGGCGATCGCTCCGTCCCGCTTGGGCCGTTCTCGCCAGTCGAACCACCACTCCGGCCGCCGGCGCGACCGCATGTGGTCCAGGAACGCGGCCTTGGCGGCGTCGAGGTCGCCGGCTTCGACGGTCTTGCGGACGGCAGCCAGATCCTCGCTCGCCAGGTCCAGGCTGTCGAAAAAGTCTCGGTCGGTCATCCGCGGGCCAGGCCGAGGCGGATCGTACTCGATGCGAATGTCGTCGATGAGCACGTCGGCTTCGGGGTTGGGCGTGTTGCCCCAGCCGCTGGCAGTGAACCGCAGACTATCGATTTGATCCCAGCCCCGCGGCTCGCGCGTGCCGCCCGTGCCGCCGATGGGAAAAATCAACTCCTTCCAGCCCTGGAAGTCCAGCCGCACGCCGTATCCCCAGTAGTCGCTCCCTTCCGTCTTGGGGTTTTCGGAAGTGACGAGGATCATGAAGCGGGCATCGACGGGCCTGGCATTGTGAATCCAAAGGCGGAGGAGGTTGAAACCGCTGAAGTCCTGCGGGGCACCAGGCACGGAGAAGCCGGTCGTCCCGGGATGGTTTTTCCAGCGGACCGCGCCCTGCCCCTGTTTCACATCGGTCCGCTCGACGAGCAGACCCTCGACGCCTTGGGTGCTATCGCAATCCCAGATCGTACGGCTTTGCGTACTGGTTTCCGCGGCCAAAGCAGCGCAGGATGCCGCGGCCACGAGACAGGGTAGGGTCGAGAGAATTCGCAGCGGGATGATCATGGTCCGGCCTCGTGGACTGGCGGGAATCAGGCTTGGCGGGAGCGGCCGTACAGCAGGTTGCGGCGTGTTGCAGCCTGAAAGGAACGCTGGCTGCAACAATGCCTTCAGGATATCGTCGCGATGGGAGTGATGTCAATTGCTTGCGGGGGCAACGCGTTTGATCCTCGCAGCAGACGCGAACGATTCGCTTCTCCACCATCGGTTGCCTTGATAGAATCAACGAAAGTTCACCCCAACGTCGTAGAAAGAGTCGTAGACGAATTGAATCGGTGCCGAAAGTCCCATAAGGAGTATCTCTCAATGACGAAGATCGCCCCTTGGTTCTTCCTTGTGTTCGTCCTGACGTTGCCCGCCGCGTTGCGCGCCGAGCACGAGGGCAAAATCCAGATCCTGTTGCTTGGCGACAGCACCATCGAGGCCAGCATCCCGCGCAAACTCGCGCCGGATGAGCCGCAAGTGGAGGACGTGATTCGCGTCTTGCTTGCCGCCGAAGAGGGCCTGCCGCCCACCGACGTCATCAATCTTGGCCTCAGCGGTGAGTTCATCCGCCGCCTGCTCGATTCCGGCCGCTACGACAAGGCGGTGGCCAATCTGCCCGGCCTCGACTACATCTTCATCCGCTACGGGCTCAACGACGTGGCCAGGATCGAGGATTTCGACACCGCTTTTCCCAAAGACTTTTACGAACTCATCGCCCGGCTCCGCAAAGACCATCCCGCCGCCATGCTCATCCCCACTTCGGTGATCCCCATGGCGGCCGATCTGGAGGCCGATGCCCCGCGGGCGAAGCGGATCAACGACCTCGTCCGGCAGGTGGCCGCCGAGGAGAACCTTACCTATTTCGACCTTTACCCCCGCTATGCCGCCGAGCAGGCCAAGGGGCCGAACATGCTCAACTACCGCCGCTTCCCTTTGGCAAAGATCCCGGAGAAGCTCCATGGGGTGGCCAAGCCCTACGTGATGGATCCACAAGGCAAGGATCCGTACGTCGCCGTCCTCGACAACCGCCTCGATGCGCACTTCGGCGGCCTGGCGGGCTGGTTCGGTGATCGCCACCCGAACCTCGCCGGCTATCGGGTCATCGCCGATGAAACCGCGAAGTTCCTCGCGCCGATTCTTCGTGAAAGGAAATGAGACTCATGCCTGGCCGAAGGCTATCATCGCCGTGACTCCGGCGGGAATGGCCTTTCACTTCAGTTCCGAAAACATCTCCAGCAGTGCATCGACGATCTTCGTCGATGCCTGCACTTCCACCTTGCTCGTGCCAAGCCACGTTTCGTAGCCGCCCAACTCGTGCTGTTCGGGCGTAGGCAGGTAGCCGTAGCCGCCGTTGGCCAGTTCCATGGTAAAAGTGGGCTTGAAAGGACTGCGGGCCTTCAGTTCCAGGCCGGTCTCCGAAAAGGTCTCAAACGGAATGGCCGTGATGCCCAGATCCCCGATGCGGACCGCCTGCAGGAGGATGTGAACCGTGTCGGGCGACTCCTGTTGCTGGATCGCCTTGGCGGCATAGGCACGCTCGTGCGGAAATTTGTCGCGCCGCTCCGGTTCGGCGAGCAACTGCTTCGATCGCGCGAGTTGCTCGGCGGTGGGCTTGCGGACGGCCAATTCCAGTTCTCGCTGCCGCATCCCCAGCGGCGCCGACTTCTGCCAGGTGAGCTTCCCGTACTGCCGGTAGACCGCCTCGGCACACGCGTCGGCGACCAATCGCATCTGCTCATAAGGCTGCTTGCGGACGCGCCCCACGGCGAAGTTGACGTTGTTGATGTTGCCGCTGGTGCCGTTGCTCATCGCCGCGACAAAGGGCGGATCCAGCCGGTCGGCCTGCAGCAACTGCTGGATGCGGTCGGAAAACATGCCGAAATAGTCGGCCGAGATGTGTTTGGGCCCGGTCCCGCCCACATAGTGCAGCGAATAATTGGCCAAGAGGCCCAGGGGGCGACCCTCGGCCGTCTCGATGGCGAGAAAGGCGATCTGAGGATCGACCGGCCCGGCCGGCTTGAGCAGGTTGGGACTGTTGCCGGGATTCATTTTCGCCCGGTCCGGTTCGCCGAAGGGATTGAGGAGTTCCGTGCCCGGCTTCATCAGCCAGCGGCGATTGAAGACGTGGTCAGGCAAATCCACGACACCCCAGGCGACCCGCGCCGGCCGGAGGTTGTACAGAGCGCAGCGAATTCCGTCCGCGATGCGATGCGCAACGAACTGCTGGTATTCGGTGAACTCTTTTTCGGGCGCGAGAGGATTGGGCCACCGCGCGCTGACCGACGAATGTGTGTGAGTGCCGGAGATGAGGATCCGGTCTATCGGCAGGCCGGTCGCCTCGCTGGCCTGCCGTTTCGCTTCGTCCAGCACCTCGCGGCTGATGTAGATGTTGTCGCAGACGACCAGGGCGATGCGTGTGGAACCGTCGTCGAGGAGGAAGCAACGGGCGTACAATTCGTCGTGGACGTACTCGGCGGGCGGCGGCGTGCCGAAGTTGCCCACCAGCCCGCCGCCCAGCCACGGGGTGATATTGGCGACGGCGACTCCCGCCTGAAGCGGTTTCGTTTCCGCAGATGGCGAGGCAGCTTCCGAGAGCCCCGCCGCGCAGCCTATCCCCAACCATGCCAGGACGACGAATCGGAGAAGGAAACAGGGTGCGTCAGGCTTTCCGGCCTGACTTTGCACCGCAGTGAGGCAGGAAAGCCTGACGTACATTGATTTGGACATGATCTTCCTCCTTTTTGCTCGGGCTTCAGAAATCGTCCTCATCTTGCGGCGGCAGACGGCGGGTGTCAAGCTATCGAGCACTGATGTGAAAGGGGTTCGCTGGTCGCTCCACGGGGCGAACGGCGGCTGAATTCCTGTTGCCGGTCCGACCAATAGTGAAGGAGGAGGCCGCCCAGGGCATAAAAGTGCGCCGCGCGGTAGAATCTCGTATTATCCCGGCAAGGAAGATTCGCAGTAGGATGGGTCTCCAGACCCGTCGCGAACGGCTCTGGAGAGCCATTCTACGTGATCTGCTTTCTTGCCGGGGTAATACAAGGGATCCTCAAGCGGCGAGGTCGGCGTCTTAGGCGGTTGTCTGCCGACGCCGTGGCCCCCCGCGGTTTGCCTGCCGTTGTTGGGGTGTTTCTTCCATAGGAGGAGTGGACGCGTGTGGCCATGATTTTTCCCGGTATGGACCCCTATCTGGAAAAACCGCAGTTTTTCCCGGGTATTCACGGGCCGCTGATCGTCTACCTGCGAGATCAACTGGCCCCGCGAATCCGTCCGCGATACGTGGCGTCGGTGGGAGAGCGGGTCTATGTCGAGGGTCCGCAACAACGCCCCATCGGTCCGGATGTGCGGGTGCGGCGAACACGACAAGATGGACCGAATTTGGCGGCGGCAGGGGCACTGGTGGCAGACGAACCCGTCACCGTGGAAGTGCCCGATCTGGAACTGCGCGAGCCCTACCTCGAGATCCTGGACGGCGAGGCGGGGATGCGGGTGATTACCGTTATCGAAGTCGTCAGTCCCACAAACAAATACGCCGGAGCGGGGCGCGAGGCTTACCTGGCCAAGCAGCAAGAGGTGCGGCACAGCCAATCGCATCTGGTGGAAATTGATCTGCTGCGGTACGGACCGCATGTCCTGGCAGTTCCGGAAGCTTACGTGCGAGGTCGCTTCCAGTACGATTATCTGGTTTCCATCGATCGAGCCGCGGCACGACGAAACCATTTCGATGTCTACGCGAGAACCGTTTATCAGCGCTTGCCGCGGATCCGGATCCCTCTGGTCGGCGACGATCCTGATGTGCCGCTCGATCTTCAATCAGCGCTAGAGCAGGCTTACGAAGCGGGAAGTTACCGAGAGCGGATCGCTTATGACTCCCCCTGCGAACCTCCGCTGGATCGTGAGGCTCAAGCGTGGGCCGACGAGCTGATTCGCACGTCCGTGACGGGCGATTCGTGACGGGCGCCCCCGATGCCGATGGTCAGTCTTCCCAGACGCGGTTTTCGTCCACGAGTGGGAGCCTGACCGGTTCGCCGAGGCGAGCCGAACGGTACATGGCCAAGGCGATCTCCAAGGCGGGGCGAACGCTATGGCAGGGAATCGCCGGTTCGCGGCCGCATTGGATCGCGTCGACGCAATCGTCGATCACCATCTGATGATCGACGCTCGGCAGAGCCGTGGCGGAACCGGCGGCGGTGGCCACGGCCGCATCGCCGCAGCGGCGAATCGATTCGTCTTCCGGCCGCTCTTCGCGGAACTTCCATACCGCCATCGCCGTTCCCTGCATGATCGCCGTGCCCTCGTCGCCAAAAACCTCGATGCGGACGTCGGTCCCCGGCCAAAGCGCGGTGCTGGCCGCCACCGAACCGATCGCACCATTGGCGAACTCGATCATCGCGTCGACGGTGTCTTCGATCGGGATGTCCGGGTGGCCGAGGTTCGCCATGCGGGCGTGGACTGATTCGGCCGGCCCGGCCAGGTAGCTGAGCAGATCGATGTAGTGGAAGGCGTGCTGGATAGTAACGCCCGCGCCGCTGCGGCGGTCGGATCGCCAGGCGTCGCTGCGATAGTAGTCGGCGCTGCGATACCACTTCATTGCGGCGTCGACACGGAGCAACCGGCCGAAGCGTCCCTCGTCCAGGGCGCGCTTCATCTGGCGAATGGGCTCACGCAGGCGGCACTGCACGAAAACGCCGAGCTTTCGATGGGCCTGCCGGCAAGCGTCGATCATGCGATCCGTGTCGGCCAGCGACATCGCCGGCGGCTTCTCGCAGAGCACATGCTTGCCCGCCGCGGCTGCCGCGACCACCGCATCGGTATGCAGGGCGTTGGGAGTCACCACGCTGACCACTTCCACCGCCGGGTCGGCCAGCAGGGCGTCAAGGTCGGAGTAGACCTTGGCTTCCGGGGCATACTCCCGCACCAGCTTCTCGGCTCTTTCCCGCACCCGATCGCAAACCGCCACCAGCCGGGCCTTGGGGGAGTTCTTCAATGCGTCGGCATGGAGGCTGGAAATCATCCCCGCGCCAAGGATGCCAAAACCGGTTGTCATGGGCTTCCTTTTCCCCTGAAGTTTCGGTCACTTTCGGCTGAACGAGTCGCTCTTCGCGTCGGCCCCTTGTCGCTGCTGGACCGCTTGGTTGGCAACGGCCACCACTTGCATCGCCGCGCGGATCTCTTGCGGAGAGAAATACGAGGCTCTCGTGCCGTTGGCGAAGCGGAGTTGCTTGGCGGCGAGTTCCTGCCAGCTCATATCGTTGGCCAAGTGCCACGCCGCGACCTGCGCCACGCGCTGGTCCATCATTCCCTTGCCGAGCATCGAGCAGAGTTCGAGCACTTCGGGCTCACTGGTGACCTCTTCGAGCGGCCGGATTTCGTAGGGAACGTGGGGGTTGGGCTCGTCCTTGCCATGCTCCAGACAAACGGTGGTGACCTTGAACTGGCCGACCTGCTCCGGGGCGACATTGAACATCCCCATGCCGCCGCCACCCATGCCGCCCATGCCGCCCATGCCGCCGCCCATGCCTCCGCCCATCGTCTGTGCTCCGCCACCACCGCCGCCCATCCCGCCGCCACCCAGTCCGCCGCCCAGTCCACCGCCACCCATGCCGCCGCCGAACTGAGCAAGCACGGGCACACCGGCAAACGCTTCGGGCAGTTTCACGCTCAGCGGTTGATCGGTCTTGTTCTCGATCATGATGCGGGCTTGCTTGGAGTTCTTCGGGATCAATTTCACGTCAATCTGGCCGCTCTCGATCGCCGAGAACATCTCGACCGTCGTAGTGGCCGCCGGAGCGGTATCCGCACGGTCCGCTGCAAACAGCCAGCCCGACAACACTATCGCCATGCCGGCCGCCAGGCCCAGTCGTGGCAGCCACTTCTTCTGCAAACCGGACGTCATGACAGAAATCCTCCGTAGGGACGAGTAAACCCGTGGCGCAGACGGCGCCATCCGGGCCGGCTCCGCGCCGATCGGCTCCCTTTATCGTAGTTGGTGAATTTGGGAAATCCAAGCAGAAAAAACCGCAGAGCGGCAAAGATTCGTCCGCACGCCGAAGCCAGGGGCGAATCTGAGAGTGCGGCCTTCCCCTGCAACCCCCATCCGTTTAACCGCAGGGTGCGTAGAAACTGCGGACGAAGCCCTGCCTCCACCCGAAATAGGTACGATTTCGTCCCGAATTGCCAAAATTGCCCATGCGATATGGTTGACAGTTTTAGAAAGGATTCATTACACTGCTAGGTTTCACGAACCTCCCTGTTCCGGCATGGTTCAAAAAACGGGGACTGGCTCCGAGCCAAATGGCTTCTGCTGGTGAAAAACACGGTTAAGCGAGGTGCCTGTCCCCGTTTTTTGAACCATGCCCCTGTTTCCAGACATAGAGAAAAGAAGGGTGAGCCAATGGGATTCTGTCGTGGTGTCTTGAACGTCGTTCATCGCCGGGCGTGGCTGGCGGCCGCGCTGGGTCCGGCGATCGTGCTCGGCGCGGTTTCACCAGCCCTTGCGCAAGGAACGGCTGCCGCGGAAACCGCATCAACCCCCTGGATTTACTGGTTGTTCTGGCTGATCGCCTTTGCCGGATCGATTGCGGCGTTGGTTTTCGCGTTTCGGTTTTTCAAGGAGATCATGGCCGCCGATGAGGGCAATGCGGAGATGGTCGAAATCGCCGGGTACGTGCGTACCGGGGCCAACGCGTATCTCTGGCAGCAATACAAGGTGGTCGCTGCGTTTTTCGTGGTGATTGTGATTCTGCTGGCGATTGCCGCCTTCGTGTTGCATGTGCAGAGCCGGTGGGTGCCCTTCGCCTTTTTGACCGGCGGTTTTTTCTCAGGTCTGGCAGGGTGGTTCGGGATGAAGACCGCCACTTGGGCTTCCAGCCGCACGGCCGCCGGGGCACAGAAGTCGCTGAACCAGGGGCTTCAGGTGGCGTTCCGCGCGGGAGCGGTGATGGGGCTGACGGTGGTCGGTCTGGGCCTGCTGGATATTACCCTGTGGTTCCTCGTTCTCTATTGGATCGTACCGGCGCTGGGGTTTGAACCGATGACGCTGGAGTCGATCACGGTCACCATGCTCTGCTTCGGGATGGGCGCCAGCAGCCAGGCGTTGTTCGCCCGCGTCGGCGGCGGCATCTTCACCAAGGCGGCCGACGTCGGCGCCGACCTGGTGGGCAAGGTGGAGGCCGGCATCCCCGAAGACGACAAGCGCAACCCCGCGACGATCGCCGACAACGTCGGCGACAACGTCGGCGACGTGGCCGGCATGGGCGCGGACTTGTACGAATCCTATTGCGGCTCGATCCTGGCAACGGCTGCTCTGGGTGTGGCCGCGTTCGCCACGCCCGATCTGATCGTGGCCGTCAACGACGGCATGTCGTTCGAGGCGGCTTCCGGGCTGACGCTGACGTATCAGCTCTCGGCGCTTTTCCTTCCGATGGTGCTGGCGGGGATTGGCATCGCACTGTCGATCTTCGGCATTTTCGCGGTCCGCACTGAGGAACAGGCAACCCAGAAGGTGCTGCTGAAGGCGCTGGCTCGCGGTGTGAACCTCTCTTCGGTGTTGATCGTGGTGGCTGCTGTCCTGTTCACGCTGTGGCTGATGCCGAAGTTCTGGACCGTTTCGATCAGCGTGATCGTCGGCCTGGTGGCCGGCTGGCTAATCGGCAAGTGGACCGAATACGCCACCAGCGATGAATACGCGCCAACCCGCGAACTCGCCGATCAGGCGCTCACCGGACCGGCAACAATTATCATCGGCGGCATCGCCGACGGGATGAAGAGCGTTTGGTTTCCGGTGATGACAGTGGGCGTCGCCACCATCTTTGCCTTCGGATTCGCCGCGCAGTGGCACTTCGCCGACGTCGAATGGTTCGCGATGGGGTTGTACGGCGTGGGGATCGCGGCGGTTGGCATGCTCAGCACCCTGGGTATCACCCTGGCCACCGACGCCTACGGGCCGATCGCCGACAACGCCGGCGGCAACGCCGAGATGGCGGGGCTCGAGCCGCTGGTCCGCGAGCGGACCGACGCCTTGGACAGTCTCGGCAACACCACCGCGGCGACGGGCAAAGGTTTTGCCATCGGTTCCGCCGCGCTGACCGCCCTGGCGCTGTTGGCGGCCTACGTCGAAGAGGTCCGCATCGGTTTCGAGCGCTGGGGCGACTCGGCGCTGGAGTCTGTCGAACCGGGGCTCTACAAAATCAACCAGCAGTTCATCGGCCAGGTGACGGAAGTCGACGGGAAGCGCCACGTCGAAGGCTTCCTCGTTTTCCCCGAGTACGTTACCGACCCGGAAATCCGGCAGGAGTGGGAAGCTCTCGATGTCACCGCTGGACCGGTGCCGGTGGACAACATGATCGCGCGTTACGAGAAGGAGAAGCGATTCGAGCGGCTACAGTTCAAAAAGACTGCCGCTCCGCTGGTGCGAGTGACTCGCGCCACGATGCCGGACTTCACTCGCTACTATGAAGCGCACCTGATGAATCCGAAAGTCCTCGTTGGCGCATTTCTGGGGGCGATGGCGACGTTCGTCTTCTGCGCGATGACGATGAAGGCGGTCGGCCGCGCCGCCCGCGGCATGGTCGAAGAGGTTCGCCGACAGTTCAAGGCGAAGCCGGGGATCATGGCCGGCACGGAGAAGCCCGACTATGCCGCGCCGGTGGCGATCAGCACGAAAGCGGCCCAGCGCGAAATGATCGTGCCTTCGCTTCTCGGTCTTGCTACCCCGGTGGTCGTCGGCCTGCTCTTAGGTGTGGCTGGCGTGATGGGTCTTCTCGTCGGCGCGTTGACGACGGGCTTCTGCCTAGCCGTCTTCATGGCCAATGCCGGCGGTTCGTGGGACAATGCCAAGAAGTACATCGAACGGGGCGCCCACGGCGGCAAGGGCACCGATGCCCACAAGGCGGCTGTTGTCGGCGATACCGTTGGTGACCCCTTCAAAGACACCAGCGGCCCCAGCCTCAACATTCTTATCAAGTTGATGAGCATGGTGAGCGTGGTTGTTGCCGGTTTGATTGTTCGGTACAGCTTGACCGCCTTGGGTATCTTCTAGGAGACGCCGCGGTCGGGTGGCTAGGATTGCAGGCACTGTGCCATGCCACGCTGCTAGAAGGGTGAGTCGCGGAATGGAAGGCCCGTGGGCAGATCGCCCGCGGGCCTTTTTTGTCGATCGCGCTGGTTGTAGATCCCGCTTGCCGAGCGGGATCGGTGCGGCAGCAGGATCTCTTTGGCAGCGGCACCATTTGCGGCGGCGGAACGTCCGCGGCAGCGGGGATTCTGCGAGGCAGCGCGATCCGTGCATAAGATCCCGCTCGGCAAGCGGGATCTACTTTTCGTACCTTTTCTTGCGCAAATTGCCGCAGCAGCGGCCCTTTTTCAGCGCGAACATGGTTCGCGCTTGTGCGATTCGTGGGCGGAGCACTATATTGAACCAATGGCCGCAAATGGAGTTGACGCGTCTCTTGGATCGTCCCACGGCACGGCGCCGCTCCCATTCTCCATCGCGACGGTCCGTTATTCGCCACCTACGAGGGCAGATATGTCCACAGAACCCGCCTGCTGTGCTTGTCAGGAAAAGCTCTCCGAAGAAGAGTTGCTCGCTCGACTGGATGATGTGCTCGCGGAGTACGCCGATGTGCCGGGTGCTCTGATACCCGTGCTGCAGATCACCCAGGCCATGTTCGGCTATTTGCCGGAATCGGCGCTGAAGAAGATCGCTCTTTCGCTGGACAAGCCGTACAGCGAGGTGGCCGGCGTCGTCGGGTTCTACTCGTTCTTCACGCGGGTTCCGCGCGGGGAGCACCTGATCCGCGTTTGCCTCGGCACGGCATGTTACGTCCGCGGCGGAAAGGAAGTGCTCAGCGCCTTGAAAAACGCGCTGCGTATCGAGGTCGGGGAGACGACCTCCGACCGGGCCTTTTCGCTCGACGTCGGCCGATGTTTCGGGGCCTGCGGCCTGGCACCGGTGATTATGATCGACGACGATGTCCACCAACGGGTCCGCCCCACCAAGCTGGCGAAGATCCTCGAGCAGTACCGTCCCTTGATTGTGGAAAGCGGCGAGGCGGGGGTGGAAATCCATGAGGAGCAGCCGTTATGAAAATCATCGCCAACGTCGAGCAGCTCAATGCCCTGCGAGTCTACACCCGTGCGGAAAAGGAAGAAGCGAAGGCGGCGGGCCAGAAACAGGTTCGCGTCTGCATGGGGGCCAGTTGTATTGCTTCCGGTTCGGACCGAGTCAAGGCGGCGCTCCAGGAAGAAATCGAGGAGCAGGGGCTCGGCAATAAGGTCGCACTGATCGACACCGGCTGCATGGGACCGTGCTCCGGCGGGCCGGTCGTGATGATCGACGATGTTTTCTACCAGCAGGTTCAGCCCGAAGACGGTCGGGACTTGGTGATGGAGCATCTGGTCAAGGGCCGCGTCGTCGAACGGCTGACGTACAAGCGGCCCGACGGCCGCAACGTCCACAAGGCGGCCGATCTCGACTTCTTCCGTCGCCAGACGAAAGTGGTGCTGCGGAATTGCGGAGAAATCGATCCCACCAGGATCGAGGACTATATCGCGGGCGACGGCTACCAGGCCCTGGCCAAGGTTCTGACGGCGAAGAACCCGGACGCGGTGCTCGAGACCCTCAAGACTTCCGGCCTGCGCGGTCGTGGCGGCGCAGGGTTCAAGACCTGGCTGAAATGGAAGTTCACGCGAGACGCCGCGGCCGACATCAAATACGTCGTCTGCAACGCCGACGAGGGCGATCCCGGCGCATTCATGGACCGCAGTGTCTTGGAGGGCGACCCTCACAGCGTTATTGAAGGCATGGCGATTGCCGCCGCTACGGTCGGAGCGCAAAAGGGTTTTGTCTATGTTCGTGCCGAGTATCCACTCGCCGTCCAGCGGCTGCGGATCGCCCTGGACCAGGCGAAGCAGCGAGGACTGTTAGGCAAAAACATCCTGGACACTGGCTTCGATTTTGACCTGGAGATCCGGATGGGCTCCGGGGCTTTTGTCTGCGGGGAAGAGACCGCCCTGCTGACCTCGATCGAGGGCAATCGCGGCGAGCCGCGGCCCCGCCCCCCCTTCCCGGCCGTGAAAGGCCTTTGGGAAAAGCCGACGCTGTTGAACAACGTCGAAACCTACGCCAATGTCCCTTCGATCCTCCTGAAGGGCGGCGAGTGGTACGCTTCCTTCGGCACCGAGCGAAGCCGGGGAACCAAGGTCTTCGCCCTGGCCGGCACGATCAAGAACTCCGGCCTGGTCGAAGTGCCCGTGGGTATGGCCTTGGGCGACTTGATCTACGACATCGGCGGCGGCATTCCCGGCGGCAAGGAGTTCAAAGCCGCGCAGATGGGCGGCCCATCCGGCGGCTGCATTCCCAAGCAGCACCTCAACACGCCGCTGGACTACGAGTCCCTCTCCGAATTGGGCGCGATCATGGGCTCGGGCGGCCTGATCGTGATGGACGAAGACAGTTGCATGGTCGACGTCGCGCGTTTCTTTCTCGAATTCGTCCAGGAGGAGTCGTGCGGCAAGTGCGTCCCCTGCCGGGTCGGCACAAAGCGCATGCTGGAGATCCTCGAGCGGATCTGCGCCGGGCGGGGCGAAGAGGCCGACGTCGACCGGCTGATCGACTTGGGCGAGATGATCAAGGAGACGTCGCTGTGCGGCCTGGGTCAAACCGCTCCCAACCCGGTGCTGTCGACGATCCGGCATTTCGGCAACGAGTACGTCGAACACATTCGCGATAAGCGCTGCCGGGCGGGTGTTTGCGCGGCATTGGTCAACGCCCCTTGCTCCAGCGCCTGCCCGGCCAACGTCGATATCCCGGGCTTTGTCTCCCTCGTGGCGGAGAAACGCTATGCGGAAGCGTTGCGGCTGCACCGCGAGCGCAATCCGTTCGCGGCAATCTGCTCGCGGGTCTGCTTCCACACCTGCGAAGAGAAGTGCCGGCGAACCTCGCTCGACGCACCGGTTTCGATCCGCGGCGTGAAGCGATTCATGGTCGACCAGGAGGTGACGATCCAGGTGCCGGAGGTTCGCGAAAGCCGGCAGAACGCCCAGCGGAAAATCGCCATCGTCGGCGCCGGCCCGGCGGGACTCTCCTGCGCCTACTTCATGGCGCGGCTGGGCTACCGGCCGAAGGTCTACGAGGCCGAACCACGGCCCGGCGGCATGCTCGTGCAGGCGATTCCCGCCTACCGACTCCCGCGCGAGGTCGTCGCCCGCGAGGTTCGCATGATCGAGCGGATGGGGGTCGAGATCTTCACGGGCTTAAAGCTCGGCCCGGACTTCACATTGAAGTCGCTCCGCGCCGAGGGGTGCGACGCGGTATTCCTCGGTGTCGGCGCCCCGGCGGGCGTGCGGCTGGGCATCCCCGGCGAGAACGCGGAAGGGATCACCGACGCGCTAAACTTCCTGCGGACGTACAATCTCCGCGGGTCGGTGCCGGTCGGAAAGAACGTCGTTGTGATCGGCGGCGGCAACTCGGCGATCGACGCCGCGCGAACCGCCGTTCGTCTCGGGGCGGAGAGTGTGACGGTCGTTTACCGCCGCAGCCGCGAGGTGATGCCCGCCTACAAGGAAGAGATCGAGGAGGCGCAGCACGAAGGGGTCGTTCTGAAGCTGCTTACCGCGCCGGTCGAAATCCTGGTCGAGGGCCGCCAGGTCGTCGGCTTGAAGTGTCAGCCGATGCGGCTGGGTGAATTCGACCGATCGGGGCGGCGGCGGCCCGAGGAAGGGGGCGATGCGTTCTGTATCAAGGCGGATCACATTCTCGTGGCCGTCGGGCAGACGCTCGACTTGCAGAAAATCACCGGCGACATGACCCTGGAAACTCGCCAGAACGCCATGATTTCCATCGATCCGGTGACGGGCCAATCATCGGAAAAATGGATCTTCGCCGGCGGCGACGCGGTGAGCGGCCCTTCCTCGGTGGTCGAGGCGGTGGCGGCGGGCGAACGCGCCGCGGTGGGCATCGACGCCTATCTCACCGGTCGGCAGCATGCCTTCTGGCGGGAAGATCGGGAAGTCGACACCTTTTTCGATCCCGACGCCGAACCGATCGATGCGCCGCGCGAGAAGCTCCGCCTTATTCCGCTGGAGCGGCGGCGCGACAATTTCGACGAGGTCGAACAGCCCTGGGTCGAATCGGTCGCTGTCTGCCAAGCGCGGCGGTGTCTGCGGTGCGACTGGGGGCGACGGGGGAACGGGAACCACGGAGATAGCAGTTCTTAGATCTTAGATCTTAGGACTTAGTGGTTGGGCATCCGGTTCTTTCGCGGCGGGGAGGAATGGGGTGGACAGGACGAATTTCGAGACTCTGCGGGTGTATCAGTTAGCGGAAGCGCTGGAGGATCGGATTTGGGAGATCGTCATGACATGGCCGGTGTTTGCGAGAGAGACGGTCGGCAGACAACTGGTGAGGTCGGCCGACAGCATCGGTGCGAATATCGCTGAAGGATCCGGACGTGGAAGTTTGAAGGACAATCGCCGCTTCGTTCACATTGCGCGGGGCTCGTTGTACGAAACCAAGCACTGGCTCCGCCGTGCCTACCAACGAAAGCTCCTCACGCCCGAACAGACCGACTCGTTGAAAGAGACAATGCACGCACTCACCCTCACCCTGAACGGCTACCTCCGATCGCAAGGTCGGAGCAAGCCGGAATCAAACCACCAAAACCTAAGATCTAAGATCTAAGAACTAAGTTCTAAGATCTAAGGACTAAGAACTACCATGATCCATCTCTCCATCAACAATGTCCCCGTCGAAGTGCCTGACGGAACCACGATCCTTTCCGCGGCGAAATCGGCCGGGATGAAGATTCCCACGCTCTGCCACGTCGAGGGCCTTCAGGCAATCGGCGCCTGCCGCGTCTGCGTCGTGGAGGTGGAAGGGGCACGCAACCTGGCGTCGAGCTGCTCGATGCCGGTCGCCGAAGGAATGAAGGTGTTCACGAATACGCGTCGGGTCCGCGAGTCCCGGCGTCTGGTGGTGGAGCTTCTCCTCTCGGAACACAACGGCGAATGCCAGACCTGCGACCGCAATGAAGACTGCGAATTGCAGGCCCTCTCCGCCGAATTGGGCATCCGGGAAGTTCGTTACGAGGGAGAACGGACTCGCAAACGGATCGACAACTCCACACCGGCTCTGATCCGCGACAACGGCAAGTGCATCAAGTGCCGCCGCTGTGTGAGCGTCTGCCAGGAAACGCAGAACGTCGGCGCGCTCTTCCCGCAGAATCGCGGATTCGAGACCGTCATTGGACCGGCATTCAATCTCGATCTCGGCTCGGTGGCCTGTGTGCAGTGCGGCCAGTGCGCCGCGATCTGCCCGGTGGGGGCGATCACCGAGAGAGACCAGATCGAGGACGTTTGGACCGCGCTGGACGCGCCGGATAAGCACGTCGTGGTGCAGACCGCCCCGGCGATCCGCGCGGCGCTGGGCGAGTGCTTCGGCTGCCCGCCCGGCACGCTCGTCACCGGAAAAATGGTCGCGGCGCTTCGCCGGCTGGGGTTCAACGCGGTGTTCGACACCAACTTCGCCGCCGACCTGACGATCATGGAAGAGGGAACCGAACTGCTCACCCGGCTGAAGAAGACGCTCGTCGAGGGTGAGCCGGCCGCGCTGCCGATGTTCACGAGTTGCTCGCCGGGCTGGATCAAGTTCATGGAGTATTTCCACCCCGATATGCTGGCGAACCTGTCGACCTGCAAATCGCCGCAGCAGATGTTCGGGGCGGTGGCCAAGACGTACTATGCCAACAAGCTCGGCAAGCGGGCGGAGCAGATCTTCGTGGCTTCGGTGATGCCCTGCACGGCGAAAAAGTTCGAGTGCCAGCGACCGGAGATGAACGCCAGCGGCGTCCGCGACGTCGACGTCGTGCTCACCACGCGCGAGCTGGGCAAGATGATCCGCGCCGCGGGAATCGACTTCATGAGCCTGCCGGACGAGGAGATGGACGCGCCGCTGGGCCTTTCCACCGGCGCCGCCGACATCTTCGCCAATACCGGCGGTGTGATGGAGGCCGCCTTGCGGACCGCCTACGAGATCGTCACAGGCCGGCCGCTGCCGTGCGACAATCTTCACGTGCAGCCCGTGGCAGGGCTGGAGGGGGTGAAGGAGGCGTCGCTTGTGATTGAGAAACCGCTGCCGGCGTGGAGTTTTCTCAAGGGCGCAACCTTGAACGTCGCCGTGGCGCACGGGCTGAGCAACGCGCAGAAGTTGATCGCCGCAGTCAAGGCGGGGACGAAGCAGTATCATTTCGTCGAGGTGATGACCTGCCCCGGCGGCTGCATTGGCGGCGGCGGCCAGCCGCGGTTCACGACCAACGAGGTCCGGAAGGCCCGCATCGCCGCCGTCTACCACGAGGACGAGGGGAAGAAGCTTCGCAAGTCGCACGACAATCCTGAGATTCGCAAGCTCTACGAGGAGTTTCTCGGCCGCCCACTGGGCGACAAGTCGCACCATCTGCTGCACACCGAGTACGAGACTCGCCCGCGCGTGTAAGCGTGGCCGGGCGCTGAGAAGGGCTGGAGAAGTTCGGAAGGGCGCGAAGATCAGTCCTTCGGTTCCGCTTTCCACTCGCCACGCATGTCCTCACGGACCGGATAGAACACGTCGATGGCCGTCAGTCCTTCCGGCCCAGCGATCACCTTGTGGGGCACTCCGCCCGGCAGTCGCCACATCTGCCCGACGCGCACCTGGTAGGACTGTCCGGCAATCACGAATTCCCCGCCGCCGGCGACCAGGTAGCCGATTTGTTCGTGCGGGTGGCTATGCTCGGCAATCACGGCGCCCGGCTCCATCTCCACGACCGAGAGCGTCGTCTTCTCGGCTTCGGTGGCGTGCATGGTGACGCCCGGAAACGGGTTCATGCGCACGCAGTCTCTTTTGTCGACCAGGTATTGAAACATGGCGGTCTCCTAGGCTCTTGGACGGCGGTTGTCGATACACATGGATTGTACCGGATGCGATGCGTAGCCGGGAGCCGGAACCGCGACGGGGTCTGGCTTGACATGGCGGCGTCTGATAGAGTGTTCGTTGATGACTTCCGCGCACCTCGTTCCCAGAAAGGCTTGTTCATGAGCACGGGTGGTTTTTCCGGTCGGACGAGAGAGCTTCAGGATGTGTTTTTCAAGCAGCGCGACGAGCAGCTCTTGCAGGCGCTCCGCGAACAGGCGGCGACAAAAGAGGCAAAGAAGGCGCTCGCCGACGCCACCGGAATCCTGGACGAACACCTCATCGACCATCTGCACGCGTTGGGCGTTTCCGACGAAACGCTGGCGGCCGTCACCCTTATCCCGCTGATCACCATGGCCTGGGCCGACGGAAACATCGACGCCAGGGAACGCCGGGCCGTGCTCGCCGCGGCCGAGGAGCAAGGGCTGGCGGCAGGGCATCCCGGCCATCAACTCCTGGAGCGATGGCTCGAGCGCAAGCCGGAACCCCGCTTGCTGGAGGCGTGGAAAAGCTATGTCCTGGCTTTGGGGGAGAACCTCGGCGCAACGGACCGAAACGAACTGAAGCGAGAGATTCTCGCTCGAGCCCGCGGCGTGGCCGAAGCTGCCGGCGGTCTGTTGGGTTTCGGCGGCAAGGTGTCGAAGGCGGAGCAAGCCGCGCTGGACGATCTGGAGAAATCGCTTTGAGCCGCCGCAAAGCCGTATTTGGAATAAGGACTCGACAACCATGAACCAACGGCGCAGATTCCTCAAGCAAGTGGCCGGGGCAAGCCTGGCGGCAACCGGATCATTTTGGATCGAACCGAAACGGTCGCGCGCCGCGCGGGCGTCGGAAAAGATCAAGGTTGGCCAGATCGGCGTCGGCCACGCCCATGCCGGTGGCAAGATGGCAACGCTCCGCAAACTCGGCGACCAGTTTGAGGTCGTCGGCGTTGTCGAGCCGCGCGACGACCTCCGCAAGAAGTGGCAGGACCATCCCATCTACCGCGACCTGACGTGGATGACCGAAGAGCAACTGCTCAATACGCCCGGGCTGAAGGCCGTTGCCGTGGAAACGCAGGTCGGCGATCTGTTGCCGGCGGCCGGGCGCTCGATTGCCGCCGGCATGCATATCCATCTCGACAAGCCCGCCGGCGAATCGCTCTCCGAGTTCCGCCGCATCCTCGCCGAGGCCGAGCGCCACCGGCTGGTTATCCAGATGGGCTACATGTTCCGCAACAACCCGGGCTTTCAGTTCTGCTTCCGTGCGGCGAAGGACGGCTGGTTGGGAAGGATTTCGGAAGTGCATGGCGTGATTGGCAAGCTTAGCACTGCCGACGATCGAAAGCCGATGCTGCCGTATCCGGGCGGAACCATGTTTGAACTGGGATGCCACCTGATCGATTCGCTCGTGCGGGTTCTGGGAAAGCCCGATAAAGTTGCCCCCTTCGCCCGCGCCACGCATCCGGAAATCGACCCTCTGGCCGACAGCCAACTCGCCGTCTTCGAGTACCCGGGGGCGATCGCCACGATTCGTTCGACCGTTGTGGAAGCGGAAGGAGGCCGCCGCCGGCAGTTCATCGTAGCAGGCGACGAAGGGACGGTGTCGATCCTGCCGCTCGAACCGCCTCGTCTGACCCTTGCCCTGGCAAAACCGCAAGGCCGCTTCGCGCGCGGCTACCACGAGGTGCCACTAGCCGATATGCCCGGCCGTTACGACGAGCAACTGCTCGAATTGGCCCGCATCGTTCGCGGAGAAATCGAGCACCCCTATCCACCGGAACACGACCTGGCGGTCCAAGAGGCGGTTCTCTTGGCAAGTGGGTTGCCGCTCGATTGAGATCTCCGCCTCTTGCGGTCGGCGCCGCTACTTTGCCCCAACCAGTTGCCGAATAGCTTCGTCGCTCTCCAATCGTTGGCGGGTCACCACCTCCACGCCCGTATCGATCCTCGCTTCGGCCGGTTCGCCCCGCAGATGCAGGGCGAGCGTCTTTACGGCCAGGTAGCCCATCTTGCGCGGATTCTGGACGACCAAAGCGTCGATTCCGCCATGCTCCAGCGCCTCGACAAGACGCGGAGTGAAATCGAAGCCAACGAATTTCGTTGCGACTTTGACGTTGCTCTTGCGGAGGTCTTCCAGGGCAGCGAGCATCCCGAGCGATGCGCGGTCGTTGCAGGCAAAGATCCCGTCCAACTCCAATTGGCCGTCGCGCACGAAACCTTCGAGGGTGTTGGCGGCCGTCTTCTTGCAGCCGGCCACCGTGGCGTCTTCAGAGAACGGATCGGCGGCGACCTGAAGCCCGGCGGCCTTGGCGGTCTCCAAGAAGCCTTGGGCGCGGGCTTCGGTGCTCGCCGTGCCCTGGATGAACCGCATCAGCATCACCTTCTTGCCGTCGGCCTCGCCAAGGAGTTCGAGGAGTTTTTCCGCCCCGAGGACGCCGCCTTGCCGGTTGTCGGTTGCGACAAAACTCGTGTGGGCGTCGCCGTCGATGGCCGAATCGAAGATAACCACGGGTATGCCGGCCGACACGGCCGTTTCGACCGGTTTGCGCATCGCCTTGGGATTGAGCGGAGCCAACGCAATGCCGTCGACCTGAAGGTTGACCATGTTCTCGATGATTTTGTTCTGCTCGGCGATCTCGGTTTCCGCGATCGGACCTTCCCAGTGGATCTCCACATCGAGTTCGTCGGCGGCCTGGCGGGCTCCTTCTTCCACCGTCTCCCAGAATTCGGCCCCGGTGCTTTTGGGGATGACTGCAATGGTGAGCTGGCCAGTCGCGGCGGGGGAGGTCTGCAAGCCGGCCGGCTGCGGCCGGCGACTGCAGCTTGCCAGCAACGCGAGCGACAAGAGAAATACGAGCGGAAGTGGCGTGTGCATGTGGAGAACCTTGTGAAGGGATCGAACTGTGGAAAAGCGATGCCGGCAGCCCGCAACCCGGCTGCTATCTTTCTACCCGGCCGCGAAGCCGCGGGTCAACATTGGCCTGGCGTCCAGAGCGGCTTGACGCGACTTCGCGGAGGAATTAGTCTCGATATTCACCGTCGCCAGGGCTCGAGATCATTCCTGTTTGCCGAGGAGAAACCGTTGTCCACAACGATGCGTTGCCGAACTGTCGCGATTCTCGCCGTCTGGGCGTTTGCTGGTCCGCTTTGGGCCGAGGAGCCGGCCACGGTGCCCGTCCACCCTGATCTGGCCTTCATCAACACGAGCTTTGAAAATGCCTCGCCGCTGTGGTGGGAGGTCGACGACGCCGGCTCAATCCGCATCCACCTGGTGTACGACCAGCAGCGATCGTCGCCGAACCGAGCCAACGGGCACTGGTTCTTCCAACTCCAAGGCAACGCCGGCGCCGATTTCACGCTCGTGCTCGGGCCGTTTGACAACGTATGGAACAGCAAGGTCGGTTCGCCGGTCTCCGATGAAACGATCAGCTTCGTTTCTCTCGACGGCAAGCGCTGGAGCCCGATCCAAGGCAAGCGGCTGGAAGGCAACCTCCTCCAACTCCAAGTTCACATGCAGCAAGATTCGCTCTACGTCGCCAGGCTGGAACCCTATCGCATCACAGATCTCGAAACGCTAAAGGCCGAAATCGCCGATCATCCGCGCGTCGAAATCACCGAGATCGGGCGGACGGTGGAGCGCCGGCCGCTGGAAATCATCCGTGTCGGCAATCCGGACGCGCACCATCACGTCCTGCTGCGCGCCCGATCGCATCCCTGGGAGCCGGGAGGAAATTGGGTAGTCGAGGGCCTGATCCGCCGGCTGCTTGAAGCGGACGCCGACCGTCTGCTGGGGCGATATTGTGTCTGGATCATGCCGATGGCGAACAAGGACGGTGTGGCGAGGGGGCACACGCGTTTCAACCTCCTCGGCAAGGATCTCAACCGCGAGTGGGATCGCCCGGCCGATCCCACGCTTGCCCCTGAGAACCATGCGTTGGAGTCGTGGTTGGAGAAAATGCTCGCCGCCGGCCGCCGGCCCGAGCTGGCCATTGATTTCCACAACGACGCAAGCGGCAAGCTGCACGTCAGCCGGCCGGAAGGCGACCTGGAAGCGTATCTCGCCCGCATGAAACGGTTTGAAGAACTGCTCCGCCGCCACACCTGGTTCAGCGAGGGGAGCACCGGCAGCGGCTATCGAAACCCGGGCAGCTTCGGGGAAGGACTCTTGGAACGCTTTGGCGTGACCGCCTGCGTGCAGGAACTCAATGCAAACCGCATCGCCGCGTTGGACGACTATCCGAACAGCGCGCACTGGAAGCAGTTCGGCGCCGGGCTGGCCGAGGTGTCTTTTGAGTATTTCGGAGGCGACGAGTAGCTCGTTGGTTGTTTGACGCATAGAGCCTGTCCTAAAACCGCGTCGGGAGAAGGGGAGGGGCGTATTCTGCTCCAAAGACTCCGCAAAAATGAGCCAGTCTCCAGCGGTTTTTGGACAGGCTCTTAGCACGCGCCGTTGCCGCAGAGCAAAGCGGGAAACACGAAAACGAGCTTGAAGATCATGTGCCGGCGGCCTCCGCACATAGCCCCGGCCGAACGGCGTGCCGCGACATGATCTCCAATAGAGTATTGCGGCCGATCGGCTTCTTCACGTAATCGTCGAACCCGGCGGCCAAACAGATATCGCGGTCGTAGCGAGTCGCGTGGGCCGTCAGCGCGATCACCAGCCCGCCGTAGCCGGCCTGCCGCAACCGCCGTGTCGCCTCGCAACCGTCCATGACGGGCATGTCGATGTCCATGAAAACAACATCGAAGCGATTCTTGTCGTCCGACGGCAAAGGCGACTGCCGCCCCAGCACGGCGTCGAGCGCCTTTTGACCGTCGTTGACGACGGTTACCTCGGCGCCGGCGCGTTTGAGGACAAACGAGATCAAACGCTGGTTCTCGGGGCCATCTTCCGCCAGGAGGATCCGGAATGCACTATCCTCGACACGACCACCGGAAAGAGCCTGCTGATTGCTCGGCGACGGCAATTCGGCGGGCCGCTGCGGACCGGAAGCGTCGTACCACGATTTCACCGACGCGGCCATCGGCGGTTTTTTCTCCTCCTCAGGCTTGCTCGAGGCCCGATTTCGCGCGGCTGTATGGCCGGTCTGCACCGGCGGCGGCCCAATCGAGAGTCGCGAAGCCATTTCATTGAATTGATGGGCGAGAACGCCAAGTTCGTCGTTGGATCGGGAGACGACGCGAGTACCGAGCTTGCCGGCGGCACACCGACCTGCTGCCGCCGAAATCACTTCGATCCGTCGCAGCACGTTGCGAGAGAACCACACAGTTGCGGCGACCAAGGCGAGAAAAGCGAACAGTGCGCGGAGCGCGATCAACGCTCTGAGATCGTTGATAAGCCGCTCGAGACTAAATCTGCCGGCCCGGCAAGCCTCTACCTCGAGATTGGCATGGCGCTCGGCCTCCGCCACGATCGAGCGGAGGGGCGAACGCGATGGTTCCAATGCCTCGTGGATGGAAGATGGAGAATCGCTTCGGCCGGCTTTCGCCTCGCGTGCCGCCACAAGGAATTCTTGCCTATGCAGGTCGGCGAGTGCCAACCAGCGGGTCAACGGCAGCCGATCGGTCGTCTGCAAGTCGCGAGTTTCTCCTTCCCGCAATGTTTCCCGCATCGCATCGAAGGCGCGAGCCCACGCCCGTTCCGCTTTTTCGCGCGACCGCGGGCTCGCCAGGTGAGCCGTTTCGAATTCCGACTCCAGCACGAGGCAGCGAGCCGCACCAAGGGCGATCCGCTGGGCCATCGTGCTCGCGGGAACGTGAATTGCGACCAGGTCTCGCGTGGCGTCGGACAGCCTCGCCTGGAAACAGTACGCAGATAGCGTGGCGCCGGCCAGGCCGACCGCCAAGACAACGGCGGCCAGCGATACCTGCCGTTTCAAGCCGAATCGGGAAGGAGTTGGCCGGCCAAGAGGGACTTTCCGCATATCGGGGGGATCCTGAAATCTTCGAGTGCCAAGCGGACTCGCAATTATAGCTCACCGATACCCCCTGGTCGTACCGTTTTTTCCAACGGTCAAACAGTTAGGCTGCTCGCAGCAGCCAGGCTACTGACCTTTTCGCTTCCTGCGGATTATCCGGAAGGAAACGGGAATGTTCAGACCCAGACTTGACCCGTCCTCGGCACGTCCTACGTTATAGAGTGGTGAGCGTGAACGTACGTGGGCGAGAGCAAGAAACATGTCACCAGCGGTCACGGAATTCGTATGCATGGCGCTGGCTGCCATGGCGGGAGTCGGTTTGGGATGGTGGTTTCGCGGCGGCAGGTACGCCGGAATGGCCACGGTCGACACCGACGCGGAGCCGGAGAGCAACATCGAGCGGGCCGGCGAGGTTCTTTCCCGCTTGCAGGATTTGGCCACGCGTATGGCCAGCGACGTCGGCGAGCACAGCAGCAAGGTGCAAGAGGCCAACGACGAATTGGCCGCCGGCGCAGGGGATTCGCAGGCGGTGGTTCGTGCCGTCGCCAAGCTCTTCGACGCGAACCACGCCATGCAGGAACAGCTTGCCTTGGCCGAAAGCCGCCTGCAGGAGCAAGCCCAAGAAATCGCGTCGTATGCCGCGGAGGCCCGTACCGATCCCATGACCGGGCTGCCGAACCGCCGCGCGCTGGACGCCGAACTCGGCCGGAATCTTGCCGAGTTCGAACGAACCGGAAACCCGCTGTGCCTGACCATGGTCGACGTGGATCATTTCAAGAGATTCAACGACACCTACGGTCACCATGCCGGCGACGAAGTGCTGATCGAGGTGGCCCAAGTGCTCGCGCACCACGCTAGCCAGCATGGCATGGCCGCGCGATTCGGGGGCGAGGAGTTCGTGCTGGTGCTGCCGGGAAAGACCGTCTCCGACGCCGAAGCGCACATCGAACGGGTCCGGCAGGCCATCGCCGCGCTGCGGTTTACATTCGCGGGAAGCGAAGTGGGCGTTACCGCTAGTCTCGGCATCGCCCAACTGCTCGAAACGGATAGCGAGACGACCTTGATCGAACGAGCCGATCTTGCGCTCTACGCCGCCAAGGAGGCGGGCCGAAATCGCACATGGTGGCACGACGGCCGCACCAGCCATCCGCTGACCCGCGACCCGAACGCCTTCCCTGAGCAACCCGTCCCGAACCGGCCTTCTCCCGAGAGTTTTCCGGAGCCCAAACCGGCCGCATCCGCAACGGCCGACGGCGATCGCCGCGACACTTCCTGTGAAGACTGCGAGGAGGAGAGTACGGCCGAGAGCTGGCCACCGAGCCGAATGCAGTTTTGCACGCTCTTGCGCCATCGCATCGCCGAATTCAAACGCGGTGGAGCGGCGCCGTCGGTCATCCTGGTTCGCATTGATCACCTTGACCGGGTTGGCGAAACTCACGGGCAGAAATCCGCCGACCTGCTGACGAACCTGACGGCCAAGTATCTCGCCGCCGCCACCCGAGACGAAGACGGCGTCGGCAGCTATGACGACAACACGTTCGGCGTGCTTCTGCCGGGCGCGGGCATGGCGAACATGATCGCCATTGCGGAACGGCTTCGCAAGACCGTGGCCGAGTGCAAACTGTCGCTCGACGGCCGTGAGCACCGCCTTACGATCAGCATTGGAGGCGCGGAGGCCAGCGAGAGCGACGACACCAAGAGTTTGCTCCGCCGCGCCGAAGAGGCCCTCTCGGCCTCGATCAAGGCCGGTGGGAACCGCGGGTATTTCCACAACGGGAATTGGTCCGATACGGTCACCGCGGCATTGGAACGGCTGCAATCGGCCTGAGAGCCTACCCCAAAACCGAGGAGAAGGGGACAGGCACATTTTGCTCCGAAGACTCCGCAAAATGAGCCAGTCCCCTACGGTTCTGGGATAGGCTCTAAGAGGAAGAGAGTGGATTGTCGAGAGTCGAGCCATCCGATCGGCTCACGACACGGGGCTCTTGAATCTCCGCTATTATTTCGGCCGGGTGCGGGAGAATACTCCCGACCCCCTTCTTGGCTGTCGATCGACGGCGGGCTGGGCAACCGGCCGCGGGTTTAAGCCGCCGACAGGTCTTCCTCACTCCGGAACGCCTGCCAGCAGTGGACCTGAGAGTCTCCATCCGTTAGAATCCCGAAGGACGGTGCGGATGTGTGCAAATGTTCGTTCTTCACGGAGGGTTGTTCGATGAAGTGTTTTGGCTCGTGGCTTGTCGCGTTCGGCTGTTTGTTCTCCCTGCCGTTGGCGGCGCCGGAGATCGCGCCGGGGGCGGATGCAAAACCCGCGATCAAAGACGTGATGAAGGCTGCGCATAAGAAGCCCAAGGAACTGCTAAAGAAAGTTGCCACCGGCGTGGCGACCGGCGCCGAGAAGGTCGAGTTGGTCAAGTTGTACCAGGCGCTGGCTACCCTGCGCCCGCCGCGTGGCGAAGCGGCGAGCTGGGAAGAAAAGACCAAGGCGCTGCTGGCCGCCGCCCGGGCTGCAGCCGAGGACAAGCCCGAAGCGGCCGCGGAATTGAATCGAGTTGCCAACTGTGCGGCATGTCACGACGCGCACAAGTAACCGCCACAAGGAGGTAAAAAACATGCGTTGCCTGGTGATCGCAGTTGTCGGCATCGGATTGATGTCCGCCCCGCTTGGAACAGTGTCGGCGGCGCAGCCGAACGATCGGCGACGGGATTTTGTCGACGGCGTGTTGCGAGTTTTGATTGAAACCCAAGTGCTGCCGCATTTGACGCGTGACGGTCAGCCGCCGCCTGGCAGACCGCCCGGTGGGCCACCCGCTGCCAAGCCTCCCGTCGATCCACGCGCTCGCGACGCTCGGATCGCCCTGGAAGAGTTCGCGATGCACTCCGGCGAACTCGTCGCCATCTTGCGTCAGGAAGTGGGAGTACGTCCCGAGTTGCGTCCGCTGCTGGGTGATGCAATCGCCGTCAAAGCCATGACGGACGGCCTGGTGCGGAGGGTGGAAGCCCAGTCGGAACCTGCGCTGCTGGCCGATGGTTTTCTGGTGGTGGACCGGCATTGGCGGACTCTGGCCACGCGTCTGGAAGGCTCCTTTGCCATCTCTGCCACTTGCCGAGAGTGCGTCCGCAAGCTGAACGCGTCCAGCGGCCGCCTTTGCCAACGTTTGGCCATTAGTCCCCAAGTGGACAGGGAACAGATCGTGCAGCTTTTGGGTGCGTTAACCGGGCACCTGCGCGGTCTGCTCGACGACGTCGCCGGCTCGCTGCAGCGTTCGCGCGACAGCCAAGTTCTGCTGATCGAGGGGAAGCGACTTCAGATGCAGGTGAATTTCCTGACGACCAGTGCCAGCCGTCCGGTCCCGTACGACGAATTCCTCAACCAGTATCGGACGGTGCATAAAGACTGGCGGGCGTTGGCGGACCGGCTTCGCTCCCTGGATTCCCAGGAGAGCGAACGGCACATTCGGCGCATCAATCACGTGCATCGGCAACTGCACGAAGTTCTTTGGATCCCCTATGAAATGGACCGCGGTGGCTTGGCACGCTGCGCGGCAGCGTTGAGTCGAAACGTGGACGCGGTGTGTGAGCGCATTTCCCTGAAGATGCTGCTCGCCACACCGGACGCTGCGGGCGCGGTCGAGGCCGCACGGGAACTGCGGTCGATGTGTGCGGACTTCAGCAAAGCCGCTGCCGGCCAAGACCCGCTCGATTCCCTGCGATGGGATTTTCGGCCGTTGGATGTCCAGTGGCAGCAGTTTCGGACTGGTTTCCAGGGTCTGACTGCGCCCGAACTGGCGCAGCAGTTGACCCAAACGGACGAGAACATTCAGGCGGTCCAGGATCTGTTGGGCATCGCGCCGCTGGTCGATGTCGAGCAGGCCGTCGAATTGGCCGGTCAGGTGGACTCGCTGACGGACCTGCTGTTCCGCGATCTCGCCGAACGGCTCGGCCCGTCGTCGCGTTACCCGCCACAGTTCCGCCGCGAAGCGGCTGCTGCCGCGGAAGCCCTTCACGAGTCGGCGCATCAACTTCATGACGACCTGCTGCGCCACCCCCGCTCGGAGTCTGTCCGCAAGAACTCCGAGCGCTTGTCGGTCGCCTGGGAATCGCTGCAACAACACGTCGGCAAGCTGGAGCATCGCGATCGTGCCGTTGTGACCCGCAACTATGAACGGCTGGCGCCTGCCATGGCCCGTCTACAAATGATGTTCGTGTTCTGAACTCGCGGGAAGTGGAACAAGAGGATCCCCATGAAAGCCTTGGTCAAGACCGCTAAAGGGATCGGCCACCTTGCCCTGTTGGACATGCCCGAGCCGAGGCCTCAGGCGGGCGAGGTGCTCATCGAGGTTCATGCGAGCGGGATCTGCGGCACCGACGTCCACGTCAAGCACGACCGCTTCCCCTACTGGCCCCCGGTGATCCTCGGCCACGAATTCTCGGGAACCGTGATCGAACTGGGGCCGGACTGCCGATACGTGGCCGTGGGCGACCGGGTGGTGGGCGAACCGCACACCCGCCACTGCGGACAGTGTCCTGTTTGCCGTAGTGGCAACGTGCAGATCTGCCCGGAGAAGCGGAGCCCGGGCTGGGGGATCCACGGTTCGATGGCCCGGCTGCTCGTGATGCCCGAGCAACTCCTGCACCGCATCCCCAACTCGATGGATTTCGACACCGCTGCCGTCGTCGAACCGACGGCCAACGCCGTACACGATGTCTACGAACGCGCGGGAGTGACCCCGGGCGATTTTGTCGTCGTCCTTGGACCGGGGCCGATTGGGCTCTTGTCGGGTCTGGCCGCCGTCGCGGCCGGGGCTCGGCACATCGTCATGGTCGGGGCGCCGCAGGATGAGGGCATGCGGCTCGACAAGGCCAGGCAACTCGGCTTCCAAACCGTGCTCAACGTCGGCGAAGACAACGTGCCGCAGGCCGTGGCTGACCTCACCGGCGGATACGGCGCCGATCTGGTGATCGAGTGCTCGGGCGCGCCGGCCGCCATCGCCGGCACGGTGGATCTTGTCCGCAAGAAAGGCCGCATCTGCGCGATCGGGTTGACGGCCGGCAAGAACGTCGACTTCCCCTGGGAAAAGGCGGCCTTCAAAGTTCTCGACATCCATTTCTGCCTGTCGACGAGCTACTCCAGTTGGGATCGGGCCATCTATCTGATCGCCGGCGGCCGGATCCCTGCCGAGCAAATCATCACGCATCGCTTGCCGCTGAGCAAGTGGGAAACCGCATTCGCCGAGATTGAAGCCCAGCGCGCCTTGAAAGTGATTCTGCATCCCTGAGGCGAGCGGCAGAAAGGAATCTACCCGCTCGGACGTAGCCTGACTCTCCGAGTCGGGTCTTGGAAGCCAGGCCCGACTCCGAGAGTCAGGCTACGAATTTCTGCCGGTCGCCTAAGCTCTAAGTTCTAAGCACTAAGAACCTTCGACCTGAGCTGCCGGATCTCCTGCCGGTAGCCGAGTTCTTCGGTCTGCCATTGCTGAGAGCGCTCGTTCAGCCGCTCCTGCTCCGTCTGGATCTCCTCCTCGCGCGCAACCAGCCGCCGAGCCTGTTGCTGGATTTCTTCCTCCCGGGCGGCCGCCCATCGCTCCAACTCGTCTTTCCGGCGATGAAGTCTCTCGTATTGCTGGGCTAATTGGACGCAGAGAGACTCAAGTTCCCGCTTCTTGTCGCTCAGTTCGGCGGCGGCTGCCCGGTATTGGTCGGCCAACTTGCTGCGGATCTGGCCGAGAGAATGTGTAAGGGCGGCCGGTGGCGCCGACCCGGCGAGCTGGGCCCAGAGTTCCTCGCTCGCCAAGCGGATTTCCAGAGTCTCCCGGTGCATGCGGGCGAGTTCGCCCCGGAGCTGCTCCAGTGCCCTCCGACTCTTGTCGACCTGTTCGCTCTGACGCTGGATCGCTTGCCGTCGTTCTTCCTGCTCGCGGAGCATCCGGCGATGTTCGACGGTCATTCGTCGCCGGTCGTCGCGGGCCAACTGCCGGTCCTTTCGACGTTGTTCGAGAACCTGCTCGCGAAGTTGCGCCAACTCCTCTCGGGAAGCCGTTAATTCGGCTTCGGCCTCCTGCAGTTGCCGACGCCGGAGTTCGAGACGGCAGACTTCATCCTCGAGTCGATTGTCGGGACTTGCCGGTTCGGTCGGCGCCGGGTCGTCCGGGCATTGGTTCGCCGGTCGCCGTCCTTGCAGCCCTGCCGTCAACTGCCGAACGAGCGCTAGCGATGCGTCGCGTCGAAGATCGATCTGCTGCTTCCGGCGTCGGAGATCGTCCTCGGCCCGAGTCTGCTGTTCGCCAAACGCTGCCCGAGCCGCCGCCAGCGCGGCGCGTTCCGCCGCAAGCGTCTCCGCTGCGGACACCAAGTCCGACTCGCGGCCGGCGAGGCGATGCTCCTGCTCGCGTCTTGCCTTCTCCGATGCACTTTCGGCCTCCGCCAGCCGATCGAGCCGCGCCCGCAACTCACCCTCGCGTCGGTCCAACGCCACCTGCCGATCGCGGATTTCCTCCTCGCGTTCGCTCAGCCAGAGCCGAGCCGAACGCGCTGAGTTGTCCCATTGCGCACAGCGGGCGTTCATTTGGGATTCGCGATGGTCGAGTTCGCATTGCCGAAGACGCAGGTGTTCGGCCAGTTGACTTGCCTGGAGACGAAACTGGGTGGGAAGCGGCGCCGATTCCGGGCATGGTCCGACTATGGGGGATGGATCGGAGCCTCCTGGCTGCGAGTCCTGGCACCCTGACTGTACCCCCTCCTGAATTGTGGGAACGTTTGAACCTACACATTCCGCGGCATTTCCCGCTGGAACGCCTTGGCCAATGACATGGGGGGCGTCTACCCGCCGATCAGTGGACACCATTGCGTCGGCGCCCGCCGAGGCATACCGCAGTTCTTTTTTGAGCGGTTTCGCCATAGTCTTAGCCCAGTGCCCAATCCAGACGCAGCCGGCAAAGGCAGCGCAAGCGGTAAAGTCGTACCAACCTCGCTCATCGGCAGATTCTCCATGGAAATTCACCGGAAAGCGACAAACCGAAAGCGTTTCCCGATGGCGAAGCCGAAAAGGCCGCGGCGTTAAGACAACAGGGGCTATCCCCCATCAGCATCCCTTATCTTGTCGCTACACGTTTTGGGGCGACCGGATCGCACCCGGTGGATCCCGCTTGCCGAACGGGATCGTGTCGCGAGGTTCCCCTCGGCAAGCGGAACCTACTGAGAGCCGCTCTGGAACCGCACACTGTGGAAGGTGACATTGGCATCCCAAGCGCCTAGTCCCGGGCGAACCGGCTCCGGAAGATCCCAATGGAAGTACGTGGCCAGAAGTGAGGCTTTTCCCCGCCACTCGAGATAAGGTTCGTCGTCAACGAGAACGTGGATCGAGGCATCCTCCCCTTGGACGCGGACATCGACGCGAAGCCGGTAGCGTTTCTGGTTCTCGAAGAAGGAGGAGCGGGTGGTCGCGTTATCGTTCGCGCGACGACCATCGATCACTTCAATGCCGTCGATCCCCTCCCATCCGTGCAGCGTCAGTCCGCAGGCTCGTTCGCCGACCGGCAAGAGGATCACGACACTGCCGTTGCCGGCGTTGCGTGTGAACTCGATTTCCAAGCTGTAGTCACGCCCCGCTGCGATGACGGGAACCATGATACGGGCGGCCTGGCCCGATTCGACGCGAACGCCATTGCTCTCGACCGACCAGTCTCCGGAAACGACGTCGCTCTGCCGACGAAAATGGTCGAGCAACGAGACCCACGTGCCGGCAGTCGGATCGATCAGGCGAGACTCCGTGGCCACTTCGGAAATTGTCGACTCCACGCGGGCAGCGGCGGGGCTCGCCGGTAACGAAGCCGAGCCTCGCTGCCGCGAGCCAACCACCAACGCGGCGGTTGCGACCGCAACGGCGAGTCCGCCGCCGAGCAGCAAGCGGTAGCGGCCGGGCTGCCGTCCAACGGCGGTGCGATTCTCGTCTCGATCGACATCCCCGGATCGCTCCGTACCGGGCAGAGGCGCATTGCCCAGTACACGCAGATCTTCGGCTACCTCGTCACAACTCTGATAGCGATCTTGCGGCTGCTTCGCCATCATTCGGGCCACAATCCGACCGAGGGCCGCGGGGACGTCCGGCGCGATTTCCTCGAGCGGAACAGGGGCCTCATGGACATGCTGGAACAGCACGGCCGTGGGTGAATCGGCTTCGTGCGGCAACCGGCCCGACAGCATCTGATAGGCGATGACGCCGAGAGCGTAGATGTCGGCCCGTGCGTCGACCTTTACGCCGACGGCCTGCTCCGGAGCAATGTAGTCGACGGTACCCATCACGGTTCCGTCCGCGGTGAGGCGGTTGCCGTCGCCAGCCCGGCGCGCGAGACCGAAGTCGACCAGGATCGCCCGCCCGGAACCGTGTTCCAGAAGGATGTTCGCCGGTTTCACATCACGGTGGACCAGGCCACAAGCGTGGGCGGCTGCCAGACCCGCCAAACACTGCCCCAGCAGATCGAGAACCTCGCCGTGCGGCAATCGGCGAAGCCGGCGAAGTTTCTCAGCCAACGTTTCGCCGTCGATGAACTTCATCGCAAAGAAATGTTGCCCGTCCTCCTCGCCGATCAAGTAGACTTGCACGACGTTGGGATGGTGTATTTGAGCCGCCGCGGCGGCTTCTCTGCGGAACCTGTACACGAAAGGACTGTCGCGGGACAAGTGCGGGGCGAGAACCTTAACCGCGACATCGCGGTCGAGTGAATCGTCGCGCCCGCGATAAACGTCGCCCATGCCTCCCTGCCCGATCCTATCGAGGATCCGGTAGCGATCGATTCTGCTAAAGGGCAGCGGCGACGTTCGCTGGTTCGCCAGCGGGAACGAAGTCGGCCGGCGTCCTGCAGGCGGTGTCTCCCCGTCGGTCCGCGGAAGCGCCAGCGACAATTCGTCGAGCAACTCCTCGACGGTCTCGAAGCGGTCGGCCGCGCGGTGCCCCAAGGCCCGGTCGATCGCGCGGCGGAGCGATGGCGGAACCGCCGCAGCAGCTCTCGGGCTGCTCAAATAGGTGGAAACTGACTTGTGGCAGAGAAGTTGAATCAACAGCGTGGCCAACTGGTACACGTCGACACGCCGCGGGTTGATCCGGTGGCCGGCGTCTTTCAGCCGGGCCTCCGCCGCCCGGTAATCCGTGGGAAGTTCGAACTCGTCCGCCTCCATCAGTTCCGGGGGACAGCGATCCGGATCCGCGTAATGGCCGCCGAAACGGCAAATCTCCGGCGGCTCGGAAAGACTCGGCGACTGCGATGCGTCCATCCGAATTGCACTCAACCCGATCGCCCGATGAATTCGACCCTCCGCATGAAGAGCTTGAACTTGCCTGGCGAGCCGGGACACCAGGGCGACGGATGAATCGCCGCCGCTTGGGCCCGCGCTGAATCGCGAGTCGGCAGAGGATCGCTGCGACGCGAGTTGGCCGATTGCAGGGGTCATGGGGGCTGCTGAAACGGAACAAGACCGGAGCAATGGATGCCATTCTACCTGGGTCTGGCCCGGAATCCAAGCATCTCGGCGGCGGTAGACCGCCGCTGCGACCGCTGGGGCAGCCCGGGAATGGGGGCTGGTTCCCGGATGTCGCATGTTAGATACTGGATGGATGGAAGCGGTGCAGTACACGTCAGGCTTTCCAGCCTGATTGGAACCCGCTCAGCAGGCTGGAAAGCCTGACGTACTTTGGCTCGGTATCGATCATGGGCTTCCCTCCAACCCGATTAACTCTGGTTCGCCGCATCGCGGCCGGCGGCAGCGAAGAAGACTGGCAGCAGTTCCTTGAAGATTACTGGGGGCCCATTTGTCGATTCGTGACAAGGCGGACCGGGATGTCGTGGCACGACGCCGAGGACGTCGCCTCGGCCACGTTCGAGATTCTCTTGCGTAACCGTTTGCTCGCGCAGTGGCAAGCCGATCGCTCGGCCAGACTCCGCAATCTGATCTGCGGCGTCGTGCGAAAGCAACTCGCCACGATTTTTCGCACGGACAACGAGCGCAGAGAACTTCTGCAGAACTTGATTCGGCAAGACGCGATCGATCGGTCCGTACTGAATCGCGAAGATTGGGAAGTTTCCGCCGATCCGGAAGACCTGTTCTACGCTGCTTGGGTGGAGGATCTGTTGCAGCAGAGCATGGAAGGGCTCCGACATCACTTGTTCCGCCGCGGTAAAGGCGACCATTTCAGGGTGCTCTACGGTCGTCTCTGCGAGGATCTGACGCGTGAGGAGATCAGCCAACTTCTCGGGCTATCGCTTGCCTCGGTCGATAATCGTTACCGAACGGCACGGGTGGTTCTCGAAAGAGAACTGAAGGCTCGCATCGCCCGTTACGTGCGACGCTACTGCACTCCGACGGAAATGCAGAGTGAGTTTCTGGACGAATGGAATCGGCTTGGTGAGCACCTGTTTAAACAGGGGGGATTGGAAGCTTCGTTGCGACAGGCGTTTCTTCAGAGTATTCCCGATGCTACGTGCATGCGGCGTTCGGACTCCTTCAGCACGACCGCCGGATTGCTGCGGATGGCGGTCCGTGAGGAGCGGGCAAGAGCGGACCGCCAGACGCCCAACGAAGCATCCGGATCGCCCGAGTCAGCCGGTTGAGAGTAATTCGCAGCCGGACGAGGGAATTGAAGCGATTTCGCTACATGGGGTGAGCATGGTGGGCCACGGAGTGCCCCGCCTACACTGCAAACGCGAGCTTACCGGCGATTTTCACAGACGGCGAAGATACCGAATCGCGGTTGCAGCCTGACGGAGTGCGTCGTCGGCCGGCTGCACGTCGATGGTGATGTATCCCCGATAGCCAAACTCCTCCAGAGCGCCCAGTAGCGCCGGCATATCCACAGATCCCTCTCCAAGCGGCACGCGTACACCGCGCGAGTTCGTCAGTCCGAAGAGGGCGTCCGAGGCGTGGACATGCAAGATCCAGGCCCCCAACGCATCGACCGCCTCGCGCGGGTCGAGCCCGGAGATGACCAGATTGCCGGGATTGAAGTCGATACCCAGTGTGCCCTCAGGCAGCACGCGCAACAGGCCCGCCAGTGTCTCGCCACCGTCGGTTCCGGTCTCCGCGGCGAGCATGGCACCGACCCGATGGCCGTGCCGCCCCACGTCGTCGAGCACGGCTGCAAGCACTTGCCAAGAATCCGAATCGGGTGGGGGAAGCGGCCCGAGAGTGCCGATGACGACGTTAGCCCCCAGGCTGTGGGCGATCTCCATGGCAGCCTTGGTGCCATCGACCCGTCGATCCAACTCGTCCATGGTCACCAATCCGCGCCGCGTTCGGTAGCTGATTGCCGCCACCCGCAAACGGAAATCTTCGAGCATTTTCCGCAGTTCCCGCACCGCGGTGCGCGAAAACTCCCCCGACCTGACGGCACCACGGGCGTCGATCACGACCGCGTCGGCCCCCAGCCCGGCTGCCGCATGCAACGCCTCCCGTAGCGGTATGGCGAGCGATTGAAGATCCAGGCCGACCCTTAGCGCGAACACAGGCAACTCCTGCGGTTTGTAGGGGATAACGGGAGCCTCGTCGAGCGGCGCGGCCCGATAGACGATAGTGGAAACGGACCGGTTTGCTCGGCACGATACCAGGTGATCGATGATCCTCCCTCTGGCGCTGTTGATTGTAGCGATTCAGCCGGACGCGTCTATCGCCTCACGCTACCCGGCGGCCACGGAAATCTTCGCCTGCAATTTCGATGCCTCCTGGGATGAAAACTTTGACGAATGGCCGGATCAATGGACCCGCCGCCGGGGTCGCAATTATCCGCATTATGTGGAAGCGGTGATCGGCGAGGATCCGACGGTTAAGGCCGGCCGCTGCCTTCGAATCGATCTCAACGGGGGAGCGGCGGTCGCTTGCAGCCCTCCGATCCCGGTCGATGATCGGCACAGCTACGTGCTGGAGGGCCGGCTGAAAACCGAAGGTTTGAAACATGACCGGGCCCGTTTCTCGCTCGCGCTGCTCGACGACCAGCGGCAGCGCCTGGAGGTGTACACCTCCGAATCCGTCCGCCATGTGGAACAGTGGACGAAGTTTCGGATCGGGCCGATTTCACCCAGCAGCCGCAAGGCTTGCTGGGCGGTGATCGGGCTGCACCTGGAACCTGATGACCACGCCGACCTCACCGGCTCCGCATCCTTCAGCGACATCTGGCTGGGCCGATTGCCGCGAATGGAGTTTGAACTCAACAGTCCGTATCACCTCTACTTCGAGGGCCAGCCGATCTCTGCCACTTGCACCACCTCGGGTTTCGCCGAAGGGAACCCGACCGTGACCTTTCTTCTGGAAAACGTCTTGGGCAATCCGATTGCCGAAGCGCAGCCTCCGCTGGAGATCGAAGAACAGAGGTTTGAAGAGCTTTTGCCCCAGCCCGGTGACTTGGATGCACCGCCGCGAGTCGGCAAAGCAACCTGGCAACTTCCGGTAACGGGCTCCGGGTTCTATCGTCTCTGGGCGGCGCTTCGGTCCGGCGAGACGATGGTCTATCGCCATTGCGCCACGTTCGCGGTCATTCACCCCGAAAGCGTGCCGGTGGGAGGCGAGTTCGGCTGGAGCCTTCCACGAGGAGCCCGCCCGCTCGATCTGCCCGAGTTGGGAAAACTGCTTCCGCAAGCGGGAGTGAACTGGGTCAAGTTTCCGCTCTGGTACGACGAGAGCCTCAAGGACGACGACGTCGCACGGTTGGTCGGCTTCGCCGAGCGGTTGTCCGCGCAGGGAATCGGACTGGTCGGCCTGCTCTGTGAACCACCCGCCGATCTGGCCAAACGCTATGAAGCGCGGAGTCTGCTGACGGCGGCCGAGATCTTCTCACCGGAACCCGAGGTCTGGTATCCTTCGCTGGAGCTTGTGATGATGCGATTGGCCACCCAGGTTCGCTGGTGGCAGTTGGGCGCCGACCAGGACACCAGTTACGTCGGCTACCCAAACCTTCGGGAAAAGATCGGCCAGGTCAAGTCGCAGTTGGATCGCATTGGACAAGACGTGAATCTTGGGATCGGTTGGGGGTGGATGAGCCAATTGCCGCAAGCGGAGGATGCCCCCTGGCGTTTTCTATCCTTTTCGAGCCGGCCCTCTCTCACCGCCTTGGAGTTGGAAGCGTACCTGAAGGTCACCCACCGGCCGAAACTCAACCGGTGGGTCGTTCTCGAACCGCTCGCCGCCAGGCAGTACCCGGTCGAGGTACGTGCCGCGGATCTCCTCCGCCGAATGGTCGCTGCCAAAATCCATGGCGCCGAAGCCGTCTTCATACCGGACCCCTTTGACCCGGACAGCGGGCTGATGAACCCGGACGGCACTCCCGGCGAGTTGCTGTTGCCCTGGCGGACCACGTCGCTGATGCTCTCCGGTGCCGAGCACCTGGGCAGTATGCAGTTGCCGCAAGGGAGTCCGAATCACATTTTCGCCCGCGACGGCACGGCGGCGATGCTCGTCTGGAACTACAAACCAGTGACCGAGGTGTTGTACCTTGGCGACAACGTGCGGCAAGTCGACCTCTGGTCGCACAGCCGGATCCCGGAGGCCGTCGAGGATGAGCAAGTGATCGAGGTGGGGCCGCTGCCAGTCTTCGTCACCGGCCTGAACCTCGAGGTAACACGGTGGCGGCAATCGTTGTCGTTCGCGACGGATCGCGTCCCCAGCGTTTTCGGCGGCAGGCATCGCAACGGCGTGCGGGTGACGAACGGCTTTGGTACGGGCATTGCCGGATCGATGCGATTGGTCGGACCGGAGGTGTGGAACCTCAGGCCCGATAGTGCTGAGTTTCGTCTTGCCGAGAACGAGGTCTTTCAGATGCCGCTGGAAATGACGCTGCCCTACAACGCGACCAGCGGCCGGCACCCGGTCTACGCCGATTTCGAAATCCAAGCGGATCGGCCGTATCGCTTCCGTGTCTACCGGACGATCGAAGTCGGCCTGGGCGACGTCTACCTCCAATGTACCACGCGTTTGAACGAGCAGGGAGAACTCGAAATCGAGCAGTGGCTGGTCAACGAGACCGCCGAGCCGGTAAGCTTCCGCTGCGAGTTGTTCGCGCCGGACCGTCGCCGGATGAAAACCGACGCCGCGGCGCTGGGACAGAGTCGCGACGTGAAGGTTTACCACATGTGCGACGGCAAGGAGTTGGTCGGCAAGACCCTTTGGCTCCGTGCGGAACAAATCGGCGGCGCGAGGGTTCTCAACTACCGGTTTCGGGTGGCGCCGTGAGCAGGAATCAGCAGCCCGGCTGCCAGGAAGCAGCCGGGCTGCTCTGAGGTTGACCGCAGCGACGAAGTGCCGGCTGCTCGGGAGCAGCCGAGTTGCCTTTGCGACAACTAGAACTCCGTCACCGGCTGTCCGTCCTGCCGAGCGCACAACAGGGCCCAGACGTACCAGTCGAGCGTCTCGGAGATGGAGTGCGTCGAGCCGTCGGCGAGAACCACGTTGGCGACACCCGGGTGCTGGCTGCTCACGCCCTGCCAATCCGAATTCACACCTTTGTAGCCGGCAAAGGTCGGACCAACGATGTTGTTCGTGGGGGCCACGGTCGTCGCCAGAGGAAAGGTGCTGGTGCCGTTGGCCTGCAGCCAACCGTAGTCGTCGTGACTGTCCTGGTTGAGCAGAGCGCCTACAAAAGCGGCACGAAAGTAATACGGATTGGTCCGGCGCGGTTCGCCGGCGCCGCCGGCCATCGTCGTGTTGGTCACGCCCGGTTTCGCCTGGTATCCGTTGGAATAAACCTCGCCGACCATAATGGTATTGGAGGTTCCATCCGTAATGCTCGCACCTTTGCAGGTGTCCGAGGTCGCGAAGATACCGGCGAGTTCCTTGCCCGACAACTGCGGGTACTTCAGGGCCGGCTCGGCCGTGGTCGTCGAGTAGCGGTAGTTGAACCCCCAGCCGCTTTCACACGCCACGTAGCAGGTGACGGCGCAGTTGTACGTCGCCGCGCCCGGGGTGGTCGTGCCGGAATCGGAGGGACAGAGCAGGGCGTCCACCTTCTGCTGGGCAAACGCCACCGGCGCAGTAGCGCCCGTCGCCCAGACCGGCAACAGCGTGTTCATTTGATCGTAGAGCGGCTGCTGTTCCAGGAAGGGAAGGATCTTGGTGATCCAAGTGTGGTGATACTGGCGTTCCGTGGTCGCCGTGCTTCGGTCTCCGGGCGATCCATACACGCCGCCCGGCGGAAACGACTTGAAGGTGTCCTCGTAATTCAGCAGTGCCAAGCCAATCTGTTTGAGATTGTTGATGCACTGCGAACGCCGTGCGGCTTCGCGGGCCGCCTGGACTGCCGGCAACAATAAAGCGATCAAGATGCCGATGATGGCAATCACCACCAACAGCTCCACCAGGGTAAAAGCACGTCGATTGTGTACGCGCGCGAGCATAGAGCCTCCACTGTTCACGAAACGAGTAATAACGAGGGGAAAACCGATCCAATCACCGCCCACCCAAGCGGTCGCTTCAAACCATCGCCTCTTGTCGCTTCACCTCCTTTTCCGCAGCCCAGCAATCGGATCCTTACAGGAAGTCACCATCCCCTCTTCGATCACACCCCTGCTAGATCAAACACTCCAGCCGCCAAAGAGTTCCGGAGCTATCGGCGGATTGGAATGCCTGAGACGGGGCTCTCCAGCGCAGAACAACGCGTTGATAGGAGATTCGTTCGGGTGGGCGCCTCAATTCCCTGTCCTGCCGCGACCAGGAGTCGCAACATGCTATAGAATATCTGACTGCGAAAACGAAGTCCAGTGCCTGCAAGGGAAAGCGGCGTTTTTTGTCGCGGCGCGAGCGTCTTCGGGTGGTCCCTGAGCCTGGAATTGGAAGGAGACTCGCGACCCCCTTGTGAGCCCGCTGAGCAGACCAGCCGCCGGTGAGCGTTCCGCCGGTCGCTTCAAAACTCGGCCAAGGGACAGCCGTCGGCACGCGCGCACAACTTGCACCACGCACCCCAATCGATCGTCTCGGAGATCGCATGGGTCGAACCGTCGGCCAGACCGACGTTGACAATGCCCGGGTGCGACCCATGCGCCCCGGGCCAATACGAATTCGCCCCATAGCGCCCCACGAAAGTCGGGGCCAGAATCGCCGCGCCAGTTTTCCAGAACAACGTGCCGACGGCGCTTCCGTCCGGATTGACGATTCCCGCGTTGGTGAAGAACGACGTCGAGTTGCCGGGCAGGGGCACTCCGACAAACGCCGATCGCGTGTAGGCGCGGCTGTCCGAATCGATGGGCTTTCCGTTGCCGCAGGTGTAAAGCGTCGGCGTCCCTTCATAACCTCGAGAGAAGACCTCGCCGACCATGATCGTGTTCGACGTGCCGTCGGTGACAGCCGCCAGCCGGCAAGTGAAAGTCGGCGCGAAGATGCCGGCCGTTTCGCGTCCACCCAACTCCGGGTATCTCTGGGCGACGGTACTCGACGTGGAGAAGCTGAACGAGTATTCCCAACCATAGCCGCCCTCACAGCCGGCGTAGCACGTCACCGCTGTACCGTGCGTGGCCGTGCCGGGTTGGGTCAGGCCGTAGTCCGACGGGCAAAGCAGCGAGTCGAGCCTGATCCGCGCGAAGGACATCGGGGCACCTGCCGCGACGTCCCATGCCGGCCGTAGCGGATCCATCTGGTCGTAAAGGGCTTGCTGTTCCAAGAACGGAAGGATCCGGGTAATCCAAGTGTGATGATAAGGGATCTCCGCGGTGGCAGTCGTGCGGTCGCCAGGACATCCGTACACCACCGACGGCGGCAACGTCTTGAAGGCGTCTTCGTAGTTGAGCAGGGCCAAGCCAATTTGCTTCAGATTGTTGGCGCACTGCGAGCGCCGGGCCGCCTCACGGGCCGCTTGAACCGCCGGCAGCAGTAACGCAATCAGAATTCCAATGATGGCAATCACCACCAGCAACTCAACCAGTGTAAAAGCCCGCCTGTTAGGGACCATTGGACTATCCTCAGTGTCGGCTGGAGTGGCGAACGGCCGAAACCAAACCAAGCGGGAGTTCATTGCCAAAAAGCCGATCCCGCTGCACAAGTCTATGTCATCCTGAAACCGACGCAAGAAAGCCGCAGCGCGTTCCCACCACCCCAATCGCCCCCCGGAAATTCTCCCCTGTGTTAACCCACCGCTGAACTTGGTGAGCTAAACTTGGTGTGGCACCCACAGGCCATGCCGGAGACGACTACCCCCCTCTCGCTTGCCCCGCCCTCACCCCATGAACCAACCGGCAACAACTCTCGACCGCCTCGTAGCGAAGGCAAGCCGGCTCTACACTTTGCCTGCCGTCGCCATCGAGGTGCTGGAATTGACCGCCGATCCGACGGTCGACACCTGGGCGCTGAAAGCCTGCATCGAGAACGATCCGGCGCTTTCGACCAAATTGCTCCGAGTCGTCAACAGCTCGCTCTTCGGGCTCACCCGGCACGTCTCGGATTTGAATCAGGCCTTGGCGCTGCTGGGGGTCAAACCGTTGAAGTTGCTCGTCCTGGGATTCAGCCTCCCGGGGCGACTCTTCCAGGGTCTGGCCGGCGAGGTGCTGTCGCAATACTGGCGACACACTCTCACCAAGGCTGTCGCCGCGCGAGAGATCGCCGCGGCAGTGCGGCGCCAGTCCGGCGACGAGGCTTTTATCGCTGGACTGCTCCAGGATCTCGGTTCGCTGTTGCTGATCCAGGAATTGGGCGAGCCGTACGTCGAACTGCTCCGCAAAGCTCGCACCGAGGCAACCGACCTGCTCGACTGCGAACGCCGCTCGCTCGGATTCGATCACACCACTCTAACGGCATCGATTCTGGAGCGGTGGCGGCTACCGGAACTGCTCGTCGCCGCCGTGGAAGTCACGGGTGGTCGCCAGGTCAATCCCTCCAACATGGTGGCGGATCTGCGGCAGGTTTTGCACCTGGCCGAAATGGTCGCGCGACTGTTGGCCGATGGCGATACGACCATCCTCGGCGAAATTCTTGCCCGCGGCAAACAACTCTGCGGCCTGGCACCGGTTCGGCTCGAAGCCCTGATGGGAACCATCGAGGAAAAGGTCTGCCAGTTGGCGGACGTCTTTTGCCTCCCGTTGCCCGAGGGCACCGATTTCGGCGACATCCTTGCACGGGCACACCAATCGCTCGGCGAGGTGGCTTACGAAGCCGCAGCCGAAATGCTCGCGGATCGGCAGTTGCAGAGCGTAGTTGTCGAGCCAATCAGCCCGCGGTGCGATGCCGCAATGCTTGTTACCCCACAACCGGGAGCGGCCTGCCGTTCGTCGGCAGCGGTGGCCGAACCGAAGACCTTCTCCCGTCCAAAGGCAGCTCCTTCCGCGACCTGTCGGTCGGCGGAACCGGACCCCGGCTTGATCGAGCAAATATCCGTCGCGGTGGGCTTATGCCGGCAGTCGCGGTCTCCACTCAGCCTGCTGCTGCTGGAACCGGCCGACGCCCCGCAGTTGTTCCTCACGCTCGGTTCACAAGGCTACGAGCGCTTTCGGTGCTTCCTTGAGGCTGTTTGCCGAAATCTCGACACGGCGGCGCAATGTTTGCCGCGTGACGAGGCCGGCTTTGCCGTCGTTCTGCCAGGTTGTGAGCGACAGCGAGCCGTGCAACTGGGCAATGAACTGATCGCGCAGTTGAGGTGTTTGCCCCCGCGGCCAGCCGCCATCGACCCCCGCGCCGCCTCGCTGGCTGTCGGCGCGGCAACGCTCAGCCTTCCACCCCGGAATTTTCCCTCGGAAGAACTATTCAAGGCGGCCGCCCGTTGCCTTTATGGTTCTCGCCTCTCCGGCGGCGGAGTGGTCAAGAGCATCGAAATCTACTGATTCACAGCCGCGCTGCCATCACAATCATCACGATCGCCCCCACCACGACCACAACCGCAGCCAGGATCGACCACTTCATCCATGCACGGGCAATCGCCTCGTCTCGCTGCCGACGCTGATCGGCCTGCTGCTGACGGTGCTCCAGGCTGTCCTCGTACCGGAGCAGGAACTGCGCCTGGCAATGTGGGCAAAGCGCGTCCTGCCCCAGCATCTCCCGTGGCGTTTCCAGCTCATGTCCCGATGGGCATAGGATGTGGACCAGCGGCGGAAATGTCTCTTGGGCTATCGCCGGGGGGGCTTGCCCGGTCGCCTTGCCCTTGGCGGGTTCCGGTTCGGTCCGAATGCCGGGAAATGCCGCCTCGGATCGTCCCGAAGGATCGTTTTCATTCGCATGAAGCGGCGGTTCCTTAAGCGGTCGGCCGGCCGAAACCGATGGAAAGACCGGTGGTTCACGCGGCGGTGGCTGCAATCCGTCCGGAGGGTCGATTGGCGTCGCTCGGGCGGGCGCCGGAACCAGGAAGGCGCCTCGACAATACGGACACATGCATTGCTGCCCCACCTGCGACTCATCCGCCTCAAGTAAGTGCCCCTGCGGACAGAAAAACTGGAAGATCATCGGAGATTTTCCGCTTTGGGGGTTGTCGGCCTCAGTAGATCCCGCTTGCCGAGCGGGATCGCGGTTGCAGGCTCTTGCTCGGCAAGCGGGAGCCACTTTCTATTGTGAACCACGGATCGAAACTCGTCCAATAGCCGTTCTTTCTCACCGGCGGCACACCCCATTCGGACTAGCTTTGTCGAATTGCACGACTGCGATGCGTATTACCGATAGCCATCGCTGGGTGCCCAGCCGCTTGGAGAAACCCCACGGTTCTGGTTAGAATAAGAGATTCCAGCGTCTGACGGCCCGGGTGATCGTCAGGTGGATCGAGACACTTAGGGATTGCGCAATGAGCAATGAAGCGAACGACGACTCTCGTCGAAAGATCCTGATCGGTTCCCAGCGGGATGTGGCCGCGTACCGCCCCCGTCCGAAGCGAGACGACATCCCCGTCGTCGACCCCGAGGCACCGCCCAAAACGGTCGAACCCGAGCCCTCAGCGAGCGAAGTACGTCAAGCGGATATCCCCGGACCGGTTGAACCACCGTCCGCACCAGTCTCCCAGATACCAGCGCCGGCCGAACCGGAAACCGCCGAGCATCCGGCCGCCGAGCCGGAGACGCCGGCGCCGCCCGTTGCCCAAGTGGAACCGCCTGCCGCACCCGAGACCGAGCCAGAGCCCGAGAGTCCGGACGATCCACTGGAGGGGCTGGCGGTCGAGTCCCTTTCGATCGATCCGTCTCAGCCCGAGGCGCCCTCCGGCGGCAAGCGGTTTCCGCCGCCGAACATCCGCTCCCGGCTGTCGGCCGATCTCGAGCGGGAATTCGAGGCGGCGTTGGGCGATGCATCGCTCGAAGACCTGATGAAAGCCGGTCAGGCAATTACCGAGCAAGAACAGTTGGAACCGGAGTCGAAACATTCGGCTCGCGTGCTGATGATCCGCCGCGAGGACGTCTTCGTCGAACTTGGGGGCCGCGAACAGGGTATTTTACCGTTGAGTCAGTTCGAGCAGCCGCCGATGCCCGATACCGTGTTGGACGTGGTCGTGGCGCGGTTCAATCGGGACGACGGCCTCTACGAATTGACGCTGCCGGGCACTGCCGCGAGCGTTGGCGACTGGTCTGATCTGGAAGAGGGGATGCTCGTCGAGGTCCGCGTCAGCGGCCACAACGCGGGCGGGTTGGAGTGCGAGGTGAACCACATCCGCGGGTTTATCCCCGTCAGCCAGATCTCGCTCTATCGCGTGGAAAACCTCGAACAATTCGTGGACGAAAAGTTCACCTGCCTGGTAACCGAGGCCAACCCGCAACGCCGCAACCTCGTGCTTAGCCGCCGCGCCGTTCTGGAACGCGAGAAGGAGGAAGCACGCCAGACGCTGCTCAAAACTCTGGCGCCGGGACAGATCCGCGAGGGCGTGGTCCGCAAGCTGATGGACTTCGGCGCCTTCGTGGACTTGGGCGGCGTCGACGGATTGCTGCATGTCAGCCAGTTGGCCTGGGGCCGGGTCAATCATCCCCAGGAGGTTCTCCACGAAGGGCAACACATCAAAGTCCGCGTCGACAAGATCGACCTGGAGAACAATCGCATCAGCCTGGCTTACCGCGACATGATGGAGAGCCCGTGGACCGGCATCGAGCAGAAATACCCGGTCAACACGCCCGTCCGCGGCAAGGTGACGAAGCTGATGGACTTCGGCGCCTTCGTCGAGTTGGAACCCGGCGTCGAGGGTTTGGTCCACATATCCGAGGTGTCCAATAAACGTATTTGGCGCGTCAGCGATGTGATGAATCCGGGCGATGAGGTGGACGTAATGGTCCTCTCCGTCGATCCGGCTTCACAGCGGATCAGTCTCTCGATGAAGGCTCTGATGGCGGAACCAGTCGCCGAGAAAAAGGAAGACGGCGATTTGCCGCTTCCGGAACCGGCCACGAAGTCGAAAGCCAGCCGACAACCCGCCGGGCCGCTCAAAGGGGGCCTGGGGCGTTCCACGGGCGGCGACCAATTCGGGTTGAAGTGGTAAGAGAACGCGAGGAACCGTTGGACGAGACGATCGTGAACAAGACACTCCAGGGCAGGGTCCACGGCAAGACCATCGAGATTGATGAAGACCTCGGCATTGCCGAGGGCCAGCAGGTTGAAATTCAAGTGAAAGTGATCACCACGAATTCCCGGGAGCCCGGCGAGGGGCTGCTTCGTACGGAGGGTGCGCTGGCCGACGATGAAGAATGGGATGCTATCTTCGAGGAAATCCATCGCGCCCGGAAACTGGAACGACGGCCCGGCATTCCAAACCTGGATGAGCCGTGAACTTCCTGCTTGATACCGACATTTGCTCCGCCCATATGCGGCGTCCTGCAGAGCTGGCCCACCGGTTCATTCAGTCTCCTGCAAATGGGCATTTCAGTGCCGACTACGGACCTGATGATCGCATCGGCAGCCGTGGTGCATAATCTGACTCTGGTGACACACAACACCGTTGATTTTCAGAGCATCCCTGGCGTTCGGCTTGACGACTGGCTGATCTCATGAACGGTTGCTGATGTCTCGGCGGTTCGGCGTGAATGTACGTCAGGCTGGAAAGCCCGACCAGAGCCCAGCGTCAGACGGGAAAGCCTGATGTACAGCATGTGTCGTTTGCTTTAGGATCAGACAACGAAGCCACCTGCACCCCCCCGTCCGTCTTGCCAGTTCTTCTTGTTTGTAACCGAATTGCGATGGAGATCGTCTGTAACTGTCGTATCCGACAAGGAGAAGAACCCATGATTCCGAAAAGAAAGCTGTTTTCCTTGCTGGCCGCAACCTGGCTCCTTGCCGCGACGGCAGTGGGAGCGGAGTCCAAATTGCAGGACGCAGAATCGGCGACCCACGATACCAACGCAGCGCAGTATCAGGTCGTCGGAACGCACGACTACGCGGGACTAAAGCTGATCCAGTTCGACCTGCCCGTGCTCTCGCATTATTCCTACCTGCTGGTGAGCGGTGGCCAGGCGCTGGTCGTCGACCCCGGTCGCGACGTAGGCACCTATTTGGAGGTGGCAAAACGCGAGAACGCCGCCATTCGGGGCGTCTATCTGACGCACTCTCACGCCGACTTTGTCGCCGGCCATATCGAGGTCGCCGGCCAACTGAAATCGACGGCGAAGCTCGACGTGCCGGTCTACATCAGCGCGAAGGCGGGGGCCGCCTATCCGCATCAGCCGCTAAAGGAGGGCGACACGATCCCGCTGGGAAACGCCCTCGTTAAGATCCTTGAAACCCCCGGGCACACGCCCGATAGCACTTGTGCCCTCGTGTCGAGCAAAGAGTCGCCCGACAATCCGCACTTGCTGCTGACCGGCGATACGCTTTTCGTCGGCAGTGTTGGACGCCCGGACCTTTTGGGCGACGGAATGGCGGCATCCTCGCTGGCTTCGATGCTCTTTGATACATGGACCGAGAAACTCTCGAAACTGCCCGACAACGTGATGATCTTTCCGGCGCACGGCGCCGGATCGCTCTGCGGGGCGCACTTGAGTGATCTACCGAACTCGACAATCGGGCAGGAGAGGACATCGAATCCCTACCTGCGTCATCGCCACCGAGGCCAGTTCGTGGCGGCGGTCCTCGAAGGGATCCCCGACGCGCCCCAGTATTTCAAGCACAACGCGGTGATGAATCGCCAGGGCCCTCCGCTGGTCGACTGGAAAATCGACAAGCTCCCCTGGATCGCTCCTTCTCAGGCACTGACCGATTCGTCGAAGCACTACGTGGTCGACCTCCGCGATGCGGCCGAGTACTCCGGCGGTCATATTCCAAATTCAGTGGCGATCGGCTTGCGTGGACGACTGGAGACCTGGGTCGGCATCATGGTTCCCTGGGAAGCGAAACTCGTCCTCGCCGGCACTTCGGAAGGCGAATTGCGGGAGGCTCTCCAGCGGCTCCACCGCGTGGGTTATCAGGCCCAGTGCGTCAATCTTACCGAGTGGAAAAACAGCGGCCTGCCGATGGCCGGCCAAGCGATGATTCCACCGCGCGAACTTTTCGCCCTCATGCAGTCGAAGGACTCGCCGCTGGTCGTCGACGTGCGCCTCCCCTCGGAGTGGATGGGGTTGCGGATCGGTACGGTCATCAATATCCCGCTCAACGAGTTGGCCGAAAGCACCGGCAAACTCGACCGTGGCCAGACCATCGTGGCGGTTTGCAACAGCGCGTACCGGTCCACAATGGCGATCGGCATCCTCGAACGTGCGGGGTTCCCGAAGATCACCAGCCTCGCCGGAGGCAGCGAAGCATGGATCGAGGCAGGGCTGCCGGTCCTTGAGGCTCGCTCGAGCGGTGCATCCGCAGGCGGAGCCAAACGTCAGATACGCCTGGCCGAACGTGTTTCCGCCAGCGAATTGAAGCGAATGCTCATGGACTTGCCGGGGACATTCGCGATGGTCGACATCCGTCCCGCCGATCAGTTTTCCGACTACAGCATCCCGGGCTCGGAGAACGTCGAGATCGCCGAGCTGCTGGACAGCCCCGCCTGGCTCACCGGCGCCGGACCGTTGGTAATTGTCGATCGCGATGGATCGCTGGCGATGATGGTCGGCGGCATCCTGTCGCAGAAGACCGAGCGGCCGATCAAGGTGCTCTACGGCGGGTTGGCCGATTATTGGCGCGAAGCCGAATTCGGAACCTGGGGTGGAATGGGCACCGCCTCAGTCGGCGCCGCGTCGCCGCCGCGGGCATCGTCCGTAGCGCCGTCCCAAGGCTCGGGCAGTTCTTCGCCGCCAACTCAGACCAAGCCTGTGGCTAAACCAAAAAAGAAGAGCGCTGGGTGCTAAACTCCGCTCTCCTACCCGAACTGGAGACAACTGCCATGCAAGAACCGCCCAAGGGCTACTGGAATCCCTATCTCGCCGGGTTTCTCCTGGGGCTCACGCTGTTGGCCTCGCTCTTGACGCTTGGAGCTGGACTAGGCGCCTCGGGCGCCCTGGCTCGTGTCGGCGCCTTCTTGGAACATCTGGCGCTGCCCGGCCATACCGCGTCCAGCGAGTATTTTGGACGGTGGACCGAGAGTCCTCTGTGGTACTATCTCGTCTTCATGTTCATCGGCACGTTCTTGGGAGGATTACTGTCGGCGGTGTTTGCCGGGCGCGTCCGCTGCACCGTCGAGCGCGGAGCGGCCTTCTCCGCGCGTGGCCGCTTACTGATGGCGCTGGTCGGCGGAGTGATCGTCGGCTATGCCAGCCGGCTGGCCGGCGGCTGCACCTCGGGACAGGCGTTGACCGGCGGCGCGCTGCTGTTGACCGGCAGTCTGTTGTTCATGGTGAGCGTCTTCGCCGGTGGCTATACGGCCGCGTACTTCGTGAGGAGGCAGTGGCATGGTTGAAACATTTTACGGGCTTGCCGAATTGAGTTCTCCGCGGGCGATGTTTGTCGCCGGGATCATCGGCCTGGCGTTCGGATTCGTTCTGGAACGCGCCGGCTTTGGCAGTTCGCGGCGGCTGGCTGGAATCTTCTATTTTCGCGACATGACCGTGCTCAAGGTGATGTTCACCGCCGTGATCACCGCCATGCTCGGAATCGGTTACGCCGTCGGCATGGGCTGGCTCAGTCTGGCCGATCAGGTCTACCTGATGCCGACGGTGTATGGTGCGCAGATCCTTGGGGGATTGCTGTTCGGCGTCGGTTTCGTTATCAGCGGCTGGTGCCCCGGCACTGCCGCCGTCGGTGGGGCGAGCGGCAAACTCGATGCCTTCGTCTTCCTGATCGGGGCCGTGTTGGGGTCGATCGTCTTCAATGAAACTTTCAGCCTGATCGAGCCGTTATACCGTTGGGGCACCCAAGCCGAGCCCCTATTTGCTTTCGGCTTCTCCAAGACCGCCTTTGCCGTAGTGTTCACGGTGGTGGCAATCGCCGCATTCTATTTCGCGGAATGGGCGGAGAGGATTGTCGCGGGCGGTGGACCCTATCTCTCCAGCCGATTCCTGCGAAGTTTCAGCCTGGCGCTGCTGGTTTTCGCCGTCGGGCTGTTTCTCCTGCCATACGATGCTGCCGTTCGCGACTCGTATGCGTCTGGCTCGTCGACCGTCATTGGCGAATCTGCCCTGCTCGAGGCAGTCGACGCGGCGGCCGACCACATCGAGCCCGAGGATCTCGCGGACCGACTGCTGGCCGGCGACCCCGGGCTGGTTCTCGTCGATGTCCGCGGCCCCGGCGAGTTTCAGGCATTCCATATCAACGGCGCCGTCAATGTCCCGCTGCCTCAACTGCCGGAATATCTGTTGCCGTACAAGAATCGCGGCCTGATTGTCGTCTACTCCAATGGAATGACCCATCCGGCTCAAGCGCGCGACGCCCTGGCCAGATTGGGCTACGAAAATGCCTACATGCTCACCGATGGGCTGCAGGGGTTCGTCGACCGATGCCTCAAGCCGGTCTCGCTCCGCAACGAACCGCTTTCGGAGGAACAGGCGGAACGGGTGCGAAAGTGGCGGTCGTTCTTCCTTGGCTCCGGACCGGTTCTTGCCGCTTCGGCCACGCCGTCGCCCGCCGACGGCCAACCGTCGACGGGCCTTTCCGGCATGGTCTCGACGGAGTGGCTGGCGTCGAATCTGGCGCGGCCCGAACTGAAGCTGATCGATGTTCGGCCTCAACCCGACTACAACACCGCTCACATCGCAGGCTCCGTCTGCCTGAATCCCGAGAGCTTTCGGGGCGTGATCGGTGGCGTTTCGTCCATGCTGTTACCGGGAGACGTTCTCGCATCACTGCTGTCGCTGATGGGAATCAAACCCTCGGACACGGTCGTTCTCGTGCCCGGCGACAGCATCCGCGATGCCACCCTGGTCGGCATGGGACTGGACCGCCTCAACCACCGGCAATGGGCGATTCTCGACGGAGGCTTCGACCGCTGGTCCGCTGAAGACCGGCCAGTCGACGACCAACTGCCGGCACCGGCCGCAACGTCTTACCCTGCCCCCGACAAGCCGGATTGGTTCACCGTCGATGCGCAAGCCGTTCTTTCGCACCTGGGCGACGGCCGCACCGTTATCGTCGATACGAGGCCGGCCGACTACTATCGCGGTGAGAAGTCCGACGAGCGGCGTGCAGGCCATATCCCCGGTGCGGTGAACCGCCCTTACAAGGAAGATTTGCAGGAAGACGGACAATTGAAACCGCTCGAGCCGTTGGCGGATGCCTACGCGACCTTGATCCCGTCGAAAGACACTCCGATCATCGTCCACTGCCGCACTGGCCATCAGGCAAGCCAGACGTACTTTGTGCTCAAGCGCCTCCTCGGCTATCGCAACGTCCGATGGTACGACGCTGGTTGGACTGAGTGGTCCGCCCGCGCCGAACTTCCAGTGGCCCCGCAAGGGAGCTGACGCTGGCGCGATCGTTCGATGCGGGCATTCACCGCCACGCCTCTTTCTTCGCCCCCTCGCGGCTGTTAAAACAGTGGCAAGGATCGGCGACACTGGTTCGTTCGCCGGTCCGGATGCCCCTGCCACGTGTCGTCCCACCCACGGAGCCTGCCATGAAAGCTTCCCTCTGCCTGATCGTCGCCTTTACCGTGTCTTCCGCGTGGACAACGATGGCGTCCGCGGAAAACCTGCCGGATCCGGCTCGCGTGAGCGAACTCACCCGGTTGCTGCCACCCAAGCCGGTTGGCGTTGGCAGGCCGATCAGCGATCGCAAGGCATGGGATGCGGTGGCAGCTTCGCCCCATTTCGAGGGCGCCATCTCGCGAGCAAGCGACTTGCTCAAACAACCGCTGCCCGAAGCCGACGACGAAATCTACCTGGAGTTCTCCCGCAACGGCAATCGCACCCGTTATCAGCGCATCCAGCGCACTCGTCACTCGCGTTTTCCATCGCTGGTGCTGGCCGAGTGCATCGAAAACCGAGGCCGCTTCCTGCCGGCCATCGAGGAGGCGATCCGCGCCGTCTGTTCCGAAAAGACCTGGGTGATGCCGGCCCACGATCGCAGCCTCAATAATTTCTACGGCCGTGAGATCGACATCGATTTGAATTCCTCCGCCACGGGCTGGAATATGGCAACAGTCGCCTGGTGGCTCGGGGACAAGCTCAGTCCGGCCTGCCGCGAGCTTGTGCAAGAGGAGTTGGAGCGGCGGATCTTCACGCCCTATGAGAACTGCCTCAAGATCGGGAAGCCGCAGATGTGGTGGGTTACCTGCACTAGCAACTGGAATGCCGTCTGCCAGGCGGGGGTGACCGGCGCGGCGCTGGCTGCAATCGAGTCGCCTCAGCGGCGGGCACTGTTCGCCGCCGCGGCCGAAAAGAATATCGAACACTTCCTACGCGGCTTCACCTCCGACGGCTACTGCTCGGAAGGTCTGGGCTATTGGAACTACGGCTTCGGGCATTTCGTGCTCCTTGCCGAAACGCTCTGTCAGGCGACCGATGGCGAACTCGACCTGATGGCGGAGCCTCGTGTCGAGCCGATCGCGATGTTCGGACGCCGCCTGGAGATCTTGCCCGGCATCTATCCCGCCTTTGCCGACTGCTCGGTCACGGCGCGGCCCGATCCGGAGCTGATGGCCTGGCTGAGCCGGCGATTCGGCTGGGGCATGAAGGATGTTGAAACGAGCCACTTGCTGCTGGCGGCCGGTCCGACGACTTCGCTCTTCCAGTTCGGGCTCTTCCGTTTTCCCAACTCCGCCAGTGAGACCTCGCCGGCGAAAGCAGCACCGGAGACCGCGGCCCTGCGCGACTGGTTCGAACAAGCCGGCGTGCTGATCTGCCGACCGTCGTCGAGCGGCAGCCGCGCGCTCGGCGCTGCCATAAAGGGCGGTCACAACGCCGAACATCATAACCATAACGACGTTGGATCCTATCTCGTTGCCCTCGGCGCGAGTATTCCGTTGGTGGACCCGGGATCGGAAGTCTACACGGCGCGAACCTTCAGCACCAAACGCTACGAGAGCGGAGTGCTCAATTCCTTTGGCCATCCGGTGCCGATGGTCGCCGGCCAGTTGCAGCGAACCGGTCGGCAAGCTGCGGCCAAGGTACTCAAGGCCGAATGGTCCGACGCAGCCGACACTCTCGTATTGGACCTCCGCGACGCCTATGGGGTCAAAGAAGTGGTCAAGCTCGAGCGGGAGTTTGTTTTCTCTCGACGAGAATCCGGCAGCCTGACGGTAACCGACTCGGTGCAATTCTCTTCGCCGCAGAAGTTCGCCACGGCCCTGATCACCTTTTCCGAGTGGAAACAACCGGCGGAAAATCGGCTTGTAATCGGCAAGGGGCAAGACGCGGTAGCGGTTCGGATTGACGCCCAGGGCGTTGGATTTGCGATTCGTCCGGAGGAGATTCAGGAAGACCTTTCCGGTGGTCGGATCCCGAAACGTCTGGGAATCGAGTTGACGCAACCGGTCGAGCGAGCCACCATCACAATCCAGATTGCCCCCGCGGCCGCGCCGCCGAACGGTTAGACGTACTGAGCCGCTTCGGGAATTCAGAACATGGACCACGGAGGCTTTTGAGATGGTGCGTACCATGAATCAGACAGTCTTTTGGTTCGGCGTGTTTGTGTCGATTGTCACCAGTCTGCGGGCCGCGACGTTGCCTCAAGCCGATGTGCCGGTGACTGTGACGTTGCCGGATAGCGGCGAAGTCCTGCAGGCCTTCGACGATCCCGAGACTCGGCCCGTAGCCTGGTGGCCCCATGTGGTTAACGCCGCCTGGGGCGACGGGCGCGGCGGCCCGGAACGCAACGGCGGCTGGCTGGATCGCCAATGGAAACTGATCGACTACCTCGACCGCTCCGCCGGTTACGGCGTTGTCGGGCGTTGCGCGGGCCTTGCAGGAAGGGCATTTGCCCTATGGCGTGGTGATTTTCAATCACCCGGAAATCCACGCAGACCACGTCACTCTGGAAGAACTGAACGCATACCGCCTGGTAGTCCTCCCTTCGCTGGAGTGCCTCAGCGACGGGCAAATCAACCTGCTGACGCAATATGCCCAGGGCGGCGGAACGATCGGGCTCATCGGCCAGTGCGCCGTCCGCGATGAAGACAATCTGCCGCGTCCGCAATCGCCGGTAGAGCGGTGGCGCACGATGGGCATTGCCTTGCGGACGAACCTCGCCTCAGGCACGAGCCGAACATTTCGCGTCGACATCCCGGCTGGAACCTGCACGGTTCGCGTCGTCACGACCAATCCGTCCTGGACGAACCGCAATTTTCTGGTGTCGGGCATGGTCGGCGCAGAAGGCGTGACGGCGGCGCGGCCGACCGGCATCGCATCCCGGCAGGGCTTCGAGACCGCGGACCACGGCTGGAGTATCGCCTCCCGCATCGAGGCAGCCCTGGATACCGAGACCATCCACGACGGCAAGTCCAGCCTCCGCCTCCGGGGAATTCAGCAGGGGGCTTGGAACTACACGGCGCATCACCTGGCTTCTGGAGTCCTTCCCGGCAGCAAGTATCGCCTCTCCTGCTGGCTGAAAGTCGACGAAATCGAACCAGCCGGGATGGCTCCCTATCTGAAGATCGGTTTGACGGATCACGAAAGCCGGTTGCTGGAGAATCGTTAGACCAGCCGCTATGATACGGAAGCCTCCGGCGATTGGCAGTTGCTGGCAGGGACGTTCGAGACCCCGTTGGAGACCTCGGGCGGTCATCTGGTGCTGGAACGAGGCGGCAAAGACGCCCCGACACGAATCCGAGCCTGGATGGACTAATTGCAGTTGGAACTGCTCGAAGCGCCTTAGTCAAACCGATGATCAGGAGCAAAGATGAACATCAAGACACTCACTCCCACCATTCTCGGCGTTATTCTGTCCGCCATTCCGGCCCCAGCCGCCCAGCCGCCGGCGCCCTTCGGCCCCGCGCCCAGCCCGCGGCAGCTTCGATGGCACGAGATGCAGTACTACGGCTTCATTCACTTCACCGTGAACACGTTCACCGACAAGGAATGGGGCTACGGCGACGAAAGCCCGGAGATCTTCAACCCCAGCGACCTGGACCCGCGGCAGTGGGCCGAAGTGGCAAGAGAGGCCGGCATGAAGGCCCTGATTATCACGGCCAAGCACCACGACGGATTCTGCCTTTGGCCCAGCAAGTACACCGAGCACTCGGTGAAAAACTCCCCCTGGCGCGGCGGCAAGGGGGACGTGATTGCCGAACTGGCCGCGGCCTGCAAAGAGAACGGCCTGCGGATGGGCGTCTACCTTTCGCCGTGGGACCGCAACCACGCCGACTATGGCACGCCCAAGTATATCGAGTACTATCGCAACCAGTTGCGCGAACTGCTCAGCAACTACGGTGAGATCTGCGAGGTCTGGTTCGACGGCGCCAACGGCGGCGACGGCTATTATGGCGGCGCTCGCGAAAAGCGGCGGATCGATGGGCTCACCTACTACGACTGGCCGAACACCTGGAAGATCGTTCGCCAATTGCAGCCGATGGCCGTGATGTTCAGCGACGGAGGCCCCGACATCCGCTGGGTGGGCAACGAGAGCGGCGACGGCAGCGCCACGAACTGGGCCTTGTTGCGCCGCGCCGAGTTCGCTCCGGGGCTGGCGGATCGCAAGGCCCTGGCCCAAGGTCAGGCCGACGGCACGCACTGGCTGCCGGCCGAGGTGGATGTTTCGATCCGGCCCGGCTGGTTTTACCACACCGACCAGAACGATCGCGTCAAGACGGTCGATCAACTGCTGGAGATCTACTACAGCAGCGTGGGCAACGGCTGCAATCTGCTCTTGAATATTCCGCCGGACCGTCGCGGCCGTTTCCATGAAATCGACTGCCAGCGGCTCCTCGACCTGCGAAAAGCGCTCGACGCCACATTCGCCGAAGACCTCGCCCGCGGCAAGACCGCCACCGCCTCGAACACCCGCGGCGACGATCCGCAGTTCGGCCCCGCGAAACTGACCGATGGAGATCGCGGCAGCTACTGGGCGGCCGACGACAACGTGCGAACCTGTGAATTGACGATCAACCTGGGCGGCAACGTGCCGCTGAATCGAGTCCGGCTGGAGGAGCACATCCCGCTCGGCCAACGGATCGAGTCGTTCGCGATCGACGCACGGGCGGACGGGGCATGGAAAGAGATCGCCACCGGCACGACGATCGGACCGCGCCGGATCCTCCGCACGCCCACCGTCACCGCCGACGCCATCCGCCTGCGGATCACCGGCAGTCGGGCTTGCCCGACCCTGGCGACGATGGAAGTGTATTGCGCGCCCGAGTAGGTTCCGCTTGCCGAGCGGAACCCGGCCGCAGCGGTTTCCCCGAGCCGAGTCGCCACCGTCGCGTCGGACTGTCCCACTGCTGACAGGGCTCGTCGCTAACCTTGATTAGCGAGCGAGCGGCATCCAGAGAAATCGGCACTCGTGGATATGAAGAAGTGAAAAACAAGAAGACGATTCTCAGTGAACTTCAACAGCGCTGCCAGAGCGCAATCCCTAACCGCTATTCTCCAAAGAGGTGCCCGCAGGCGAAGCTTCGTCTCGAGCATGAGTTGGTCCTGATCGGCCGGCTGGGGAAGTCCGAGAACTTCCTGATAGCTGCCGCCATGGCGACGTTTGCCGACAAAAAGCGGATCCAATACCGCCTGGTTGGCCCCGGCTGCGGTTCCGTCGTCGCTTACCTCCTTGGATTGTCCGGCATCGATCCGCTCAGGCATGGTCTGCTGTTCGAGCGGTTTTGTGGCGGCGGGAGGCGGCGGGCCAATCGGTTTCTGCTGAGAGTGGAACCCGGCCGGAAGGAAGAACTGCTCGGGTCCGCCGACCGCGCTTTCGGCAAAGACGCGGTCGATCGAGCCACGCTTCTGTCGGATTTGACGGTCGAGGAGATGATTCCGCGAATGGTTGTGTCGTCGCTTGGGCACGAGCGAGCTTTCGATGGGGACTTCGGCAAGGCTGCCCGACTCGATGCCGACGCCGTAGCGGTGTTATGCTCGGAAGAAACCGCGGGGATCTTTCAACTGCACCGCGCTGCTGTCCGACGCGCGTTCGCCCGCCTCCGGCCGAAGCATGTACGAGACGTCGCGGCGATCACCGCCATCGCTGCGACCGGCGCCCGTCGTCGAGCGTTGTTTCGCCAGTTCACCAACCGCGAGACCTTTCAGCGATACCCGCAACCTGTGCGGCACGATATACTGCAATTGCTGAGAGAATCCCGGGGGACGATCCTTTACCAGGAGCAGGTAATGAACCTGTTGCATTGGTTCGGGGAGATTCCTCTGGCCGACGGCTACCGGTTCGTGAGGGCGGCCTCGCGGGGAGACCGGGAGCCGATCGACGAATTCGGAGCGTGTTTCCGTTGCCACGCGGATCGGGACGGCATGGACGCGGCGGTGGCCGAGTCCTTGTTCGACTCGATCGCAGAGGCGGCCGTGTACGCCCGCTGCAAGGCGAACGAGTACGCCAACGCCGTGTTGACCTGCCGGGCCGCTTGGCTCAAGGCGCACTGGCCGGCGGAGTTCGACCGGGTTGCTCGCTCGCTCCGGGATCCGGAGGGAAGGTAGAGGGAATGGCGAAGAAACGAGCCGCGAAGCGAAAGGATGCGAGGAGTACGGGCAAGTCGCACAAGAAGCGTCCCGACCGCGACCGGCGCGTCCGTCAGCATGAGCGCATGGCGCGAGTGCTCAAGGTGCTGGAGTTGGTGCAGAGCCGTGGGCGCTGGAATGCGCGGGCGATTGCTGCGGAGATCGGTTGCTCGGAGCGGACGGTTTACCGGGATCTGGAGGTCTTGGAGTATGCCGGCGTGCCGTGGTATTTTGACGAGGCCGACCAGTGCTATCGCGTGCGACCGGACTACCGGTTTCCCGTGTTCGGCTTGACCGAGGAGGAGGCCCTCGGCCAGGCCGTGGCGACGGCCCTGACGAAGACGCCGGGCTTAGACGTCGGGCCGGGCGCGGCGGCAACGACGCGGAAATTGCAGGCGACTTCGCCGGCGGCCATCCGGGAAGTCCTGGCCGACGCGGCCGAGTTGATCTCGGTGCTAGACCTGAAGCTGGCCGACCACAGCAGGCACCGCGAAGAGATCAAGACGGTGCAGTTCGCTCTGCTCGAAGGCCGTCAGATCACCGGTCTCTACGAGAGCCCCTACCAGGCCGAACCGGTGGAGCTGCGGCTGCATCCCTACCGGTTGTGCCTGATCAAGAGCGCCTGGTACATTATCGGGCGGCAGGCCGACGCGGATCAGCCGCGGACCTACCGGGTCGCCCGCTTCAAGACGCTCCGCCCGCTGGACCAGCCCGCGGACGTGCCGGAGGGGTTTGACCTGAAGGCTTACTTCGGCAATGCCTGGGCCGTCTTCCGGGGAGACAAGACCTACGACGTCGAGATCTGGTTCACGCCTGAGGCGGCAAAGGTGGTTACGGAGACCACATGGCACCACACGCAGAAGGTGAAGCCGCAGAAGGACGGCAGTGTGATTCTGACGTTCCGTGTGGATGGGCTGGAGGAGATTACGAACTGGGTGTTGGGGTGGGCGGGGCAGGCGAAGGTTCTTGAGCCGGGGGAGTTGCGCAGCAGGGTGAGCGCGAGCCTCCGCCGGGGCCTTGAATTACAGGACGAGTAGCTGGCGGGCCTACGTTCCACGGGACGACAGGCCACAATTTGGCAAGGTGAGTGGGTGCCATGCGACCAAAGAAGAGCATCATTAGAGTCACAACAGATGGGAACTCTGCTTGGTTCCACGCCAGTCCTTCTGGTGATGAGATCGTGCTGCGGCGGATACCGGATTTCGCGGAGAGATCCTGGACTGCCGAAGACAGGCGAAAGAAGACGGATTTAGATACCGACGAAGCAAACGGCACTGCAGAGCAGTTCTTGTTGAGCGAGGTAAGACGATGGACCGGAATGCCGGTGCCATTCAGTGTGCAGCAGCCGGAAGCTTGGGCTGTGGTGGTGCATCGCCTGAAAGCCGCGCTTGTGAAAAGCCGCGATTCCGATTCGTTCACAGGTGAAAAGCTCAAGAAGTGGCTCGCAACGAATCACGTTAACGGGGCAATTAGCGCGGATTCTGACTATCAGTTGAGCATTTCGAGCTATCTCATTCGTTGCCGTTGCGCGAACGAGTGCTTGGCCGCGATCGGTGGAGAACGTAGCGAGAAGGAGCAAATCAACGGTTTTCTCGACGCGCTGCACTGGTACGACACGCAGGGTGAAGCTTCGAAATTGACTTACTACATCGGAAAGGGAAATCACACCAACACAGTGCTTCAGGCGCTGGGAACCCTGCGCGAAGCACTCGAGGAGAAGTACAGAAAGTGTGTGACAGTCTGCAGCACGAACGGTAGCGAAGAGGTCGCGCCAATGCCTCCCCCTGAATTTGCCGTCGAGAAATGGGCCGACCGATTGCGCGAACGCCATGCCATTTCACCACCCCCGTTGGCGGAGAAATTGAAGAAAAAGGTTGATCGGAATTCCTTTCGCTGGTATCGCAGTTTGACTGGAGCAGCATGGTCTGGCCGAGTGGAGGGCCTCGAAGTCTGTCAAATTGGAGATAAGGCCTGTGGCTGTATTGCGATTGGCAAGCGTGGTGAGACGCAGTCCGATTCCGACGCGACCGGGCGTTTCCGTGAATTGACGGGATATGATTCGTTCGACTTTGACGAGAAGAACCTGGAGGAAGCGGCGAAAATCGTCCGCGTTCTTGACGATGACCGTCAGTTCGGAGAACTCGCTCTTGTCGAAACGGAGCATTTTCTCGAATCACGTGTTCTTCGCGGAAGAGTAAAGATTTCGCTGTCAGATGGGACGATGCTGAAGCCTCTCCTTGAAACAGAGGACTATCCGTTTCAGTTTCCGGCACAGTGGTCGGCAAATGGTCGAGCTAAGTTCATTGATGTCCTGATGACGTCGGGCAAGACGCTGTATGTTGTTGAACTGAAGGTTGCCTCCGGCGGTCAGGGGCAATACTACAGACATGCTATTGCCCAAGCGGTTCTCTATCGATACTTTCTTCAAAAAGCGAACGCTCTGAAGGACTGGTTAACCCAAAAGGCATGCTTCTCGATCGATGCAAATGCAATACGTGCGGCAATCGCTTTCCCGAGATTGCGAGGAACGAAGAAGTACACTGAAGACTTACAGGGCTCACTCAATAGCCTCGCTGGTCACTTCGGTGTCGAGGTGACCGAACTCTCAGAAGACTGGGATACGCCAGGCGTTTCTTAGCGGGCAGACATCGCCTCGTCTGGCTGATTTTGGCTCGAATGCAGGAATCACTCGACCTTGTATGGCCGGCCATTGTCAACGCAACGAACTCGCTCGCAAAGATCCCCCAGCTTGTCCGGATGGAGCGTGTGAATGGGAATCACCACGCGCGGGTCGATCTCCCGGACAAACGCGACGAGATCGTCCTGCAAGATATGGCCACTGGTGTGCAGCGGCACCAGGTTTCCGCCGCGGGCTGCCAAACTCATCTCAGTCTCTTGCCATTCCGGCCGGTCGCGGTAGCCTGTCCACTGGGAATAGATGCAAGTCGTCCCTTGGGGGAGATTGCTCTGGAAGTCGAGATCCAACATTGATGGCCGGAACATCATGAGGTAACAGCTCGGCCGCTGCCGGATTTCTTCGAGGGTGATCTGTCTCGCGCGGAACATCTCGTGAAGCGTGCTGCTTGGTTTCCTCGCGAAGACGCTGGGGTAGAAGACCCGAACCTGCGGATCGACTTTCGGGTCCGGAATTTTGGTTTGTAAATAGATCAGGTGCATGACGAAGGCGGTGTAGGCGTTGGCGACAAATGTCCGCCCGGCGGCGCGTGCAGCTCGGATGAACCCGATCAGACGATCGACGTGCTGGGGTGAGAAGCAGGCCAGGACCAGCCCGCGGGCTTGGCGGACCTGTTCGGATATCCGCTCTTCGAGATCGTGCTCCGAGACGCGTTCTTTCCGGGCACTTCCCAGGTGGGTGCCCTCCATCAGAAGCACGTCGATCGTCTTGCCGTTGAGTATTTCCAGGATTCGCTCCGCCCTGTCCGGATGCCGCCCGTGGAGGCGAAGGTCGCCAGAATAGAGGATCGCTTTGTCGCCGGTCTCGATCAGCAGCGCCGCGCTGCCGGCCACGGAATGGTCCACCGGCAGCGCCGTCGCCCGGAACCGGCCGATCTTCGTCGGGCGCTCGGGCTTGAGTTTTTCAAACCGGTGTGTTGGTATTTGCTTGCCGTTGGCGAAAACCTCTCCGGCCAGCATCATTTTGCTCGTCGCTTCCGTGGCGTAGACGGGGATCTCCGGCTGCGTGCGGTCGAGAAACCCGCTGTGGTCCAGGTGGGCGTGCGACAAGAGGATGGCGTCGGGGCGGGGATCGCCTTGGAAGAGCCCCGGCACACCGGGCAGGATCCCGGCCTCGAGCAGCGCCTCCTTGCTCCGGCCTCGCAGCGAGCTGGAGTCGAACCATTCGCCGCGGCTGTCGATCAACGGGACGCCGACGTCGAGGACGATGCGGGTTCCGTCCGTGCGGAGTTCCAGGCAGTTTCCGCCGATCTCACCGGCTCCTTTGTAGATGGTGAGCCACGTGCCCGGCTCGTCCGGCATGAGCTTGTCTCCCACCGGGATCGATTCTGCCCACGAGTCCTTTGCGAGTATCGGCGCAGGATGCGAGCACGTCAAGCAGCCCGGCCGCGTCGTGCCGCTCGCCGTGTCAGAAACGTTCGCGCACATACCATTTCTTCTCATGAGGATTCCAGATCAGGGTGTACATGGTCACTTTCTCCATACGTGTATCCGCTTGCGATCTCCACTCCATGCAGACGTTAAATCGGTAGGCCGGCCAAGATTCGTAGTCGGTGACAGTTTTGATGTCCGTTCCGTCGGCCCAGGCCCCGACTTCCGGCTTCTCGGGGACCACGCTACGGAATTCATAACCGATCGGAGGCGCCAATCTTGCCCCCCGAATCGTCATGGCCTCGGTCTCCTGGTCGGCCATCCATTTGTCGAGTTCAGCGGCCAGGTGGGCACGGGCGGCCGTTTCCGAGCCGTCCTCGACTTGTCCGGGCTGGGAACAGCCGGCAAGCCCCCCCAGCAGGAAGGCTACCCAGCAAAGCGTGAATTTCATGTTGTCTCCTCCGGTTTCGGGGCGAAGCAGCAGGGCTTGACACGAATCGGCCTCTGCAACGAGCTTTGAGGCTGAGCCTTGGGACCGAGTCGATCGGATCGACTTTGGCAGTACCAAGAATACACGGAGGGGCTGACAGCAGCGGGTCAGCGGGAAGTCACGCTCGGCGCGATTACCAGCAGCACGCCTTCGCGCACCGTCCGATCATAGCCCCGGGGCACCTACTTCTTCGACGAGCTTCGGAAAGCCGAAAGACTCGGATCCGCTTGAGGAGAATGAGAATTGAGAGCTGAGGGTCGAGCGTTCAGGTTCTATGGACGTCAGAGAGAAAGAAGGATGGGCGACTCATCCGGCAGAGATCCTCATCTTGGCAGCCTGGCTCCGTAGCCGGCAAACGACCGGGCTTTCTTGCCGGGTTGCCTTCTCCCGACTCTCGCTCCAAATACGGCTCTGAGATTCGAGATACGTGTCGACTTCCTCCTGATTCGCGAGATAGTACGCGATCGCGCCGTAGACTTCCTCCAGCGAGGCGGAGGGATACTGCTGCTGAATGGTCTCCGCGGAATGCCCCTGCTGGAACGCCGCGACGATTGAATCGAGCGCAACACGGGTTCGGCCTACCCGCATTGCACCGTTCTCATCAACGCGAATGTGAGGCTTTGTGATCATCAACGGTCAGCCTCCCAGAGTACGTGCCGACAATCGGCGAGTGTGTGGTTGGCGTTTTCAACCTTTGCTTTCATTTTGCCCCCCCTCTCTCCTCGCAGCATCTTCCCTTCGCGATGACTTTATTTCAAACCTAGCTCCTCCGAAGCAAGACGGGGCGAACATGCAGATCACCGCCCGGTGGACAGGCCTGCTCGGCCTCCTCCCGTGAACTGAACAGCTTGAACGCTGAATCTTTCGGATGCGGATGTCCGGGATCCTTATTTGCTGACAACGGCCCAGAACTCTCGGCAGTAACCGGGTTCCTCGGGTGAATCATTGTCCATGAACGTCAGGCGGACGCCCAGGAGGCGTGATCCCTCCTGAAGCTTCTGTGCCTCGTTTGCCTCGCACGGATTCCGATACACCACCTCGGAGACGGGAACAACCAGCCAATAAAACGGATCTACTCCCCCGTGGAACTCGATAGCCATCGCGACAACCCTTTCTTGTAGATATTGCTGAGGGACAATTCAGCCGCTCACTTCGCAATTCGTAGCGATGACCGGGAGATTGCCATGTGTTTGAAACGGAAATAGGGTTCGCTGGGTTCACAGAGCGATCAGCCGTCTTTGCCGGAAGCCCTGCGGCAGATGTCGACTCAACCGCGTTACGAAGTAGATCCTTCGCGAGATTCCAGCCAGACTTCCACATCCAGCACGGAGCGAAAATCCAACACCGCCTCGGTCAAAGCCTCCAGGTCTTGCAGTGACAACCGCCGGACCCGGTATTCGACCTCCGCGGGAAGCGGGCCACGAACTTTGGCGAGCAGTTTCAGAAGAACTTGCGAGCCGCCTTCTGCTCTGCCTTCCGCTCTGCCCCGGGTTTCGCCCCGCTCTTCTGCAATCCGTTCTACCGATGTGACGTACGGCATATTCAGACTCTCCTCCAGAGCCGCCAGTGCTTGTTCGAACGTCCGGCTCAGATCCTCCGGCAAACGCATCATCCAGTCGACCAGACGAAAGATTTCTCGCAAATCATTGGCATTATGGCATCGCGAATCGTCAAACACCAGCAAATCCCTTCAGACCGACTTTGAACCGGAGTGCCACTTCGCGCCGGTCCTTCAGGCGCTTTGTGGGTCGCACGCGAAAGTGCGAGGCTTTCGGCTGATCGGTAAGTCGGCTTCTGGCAAGAGCTTCAGCCGCACATGCCCGCATCTCGCCGTCCAGATGTTCCAGGCGCCGGGCCAATCTGCATCGGCCTGCCTGTCCGACTTCCACGAGGGCCCGGATTGCCTTGTGCTTGACATGATCGCTCAAGGACCGGTCGTCGAGAACCGCGGCGAGGTTCTCGGCAGCTGGCTCCGCTTCTTCCTGCATGGCCCCCAGAGCGTCGATGGCTGCCACGCGGACGGCAAGATCCTGGTCGCGAAGCGATTGGCTCAGCAATGGGACTGCGGGGGTAGCCGCCGGCCCAATGTTTCCGAGCGCTTCGATCGCCAGAACGCGTTCGGGCGGGGTTCCCATCTCCACGATCTTCAACAGCGGCGGAACCACCAGCCTGGCCTGGGTCGTCATCAATCCCAGCGTTCGAATGGCCCGAGTCCGAACATAGGCCGCATCGTCCGCCAACAGATCCAGCAACGGCTGTATGGCATCCCGACCGATGCCGGCCAGACACCGCTGCACACCGTATCGGACACAGGGATTCAAATCCGGGCTTTTCAGCAGCCGGATGAGATGGTGCAGAGCGGGCCTCGCACGAACGTCCAACAGTTCCAAGAGCCTCACCGATTCCAGATGAAGCCGATCTGAGCTTAAATTGTTCGCCAGCCTCCGTGCAACCGTGTCGAGATCGGAGCCGAGTTGCACCAGGGCATCGATATCCTCCTCGATCACCTCATAGCGAGAAGAACCTTCTCGGGCAGCCGACGGATCGGCACCGTCACGATAGCACGCGAGTCGGCCAACGACGATGGCCGCGGCCATCCGAACTCGGGAGTCGCTGTGGCAAAGGTTTCGCCGGAGTGTCGGCAAGGCTGTTGCAGCTTCGCGCCCGAGATCATCGATGGCTAACATTGCAGCAACACGCGCGTCGGGGGATGCAGATTCCGCGAGTTTTGCCAAAGCCGGCAACATCTCGTCGGTCGGGGTTGGTCGGCCCCGGAGGGACCGACGGGCATGTTGTCGCACTTTCCGATCTTCATCCTGCAAGGCGGTGATCAGGCATGGAACGATATCCCGTCCGTCGAACGAGCGGAGACTCAGCACTGCTTCACGGCGAACCTCAGGGGATGGGTCGGACAGCATCCGGAGGATCATGGGCAACACAGCTTCCGATTCGCTCCATCCGAAAGCGTTCGCCACGGCGACCCGCGTTTTTGGCTCCTCGCTCCGCAGCGCCTCCTGCAAGTCCGGCAGGATTTTGAGAACGATCCGATCCACTGCATGGAACCCACCCAGGTAGGTGAAGCGGCCGCGAAGCACGCCGTCCAGAAACACGGGGACTATCCCAGGATGATCGGAATCGAAGCTCGACAGGGTCTCGGCGGCGGCCCAGCGGACTGACGCTTCGCGGTCCTCCAGCTTCGCTTCCAGCAGCGGGACGACCTCCCCGGCTCGCAACGGGAAGTCCCGCAGCCATCGAACGGCCAATTCCCTCTTGCATGGGTCTTCGCTCTCCAAATAGCGGAATGGCAACGGGCATCTCGGCTCGATGGCCGGGCCGAATTTGTAGACGAAGGTCTCCGCCGGCACCGCAATATGCGGATTGTCATCCCATTTCGCCCGCGCGATCAGCGGGAGAGCCTCTCGCAACGCCTCGGTGACCCACGCTTCGCCGTCTCTCCGCCTTGCGATACCCGACAACGCCCGGATCGCCCCGGCTCGGACCGGCCAGTTCCGGTGCTCCAGGGCGTCGGTCAGTAGCTGCACTGTCCGGGGACTTGCCATCCACTGCAGTTGGACGGCGGCTAAACTGGGATGGTGGCTGCCCATTGCCTCGATCAGATGCGGGACAGCGGCACTGCCAAAACTCGCAAACACGGAGAGGCTCTCAACGTCCTCGTACTCTGGCTCATATTCCATGCGGTCCAGTTGGGCAAGCCAGTAGCTTATCGGCTTTCCGGCGTAGATCATGCCAGGGATCGGCTCGCGCTTATCGGAACAGGTTGGCCCGGGCAGCGTCGTCGAATGCGGAAGGGCGCCCAGAATCGGAAGCACCGCAGCCGTCTTGAGAAAATCGCGTCGAGTCTCCATTGAGTTCGGTCCTTTCATTGGCCAGCGAAACGACACACACTCCGAAGGCGCGGTTCGCGGCCAGGTCTTCCGCAACGATACGATTTCGCACTGTCCGCTGTGGGTCAGTGGATCGACATGTGCGGCAAGCAGAACCTGGATCGAGGAAGAGATCGCAAAAGGCAGGAAGCCCCAAAGAATCGCAAACCGCCGCCGGGCTTGCCCGGTGCGAGCGACGACGGATGGCTAACGCGTGCGGGAGACGGCTTACCGGGATGTAGGATGGACATTCCTGTCCGTCTTTCGCTGACGGACAGGAATGTCCATCCTACGTAGTTTAGCCGGCAATTGTCGCTGCCGCCGACACGAGGTCGATGACGGCGTACAGAATTTCAATTGAACTGACCCACAGATTCTGCAGAAGAACCAATTTCTCGACCGCCCGCCAGAATATCAGAAGATGTGGGGCAGGTTTACAACCTGCCGCGAATCTGCTTGTAAATGCGGCAGGTTACAAACCTGCCCCACGACGGGTTTCTGACATTGTGGCGGGCCGTTGTTTTTTTCGCTGATGCTTACCGCACAGCTTCTTGCGGACGAGCTGCCACGGTCGCCCCGACGCCGGCTTCGAACACGCCAAACTCCGCCCAGACCGGCAAATGGTCCGACACTTCCAACGCGGCGTCCTCGGAGAGGTTGTACTCGGCCATCAGATCCAAGACGCCCCAGCGGCCGGTGTACTCCGTGGTTGTCTGACGATAGAAGACGATGTTGTCGTACATCTTGTTGCGGCGGGTGTTGGTCGTTGTGCCCGTTACCGCATAGCCGATTCCCGGGATCTGGCCCAAACGGCCCAGATGATACTCGTCGACATTCAAGTCGCCCAAGAGGATCACGTCGTCTTCGCCGCTGCCGTTGCGCTGGACGCCGACAAACACGTCGCCCAGAGCATCCAGTTCGGTATCGGTTTCGTCGGGGTCGGTGTGGATGTTGACCAGCGTGAACGTGAACGCCTGGTCCGGCAGCGGCCCGCGGACACGGAACCTCGCCACCAGCGGTTCGCGGTGCAGAAAATCCTGCGGATCGTCGACGGTATAGACCGAACCGGCGGCCAGTTCGATTCTCTGTGTATCGTAGATGAACGCGTACTGCTCCTTGCTGGACGTTCGGCCCAGCCGGGGGCCGATCACCAAGTCGTAGCGGCGGCCCGTGGCATTGATCATCTCGACAAATCGCGGCGTCACCGTCTGGTCGACCGAGCGAATCTCCTGGATGGCCAGCACGTCGAAGCGACGGGCGGCATCGACGAGCACTTCCATCACCGCCGGCTTGCCGATTTTCGACGTTCCGAAAACCTGGATGTTGAACGAGCCGATTTTGATGGTATTCCCGGCAGGGACCACCACGGGCGGTTGAAAACGCGGTGCTTCGGCGGTCGCGGGGGTGTCGTCGTGACTCTGGGGCGGCGGCAAGAAATCCCCGCAGCCGACCAAGAGCGTCGCGGCAACCATCGCCGCGAGCGCGGAAAAGAACCTGGACACAATCGCCTCCGTGCGGAAGGAGTCGGCGCGCCTCCGGCGCGCCCCGAATGTCGAACCTTGGGGCGGAAGGATACCGGAATACCGCGGAGGAGCCCAGAGCGATTGCCCGGCAATTTCCCGTTAGAAATCAAACAAAGATCATGCCGTTCACGCGGCTTTCTTCAGCACGGACAACTTCGGCCGCGGTGTCGCGGCAGGCGACGAGTCCTCACGTCCGCGCAGCGTGGATTGCACCCAGAGGAAAGCGAACCAGGCGCCGATGTAGCAGCCGGCGCCCAGGAAGAACGCCGCACGAATGCCGAAGCTGAGCGAGAGGACGATTGCCAAGACCGATCCGCAGATCGACATGGCGCCGTTGATGCCGAACAACCAGGCGCCGAGGTTCGCCGCCCCGAGGCCCGCCGCCCTCATGCCGAGCGGGAATCCCATTCCCATCGTCAGCCCGAGAGGAAGGAGGATGGCGCAGGCCACGGCAATTCTGCCCGGGGTTGGCAACCAGTCGAGCGAACTCAATAGCGGCATTCCCGCGAAACCGGCGGTCAACACCGCCGCGAGCAACAGCGCCAGGCAGGCGGGAGCGGAAAAGCCCCGCCGGACGTCGCTGACCAAGACGCCGCTCAGCCAACTGCCGCAACCACAGGAGACGAGCAGGCAGAAGAGAACCACGGTCATTCCGTAGATCGGATGGCCGAGAAAGACGTTCAGTCGCTGCATCAGCGTTATCTCGACGAGCATGAAGCCGAGGCCGATGCCGGCGAAATACACGAAGTACGGCAGAGAGCCCGCCAGCCACTCGCGCTTGGTCGTCAACCACAGTGGCACGACGATGCATAGTCCGGTCAACACGGTAACCGTGATCAACAAGACGCCCAAGACGGACACGGCCATCATGTTCGCGCGCAGCCCCGCGGTGCCCAGCAGCTCGAGATCGAACATGTCACGGAGGCGGAGCATGTTGAAAAAGAAGGGATTGTCGTCGCTAGGTGGCGAGATATCGATGGGATAGGACCGGGCAACCTGGTAGGTGTCTTCCGCGGAACAAAGCCGCTTCAGGATCGGATCGGAGACGAATCCCGGGGCCAGCAGCAGGTGGAAGTCCATCTCTTGGCATACCTTTCGCACCGCCTCCACGTCAGCGTCGCTGAGGGGATTGCGACTGGCGAGAAGCGTGGCGACGCCGGCCGCGGTTGCCGTCTCGTCGCGACTGCGGTGAACGACGACCAGGTGCTTCTCCGGTTGCTTCACCCCCGTCCGCTTGAGGCTTTCGGCCGCCAGCGCCGCGAGTCGGTACAACTCGCCGGGGGCCGCTTCGGAGTGCCACCGACTGAAGGTGATCAGGCCGCGATCCGACAGCCTGCCCAGCATTCTCTGCCATGCCTCCACGGTGTAGAGGGAGTTTTCGGTCAGCACAAAGGCGCCCGCGGCGGTTGCCGCCCAGGTATCGATGAGCGAAACCTGGATGATGTCGAATTCTTCCTTCGTTCGCGCGATGTAGCTTCTCGCCTCGTCGTGAACCAGCCGTACGTTCGGGAACCGGTCCAGATGGCCCGTGAAGTCGCCGAAACGGCGATTCACCGTATCGAGAATTGCGCCGTTGATTTCGACGCCGACGATCTCGCGTTGGCCGAAATGCAGCGATGAGAGAAGATCTCGCCCCCCGCCGGCCCCGACGATCAGCACGCGACCGCGCGGACGAACGAAATGGGCGAGGTTCGTCACGTCGTAGCGCAAATAATTCAACTCGGCGGGATCGCCTTCCAGCCGCGTCATTACCGTGGCCGCGCTGGAATCGATTCGCAGTATCTTCTGCTCCGCCTCTTCCTCCGCCGGACATCGCGCGCTCAAGCCCCAGCCGAATGGTTTTTTGGTGTAATCCCAGACGCCCACGTGAGAGAAAGCATTCCACTTCTCATAGAGCGGCGTCGGTTGCAGGTGGCCCTTCACCCACACCGGCCGAATCAGAGGCGTTTGCCGGATGGCCATCACGTTGCTGGCCACCGACAGGGCGACCAGAACAAGGGTTGCCGCCAGACTCAACCGCCGCAGTCCGCGGGCGGGAGTGCCGACAAGGGCAAACACCGCGCCGGCGGACGCCAGTGCGGAGACGTCGATGACCAACGTCGGTGCATCGATCCAGCTCAACGCCAGAGCAACGACAAGGCAGCCCAAGCCCGCGCCGATCAGGTCCACGGCGTAGAGCCGGCCGATCTGGCCCGGAAAGCGGGTGAGCGCCACCGTCACGGCGATGCCGCTGGCCACGAAAGGGAGCGACAAGACGACATACTGGACGGCCACCGCCCAGATATGCACCAGCGACGGGCGCACGATAAAGGGAATCGAGAGGTGCGTGAGGAAGCTCACGACGATCAGCACGGAGAACGCCAGCGCCGCCAACCCCATGCGCTGGTCCGCCACCGCGGCTTCGAACCAGGCCGGCCGCAGGTACACCAGAATGGCGCCCACCGTCATGCCGAACATCGTCACCGAGATGGCGAGAAAGCTGAAGTGATACCACATGGTCACGCTGAAGATCCGCGTCAGCAGCATCTGATAGGTCAACGTCGCTAACGTAATCAGCAACAGCCCGACGTAGACTCCCCATCGCGCACGTGGGACGGTACCATCCATGATCGACCTTTCTCGCTTGTTTTGAAACCCACGGTTTTCCGGCAGGACCATTGAGAGGCCCTAACAAAACGGGGACTGGCTCCGAGCCGAACATTTGCCAAACACGCAGAATACACGCCCGGGCGAGGTACCTGTCCCCGTTTTGTTGGGGCCTTTTAGCAGGTCGGCCGCTTTGCGGCAATACTAATTCGGCGCGCCCGGCGGAAAAACGGAAAACCCCGGGATGGAAAAACTTGAACCACCCGCCATGATGCTAAGGATCGGCGAGTGAATAACTGTCGCGACATCGACGCGGGAAGGGGTCGGGAGTCTTTTCTTCGTGTCGGCCGGCGACGATTTCGTGTACGGATAGACGTTTTTCCGGCCGACACGAAGAAAAGACTCCCGACCCCCTCGGCCCCGCCACCACCGGTAAGTACGACCGTTTTCCATTCGCCGATCCTAAGCAGGCCGGCTGCTATCATCAGGCAACGGCCAGACGCTACGGGAAGCGGATGGCCAGCAGCCGGGCTGCTGCGGATTCTGCTATCTTGGCGGGTCATTGAGAAATTTCGCCGTTGGCTCAAATGGGGGCGTCCGCTATGCTGTGCGCCCGATCGGCGCCGGCGGTCGAACGCCGAGTGCCCCCTTCCATAACGCTGCCATGGAGGCTACCGAAAGCGATGGGTCATTTGCCCTTGGGCAACCTCTCCGTGCGGCGGCTCGTGCCGCTCTGGTTTGGTTGCTTCCTTGCCTTTGCTCTGCTCTACGTGGCCACCTGCCAGCGTGGGCCCGGCTGGCACGACAGCGGTTTGCTTCAATACCGCATTTGGACGCAGGACTACGAGGGCAGGCTCGGAGTCGCGCTGGCCCATCCGCTCCATATCGCTTTGGGACAGATCGCCAAACTCGTGCCGGGCGCGTTCTGCTGGGCGACCGGCGCGCTGAGCGGCATCGCGATGGCCGCCGCCCTGGCGAATCTCGCTTGCCTGGTAGCCGAACTGACCGGTCGCCGCTGGGTCGGCGCCATGACCTCCGGGCTCTTGGCCGTTTGCCATGCCGTATGGTGGATTTCCACGGTCACCGAGGTTTACACGCTCAGCGTTGCCGGATTGACCGTCGAACTCTGGCTGCTGCGGCGGCTACTCCAATCGCCTCGGCCCGGCTGCGCCGTTGCGCTGGGGCTGATCAGCGGCTTGGGGCTTGCCAACCACAACTTTGCCCTGTTGCCGCTACCGGTCTACGCGACGGCGGTGGTGGTTCTCGCCATGCGGCAGCGAATCCCAAAATGGACGCCGGCGGCCACCCTGGCGGCGTGGCTGGTCGGCGCAAGCCCGGTGCTGATCATGACGGTTCGGCTGGCGATGCAAGAGGGGAGCGTTGTCAGCGCCGCCAAGTCCGCCTTGTTCGGCGTTGCCTGGGCGCACGAGGTGCTCAACATCAGCGGCAGCTCAAGCGTGCTCAAAGCGAACCTCGTTCTCATGTCGTTGAATTTCTTCTCGGCAATCGCTCCGCTCGCGGTGGTAGGCTGGATCGCGATGCGACGGCGGATGGGCGCCGCCACTGCGGCTGCTTTTGCCGCCATCACCGTCATCCACGTGGTCTTTGTTGTCCGGTATAGCGTGCCGGACCAATTCACCTTTGCGCTGCCGGCGCTGACGATGGTCGCCGTGGCGGCCGGGCTAGGCATGGACGATCTGTGCCGGCGCGGCGACCGATGGCGAGAGGGCGTGATCGCGGCCTGCTGTGCCACTTTCCTGCTGCAGCCCGCGGCGTATGCAGCGGCGCCCCGCGTCTTCCGTGCGGCGAAGATTGCCATTCCCGCGAAGCGGGACATGGCCTTTCTCGACGAGCACCGTTGGTTTCTGACGCCGTGGAAGCACGACGAGGACTCCGCGCACCGCTTTGCCGTTGCCGCGCTGGCGCAAGCCGGGCCGAACGGCGTCGTGCTCCGCGATACCACCGCGGTGTTTCCGATGCTTGTACTGCGGGACGTCAGCGGGATGTACCCCGGCGTTGCCATTCAGTCTTTCGGACGGCTGGAGGGACTGCCGTCCTGCCAAAGCGATCCGGCGCTATTCCGCCGGGCGGTCGCGGATCGGCCTGTCTTTCTGGTCAACACGGAGCAGGGGACTTCTGCCAACGCTCTCCGCGGGCAAGTCACCCTCCAACGCGGAACCGGCGAGGTGCTTCACCGTGTGGTGTGGTCCGAACGAATCGCCTCCCGCGGCCGAATCCGGTAAGCGTAGCGTGGCTGGCTTGCCCGAATCGGCAACCTACTCGCCGTGCTCCAACCGCACGGGAATGTCCACTTTGCGGCCCTCGCGAACGATGTTGACGACGACCTGGTCTCCCGCTTGATGGCTTTCGATCGAAGAGAGAAAATCATCGACGTTCTTCGTCTCCTCGCCGTTGACGGCGAGGATGAGGTCGGCCGTGGAACGGTCGAGTTCTTTGAACACAAGCATCCCGCTGCGTCTTGTCCGGACGCTCATGCCGCGTAGCCCGGCTTTCTCCGCGGCCCCACCGGGCACGAGCGTAGCGATGAGCAGTCCCTCTTCCGTCTCCATTACCTTGGCGATGCCGATGTCGGGGCGGATCACCCGACCGTCTCGGACCAACTGGGGGACGACCCTTGCCACCGTGTTAATGGGAATGGCGAAGCCGACCCCCGCGCTCTCTCCCGTTCGGCTGGCGATGGCCGTATTGATGCCGATCATGCGTCCGCGCGTGTCCAAGAGCGGGCCGCCCGAGTTGCCCGGATTGATCGCGGCGTCGATCTGGATGATCTGCTTGATCGTTCGGTTGGTGCGGCGGCTGGGCAGCGAGCGGTTCAGACTCGAGATGATGCCGGTGGTGAGGGTACGTTCCAGCCCGAACGGATTGCCGATCGCATAGACCCGCTGCCCCACGCGGAGCCTGGTCGAATCGCCGAAGACGACGGGAAAGAGATCTTCGTTCGGCGCGTCGATCTTGAGAACGGCGACGTCGTTCGTCGCATCCTGGCCGACCAGTTCCGCGTCGTAGGATTTGCCCGTGAAGAGGGTGACCTGAATCGCCCGCGCTCCATCGATCACGTGACCATTGGTGAGGATGCGTCCCTCGCGATCGATCACGGCGCCGCTGCCCTCTCCCTCCGACGGTATTTCCATCCAAAAGAACCGATCGCCGCGCACACTCTGAGTGGTGATGTTCACCACGCTGCGGTTGACGTTTTCGTAAACCGCGATGTTCACCCGCTCTTCAGGAGTCAGTTCGTCGAGCGACGCCAAGGGATCGGCCCCGCGTGGTTGCGGCGCCGTCGGAAAGGGCGGAGACGCGGTGTAGGGTTGCCCGCTGCGGCCGAAAAGCGGGGCAGGCTGCTGGGCCAGGGAGGGGCTCGCGGGCGAAAGCATTTCACCGGCGACGAGCGCGACCGCAAAACCGAGCAAGCTCGATAGGCCGCAAAGCATCAGTATCCGTTTCATTTCCTCTACCTACCGATCCAAGTCAACCATTGACGTTTTCCCATCATACGACATCCCGGCGGCGCGGGCGAGATCTCGGGTGCGAGCCTGGAAAACTTGCGGTAGAGATTCCGAACAGTCGGGCGAGATCGTGGCAGACGGAAAATCTTTACTGCCTTTCCAAGACCGCCGGAAAACCCGCACTAACCGGCAGTCTTTATCACAATCCCAGCCATGAGATTCGCACGCATCCCCGCAAAGTTTCCTATACCATCCCAAGTGTATCAAGCAATCAAAACCTCAAAGCTAACCATATAACCTTGTCAACTCCGATTGCCTAATGCCCCTAAACTTCTTTTCCCGATACCGTTACCGATCAACATGGTTCAGGAGGAGCCGGAACGGCATTGGTTCCTCCATTCAGTCGGGCTATTCCTGGGAGGAGTTATAGATGAGATGTCTTGGTTTTGGTTTGGCACGGGGGCTTTGGTGTACTGTATTGGGCGGGGCAGTGGCCACGCTTGGCCCGGGCGGCACTGCCTGGGTGAGCGCCATGGACCCCGGGCCTGCTCCACCGGCTGCGATGGATGTCGTCGATGAGCACGCGGATTATCCCGGTCCCTGCTGGGACTTGGAGGCGTACGGTCCGATCGCCGAAAAGACCTGTCCGTATGCGGCAGATTACTCGGACGACGGCTGCTACAGGGACGACTACTCGTACAGTCACAACGACGGCTACGACTACGAGTACGTCACTCCCGCGGATCAGTATGGCTCCGGCGAAGCGGCCGAGGAGACCTCGCTCGAGTTCGACGAGCCTCGCGAAACTCCCGAAACCGTAACGACCGAAGTTGAAGCGGTGGAGGAAGTCGCCGGCGACTCCAGCGAGTGGCTGTACGAAGACGAGTATTCTTACGAGTACGATGGCTACGGTGAGATGGGCGCCGAAACGACTGAGGTCGCCGATGAATCCTCCGCGACCGACGCCGAAGCGGTTGAGGAAGAAGCCGACGATTTCTCCTACGAGGACGAATACTCGTACGAGTACGATGGCTACGGCGAGATGGACGCCGAAACGGCTGAAGTCGCCGACGAAGCCGCCGCAACCGACGCCGAAGCGGTTGAGGATGCAGCCGACGATTTCTCCTGCGAGGACGAATACTCGTACGAGTACGATGGCTACGGCGAGATGCGCGCCGAAACGGCTGAAGTCGCCGACGAAGCCGCCGCAACCGACGCCGAAGCGGTTGAGGATGCAGCCGACGATTTCTCCTACGAGGACGAGTACTCGTACGAGTACGATGGCTACGGCGAGATGGGCGCCGAAACGGCTGAAGTCGCCGACGAATCCGCCGCGACCGACGCCGAAGCGGTTGAGGACGCAGCCGACGACTACTCCTGCGAGGACGAATACTCGTACGAGTACGATGGCTACGGCGAGATGGGCGGCGAGGTGGCTGAGGTCGCCGACGAATCCGCTGCGATCGACGCCGAAGCGGTTGAGGAAGTAGCCGACGACTCCAGCGAGTGGAAGTACGAAGACGAGTACTCCTATGAAGATGCCTCGTATGAGTCGATGTACGGCTACCGTTATGACGACGGCGAGGCCATGGAAACGGTCCAGACCGTTGAAGAGGCGCAGCCCGTCGATGAGTCCGTTCGGGCCGTCGAGACGCCGGAGTATGACGACGAGACCATGGACGGCCAGTACGGCGACGAGTCTTTCGCCGACGTGGAGTCGCCGGTCGACAGCCAATCGGCCGCCGTCGAGGACGAGTCGGATTACTACGACTACGAGATGATGTACACCCCGCTCGATTCCGATGAGACCGAGGCAGCCGCAGAGGATTTTGAGACGCCGCAGTCGGACTCCGGCGAGGCGGAGATGGACGATTCGGCCGGCGTAAGCCAGCCCAACGACGCCTACGACTGGACCTACCAGTACGGCGGCCGTTACGGCTACGAGTACGCCGCTGACGAGGAGAGCTTCGAGGATGCGTCCAGCCAAGCCGCGCCGGCGGAAACCGCGGTCGAGATCATCGAGGACAACAGCGGCCTCGAAGTCCCCTCGGACTGCGAGCCGGTCGAATCGGCAGAGCCCTACGGCTATGCCGACATGCTGGACGAGACCGATTCGTTCGGCAACGGCGTTCCCGAAGTGCCCGCCTACGACGGCTCGATGAACGAGTTTTCGTCGGAGGAAACTGAAGCGGAGGAAGCGTCGGACGGAGTCGTCGAGTACGAGTCCTGGAACGGATACCGGTACGAGTACTACTATCAGGCCAACGAGGTTTCCGACACGGCCGTTGAGGCGGTGGATGCCGCCGTCGAAACCGAGACGGACGAAACTTCGCAGCCGGCCGCCGTCGAGCCAAGCTGCTCGACGGAAGATGAGACCACCCGCTACGACTACGCCGATCCGTATGCCTACTACGGAGAGGCGTTTGAGGGTGGCGCTCAGCAACAGTGGCAGGCCGATGGCGGCGCCGACGCGACGGCGCCTGCCGAAGTCGGCGAGGAGAGCGGGATCGAGTTGTTCGGATGGACCCCGGCCGAGTTGCTCACCTGGTCGGACCAGCAACTGCTACGGACCCTGGAGACGCTCTGTGAGGAGCCCGCATCCGTTCGGCGTGCGACGCTCAACGATTACCTCACGAGCCTCGGCACCGAAGCGCTGGAGTTCGCCTCGCAGTTCGAGGACACCACCGGCATTGAAGTGGCGGGGCTTGCCGAGGATCTGCCCGGCGCCGCGGCTTTGTTGGCGACCTACCGCCTCATCGAACGCGGCGAGGTCGGCACGAGCGAGGGGGTCGACCTCCTTCGTCGCAGCCTGCACGATCTGTCTCCGAGTTGGATCGAGGGAGTGCGTGCGATGACGGCCGACGCCTTCGAGAACCGGGACGATCCGTGCGATCTGATGTCGGCGGTCGATGCCTCGCCGGTATCCAACGGGGACGAACTCAGCCCCGTGGTCAGCGCGATGATCTCTCTCGCCACCAACTCCCTGGCCGGAGTAGGGGCTGCCGTGCTCGATTTCTCCCAGGCCGTTGTCGGGGTCGATTGGGAGACCCTGGTGCTCCGCAACACCGAGGATCAGGCGGCAAGCCTCGGCGGCGTGGATTCGGATAGCTACCAGCGCTAGATCGGCTTTCAAAGCCTGAGTTCTCATGAGGCTGGCATGGGCGGCCCGGAAGACAACCATGTCTCCGGGCCGCCTCTTCTTCTGCGGCTAGCTTCACCGCCCCGCACGAATCTGAAACGCAAGCGATAATGGCACAATGAGTTATCATCGCTTGCGATTCCTCTTTGTGTGCCGTAACCCGCGCCCAATGCACACGGGCGGTGAATAATCCCGGCGAGTCATCCAGGCAGCATCAACCCACCCGTATGGGTCGTTTGCCATGCTACTGAGGGTTTTGGCCAATGCTGTCGCTTTTCGAGGTAGGATTGTTCTTGACACGCAAAATCCGGCACGGCGCGAGGATGGTCAAGGGATTTTGCGAGTCGGTGTCGGTTTTTCGTTGGCAAAGTCCAGGACGGCTAGATAAAATAAGCGTACCTGGAGGAGGGTTCTGTCCCCTAAGAATTCTTTGCGTGACGCGGCGGTCGGTTCGGAACACGATCGCGCCGTGCATGCTGTTGTTTCCGTGCCGGAGATTCCACACATGTCCAAACAGAGTGTTATCCGAATGGCTTTGCTGTCTGCCGCGATGCTGGCGATCGCTGCGGGGGCAGCCGGCGCCGTGGCTGCAGAGCCGGCTTCCGCCGCCGGACTGGAAACCTACCTGCAGGCCGACGGTAGCAAATACTTCGTCGCGAGCCTGAAGCCGACGGCGAACTTACCGCCTGCCGCCGCGCACGATGTGGTCGTGCTCATCGACACGTCGGCAAGTCAGACCGGTGAGTTCCGCACGCATGCCTTCTCGGCTCTGAATGGATTATTGGCCGGTCTGACGCCGCAGGATCGGGTTCGTCTGATTGCCGTCGATCTCTACGCCATTCCGCTTACCGAAGGATTGGTCGCTCCGGGCGGCCCCGAGATGGCCGCAGCACTCCGGAAATTGGAGGCTCGTGTCCCGTTGGGCGCCACCGACATGGACAAAGCGCTGGCGGCCGCCATCGACAGCTTCGGCGGCGCGCCGGGCAATCCCCGCGCCGTGGTCTATCTTGGAGACGGCATGAGTTCCGCGAATCTTCTCGGCACGGAGAGATTCGAGCAACTCGCCGGCCTGCTGGCCGATAGCCGCGTCGCGGTAAACGCCTATGCCGTGGGCCCAAAGACCGACGTTCACCTCCTCTCCGCTCTGGCCGGGCGAACGGGCGGAACCCTCGTCGACGACGCCGAACAACCGGGCGCGAAATTGGCCGCCGCCGTCAACGCCACCGTTTTCTGGCCCCTTTCGGTGCAATGGCCGCAAGGCTTCAAGGAAGTCTACCCGAAGGAGCCGTCGCCGCTGCGAAGCGATCGCGACACGCTCTTCGTCGGCACGATGGCCGGAGACGGCCCGATGGAGATCGAGATGGCTGCCGACGCCAACGGCGGCAAGCATTCCATGCATTGGAAGGTCGCCGCAGCCGACTCGGCCCCGTCCAATGCGTATCTCGCCCGCGTGGTCGAGGAGGCCCGTCGCGACGGCGGCGTCACCTTGCCGCTACTGGGCACGGCGAGCCTCGCGTCGATCCAGGATGCCGTGACCACCGGTTCGCTGAACCTGACCGAGTTGGCCGCACAGGCCGTCAGGACAGGCGATTTGGAAGGCGCGAAGCGATTGGCCGACCAGGCAATCCGCCAGGATCCGGCAAATCGAGAGGCCAAGACTCTGCTCCGCCTGGCGGCTCAACAACTGCCCGGCCAGCCCGAACCGGTTCCACCGCCCGCCGCGGACCTGAACCTGGTGGGCCCCGCCGCGCCCGCCGGCGCCGATGGCAAGAACATCGGTCGCGCCGGTCTCGCCGACCCCTTTGCCGCCGAGGGCGCGTTCGTCGGCGCCGTCGAGCGCGACCGGGAAGTGATCGCCCAGATGATCACGGCCGACGTCGCCGCCACGATCAATCAGGCTCGCGGGATGATGTCGACAAGCCCCGATGTGGCGATGCAGAATCTCAAGATCCAACTCGAACAGGTCCGCCGAGCCCCGGAGTTGGAACCGGAAGTTCGCGACCAACTGGTCGGCCAGATCCAAGCGGCGCTGCGAGAGTCGGCGCAGCGCGGGGCCGTCGAAGACATCCGCCGCCAGCAGCACCTCGAAAGCCTGGCGGCGGCGAAGGACCAGATGTTGGTCTCCGAGAATCTCTTGCGTAAGCAGGAGAAACGGGAGCAACTCATGGAGCGTTTCAACTCGCTGATGGAGGAGCGCCGCTACGAGTTGGCGATCGAGGCAGCGAATGCAGCGGCCGATGTGGACCCCATGTATTCTCCCGAGGCTTCTCCCGCCGCGCTCAACGCCGTCCTCAATTCCTACCTGGTAAGCAACTTCTATACCATGATGGCGCTGCGCATCGAGCGGCAGCGGGCCGTCTTCGCGACTCTTTACCAGGTTGAGCGATCGCACATCCCCTTCCCCGACGAACCGCCGATCGTTTATCCCGACGCCGAGATCTGGCAGGAGCTGACCACCCGCCGCAAAGAGCGCTATTCGCAGATGGATCTTGCCTCTTCAAATCCTTCGGAGCGGAAGATTCTCGCTGAACTCGGCAACCAGACCTCGCTGGAATTCATCGAGACCCCGCTGAACGACGTCATCGATTACCTCAAAGATTTTCACAAGATCGAGATCCAACTCGACCAGAAAGCTTTGGACGACGTCGGCATCGGCACCGACACTCCGATCACCCGCAATCTCAAAGGGATCACGCTCCGCTCCGCCCTGCGGCTGACGCTCCGCGACCTCGAACTCACCTACATGATCCAGGATGAGGTGCTCTTAATCACCACCCCGGAGCGAGCCGAGACGGAACTGACCACCAAGGTCTACCCGGTCGCCGATTTGGTCATTCCGATCCAGACACCCGCCGTCAGCGGCATGGGCGGCATGGGCGGCATGGGCGGCATGGGCGGCATGGGTGGCATGGGCGGCATGGGCGGCGGAATGGGTGGCATGGGCGGAATGGGTGGCGGAATGGGTGGCATGGGTGGCGGAATGGGGATGTTTAACCTGCCGCCGAACTTCAACCTCCCCAACATGATGCCCAATGCCGGCAACAACGGATTCTTCTCCATCGAGGACGATCTGAACCTGTCGCCTTCCAGCCAGGCTCCGCCGGTCGCCGCGAAAGCGAAGTCCGACGATGCCCGGTCGATTCAGGTTGAAATCGCTGAAGGTCAGGATCCCGCGCCGGTGTGGGATCGCTACTTCGCCGCTAATCAGCCCTCGGCCAAAACCGTTCGCGACGCGGTTCGCAGCCGGATGCAAGACCGGAAGTACGATGAGGTCATCGCCCTGATTCAGGCGGCCCTGCGGCACAAGCAGACGCAAACCTGGATGTACGACGCCCTCGCGCTGGCGATGCAAGCGGCCGAGCGGCCCGCTGAAGAAATCGAACGGGCATTGATGTCGGCAGTCGACTTCGCCGGCGGCGCAGACGACCTGATGTACATCGGGCTGTATCTGGAAAAGAGCGGTTTTGACCGGCGCGCACTGGAGGTCTTCCGGCAGGCAGGCAAACTCCAGCCGCACCGCCCCGAACCCTACCTCGCCGCGCTGGCCGGGGCGCAGCGTGTGGACGACGTGGAAGCCATTCAATGGGCCACGGCCGGGATACTGAGCCATGCCTGGCCTGCCGAGCAGGAAGCGATCTGGAAGAACGCCTTGCGGGTAGCTTCCGCAACCCTGGCGCGTCTGAAAGAGGAGAATCGCCTGGCGGAAGCAAAAACCTTTGAAAAGGCGCTGGATGCCGCCGTCGCACGCGATTGCATTGCGATTGTCAGTTGGACCGGTGAAGCGGACGTCGATCTGCTGGTCGAGGAACCCTCCGGCACCATCTGCTCGTTCCGCAATCCGCGGACAACTGCCGGCGGGGTCATGCTCGGCGACAGTTTCTCCCACTTGAGCCAAAATGCCACCGGCACGTCCTCGGAGGTCTATGTTTGTCCCCGGGGTTTCAGTGGCGATTATCGCCTGCTGGTTCGCCGGGTATGGGGCAAGGTCACCGCGGGCAAGGTGACGGTCGAAGTCGTCACCCACTACCGCAGCCCCAATGAACAGCGGATCCGCAAGAACATCCCCTTGGCCGGCGACGAGGCTTTGGTTAAGTTCGACCTCGCCGATGGGCGGCGCAACGAACCGATCGCCGAGCAACAGGCCGCCAACGCGGCCGCCGGCCAGATCGCCTTGCGGCAGCAGATCCTCGCCCAGCAGTTCGCCTCGGCGGTCGATCCGGCTTCGCTGTACAGCCTGGCCCGCGCGCGCCAGGGAAGCGGCAACGGCCTCAGTTTCATTCCGACAGGCAGCGGCGCCGTCGGTTACCAACCGGTAATCATTACCTTGCCCGAAGGCGCGAATTTACAGATCACCGCGGTGATTTCCGCCGACCGGCGTTACGTCCGCATCACCCCGCTGCCTTTCTTCTCCGGAATCGCCGAGGTGAATACCTTCAACTTCGCTTCCGGCGACAGCGGAACCAGCAACGGTGGAACCGGCGGCCAAGGCTTCAGCGGCGGCGGCGGTGGCATGGGTGGCGGCGGCATGGGTGGTGGCATGGGTGGTGGCATGGGTGGCGGGGGAGGTTTCGGAGGCGGCGGCGGTTTCTGAGCAACTTCAGGCCTTGATCGTAACCTGCCGGTCCAATCGTAACCCGACGCGTGAGCAAAGAGGGCAAAGCCTTCCCTCGCTTACGCTTCGGGTTACAGAGATGTGACAGCAGTTGGCAAGGTTAAGATCAAGGGCTAACTTCACCCTGTCCTTCGTACAACGCCCGGATAGACATCCAAATCCAAATCTTCGAACATCCCCGCCTGGTAGCGCTCGATAGCAATCGCGCCCATCACCGCATTGTCGGTGCATAGCTTCAACGGCGCGATGTGGACTCGCACGCCCCGCCCGGCCGACTCATCCTCGAGTCGTCTGCGGAAGCGTGCGTTAGCCGCCACGCCGCCGCCGACACAAAGCTTGTCCACGCCCGTCCGCTCGACCGCCAGCAACGCTTTGCCGACGAGACAATCCACCACGGCTTCCTGGAAACTTGCCGCCATGTCGGCAACCCGTTGGGGATCGAGTTGAAGCTGGCTGAAGTCCTGGCGCCCCGGACCGACAAGCAGATACCGCACCGCGGTCTTCAGGCCGCTGAAGCTGAAATCGAGGTTCTCCCGATCCTGGAGGAAAGGGCGCGGCAGCGGATAGGCATGTGCGTTGCCCGACTCCGCGGCTCGTTGGATGGAGGGACCACCGGGGTAAGGCAAGCCAAGCATGGCGGCCACCTTGTCGAACGCTTCGCCCGCGGCGTCGTCGATCGTGGCCCCTAATAACTCGAAGTCCAAAGGATCGCGGCAGCGATACAGGCTGGTATGCCCGCCGCTGATGATCAGACCGATGCATGGAAAGACGTCCTCGTCGGCGGCGATGCGGCAGGCGTAGATGTGCGCCTGGAGATGGTTGACCGCCAGAAGGGGAATGTCCAGCGCCACCGCGATCGCCTTGGCCGCCGCCAGTCCAACCAGCAGCGAACCGGCGAGGCCCGGGGTATTGGCGACCGCCACCGCGTCGAGGTCGCCAAGGGAAACTCCGGCGCGGCGCAGCGTTTCATCGATGACCGGCAGGATCCTCTCCATGTGGGCTCGCGAGGCGATCTCCGGCACAACGCCGCCGAACCGCCGGTGCAGTTCGTCCTGCGAGGCCACGACCGAACCGAGCACCTCCAGGCGGTCGGTCACCACGGCCGCCGCCGTTTCGTCGCAGGTCGATTCGATGGCGAGAATGTTCATGGCTCGGCGCGGGCCAATTCCCCGCTGAGGTACTCCAGCGCCATCCGCAGTTGCGGATCGACCACGTTCGTCTCGCCCGACGCGGCCAGTAACTCCGGCTCCTGCGGTTCGCCATCGCCGCCCAGCGCCGCCGTGCCGGCCACGGGAGGCGTCGTTTCGCTCGAAGGTTTCGGCAACACCAGGTCGCGTTGTCGGCGATCCTGCAACAGGGCCGACATCTCGGCATCGGTCAGTTTCAGATCGTAGCCCTTGTCGGGCACGACGCCCCAACGGTCGCTCTCTCGGGCACCGGGAAAGCGATGGATGTTTTCTCCACTGGGCCGGTGATAACTGGCCGTGGTGAGCTTCAGAGCACTGCGACCGTTCTCCATCTCGATCACGTTCTGAACGCTTCCCTTGCCCCAGGTGCGCTCGCCCACGATCAGAGCGCGCTTGTGATCCTGCAAACATGCCGCCACGATCTCGCTCGCGCTGGCGCTGTACCGATTCACCAGCACGGTCATGGAAAAGCCTTGAAAAGTCCCCTCCTTACGGGCATTCCAGGTCCGCTCTTCGACGTTTCTTCCCTTGGTGCTCACGATGCGGCCATCCGCGATGAACAAGTCGCATACTTCGACGGCCGATGGCAGAAGACCGCCGGGATTGAATCGCAAGTCGAGGATCAGCGCTCGGATGTTCATGGCTACCAAACGAGCGAGCGCATCGCGGAGTTCGCCCACGGTGTTGCGGCTGAAAGCGGTGATCCGGATGTAACCGATCCGCTTCTCGCTATCCAACATGAAATCCCAGGATCCGTCGTCCTTGCGGTGATCGCCGAGCACCGTGGCCACGTGAATCACCTCGCGGGTGATCGTCACGGTCTCTTTTTCGGCCTGATGCTCGTGAACGACGACGAGGGTAACCTTGGTTCCCTCTTCCCCCTTGAGCCGCTTGACCGCATCGTCCATCGTGATCTCTTCGGTGCTCTTGCCGTCGATCTCGACGATGCGGTCGCCGGCGAGAAGACCGGCACGGTAGGCGGGCGTTCCCGCCAGGGGACTGACCACCTTGAGTTCTCCGTTGTCGATGTCGAGTTTAATGCCGATCCCGCCGTATTCGCTTTCGACACTGCTGCGAAAACTCTCGAATTCATCGGGACGGATGTAGCTCGAATAGGGATCAAGTTTCTTCAGCACACCCTGGATCGCCGCTTCGATCAACTCGCGACGGCTGATGTCCTTCACATAGTTCCGCTCAACCTCATCCATGGTCTCGACCAGGAGCTTTTGCAGCTCATAGTAATCCTCCTTCTCCGCCGCGGGTTTCGCCGGTTCGGCCGCGACCCCGGCAGTCGCGAGGACGACGAGTAATACCAAGACGAGGACGGGGCTGAGAAAACGTCGGGCCATGAGCATTCTCAAAAGAAGGCGAGACCATCGGGTATCGCGCGAAACGGCGACTGCCAGGTCCGCGAAAGCTCCGCGCCTGGAGAATCACACAAGGTTGGGGTAGTTTACCGAAGTATAGTCGAGCCAGCGCGAGCAAGCAAGCTGAGGCTACGTCCGGCAGCCCGGCTGCTCGCAGCGGCCGGGCTGCTGGAATTGCACGTGATGCACCCATGCCGGCGGGACGTTGGGCCAGATCCAGTCCCGGCGAACCTCGTGGCCATCAAGCACGGCGGCCAGCGCAACGCCGATCCCTCGTAAACGCTCCCGCTCCCTGCGACCGCTCACCAAGGCACGGGCTCGTCGGATGCCGATGTACTGGAAAAAAGAGAGGATGCCCGCCGGTTTCAGCAACCGGGTGAGCGCCTCAAGGATTCGCTCGACTTCGGCCGGGTTGAAATTGTTCAGCGGCAGCCCGGAAATGATCAGATCGTACGGCTCATCGGCGGCCAACTCTTCCGCGGCGCAATGAAGCACCCGAATCCGCCCTGCGACGGACCGGAAATCTGGCGCCGTGTCGATGCACTCCCGCAGGTGTGCGACGAAGCGGTCGTTCAACTCGACCAAATCCACCTCGTCCGATGGCCTCATGGCCGCAACGATCCGCCGCGTCACCGCGCCGGTGCCGGGGCCAACTTCCAGGATCCGCCTGGGGACTCCGTTTTCGCCGACGTAGCGAGCCAGAGCGGTGGACAGCCGCCGACCGCTGGGCAAGACCGCCCCGGTCGTGTGGAAATTCCGCAAGAACTCGCGGAAGAACAGGCGATGGTCGGTCGTCGGGCCGGACATATCGAATTCTTCAACTCCTCACGGTGCCGACAGCAGCGCGGCTGCTGCGGAGCAGCCGGGCTGCTCAACCCGCGCAAGTCTAACAGACCGATAGCGATAGGAAAAGCGGTTGAACCGGCGATGTCGGTCAGTAATCGAACCACATCCCCAGTCCAATCTGTTCCTCGTGCTGCCGAAAGAACTGGTACTGGTTGCTCTTTCCATTCAGGTAATGCGCGCCGACTCGGAACAGGCGTCCGCTGGGGCCCTTCCACGCCCAACCGCCTTGTACCGCAACATTTCCGCCGAAATCCGCCTCCTCGCGGAGATGAGCGTTGACGGCAAAAAACGGCGCCCCCGCCAGTCCAGTCGGATACGCCGGGGTGAAACTCGCCCCGACTTGGAATTCCCACGGTTCTGCGCCTCCGTCAGTGTAGAAAGCCCATCCCGCCTCGACATAGAGCCGCAAGGCGTCGGTCGGACGCAGAGCCACCCCCCATACTAACGATTCGCGAACGTAGTTGATCCGCGCCATGTCGGTGTGGATTTCCAAGAACTCGTCGCCGAGATGCGAGCTGAGGTGGTAGTAGCCGAACTTCGTCTCCCACGGCCCTCGCCGGTACGTCAGCGGCACGCCAAATCGGAAATCCGAAGCGATCAGGTCTCGCTGATCGTCGAGCGACAGCCGCGGGAAGGCGGCCCCCTCGATGTCCAGTTGCCATCCTTCCGGCCAGACGGGATCACTGGTGCCGTAACGCAGAATACCGATCCGGCCCCCGAGCGTGATGTCCCACGCCCAATCCTCCTCCCCGCTCAAATGCACCCACTGGCTGGCAAATCGCGACTCTCTCGGCCCTGCGAGATACGATCGGTAGATCAGTCCCGGCGGCAAAACCTGCCAAATTCGCTGCTCTGGGGGTAAAAGGACGCCAGCACTGAGCGGCAACTCCTCAGTTGTAATCCAGCCGCCCCCGTGCGGACCATTATCGGCAACCGGAATCCCGGGAGCTGCCGACAGAGGCATCGCGCGAATCAGTTCCTCAGCGGTAACACAGGTGGCGCAGAGCTGCCCAACCGCCAAGAAAATCCACGAAACACGGAGATTTGCTGCCTTTCCTGGCATAACGGCGCCGACTGGGGATGCTCGGGTTTTCCGCCCGCTGGGACGGGCTGCGAAGTGTAGCGAATTTCGCTCAATGTCGGCAGGCCGAATTGCCCGCGGTCGCCGGGCCGCCGGGCCGGGGGGGGGCAGCCACGCTTGACACCTTGTCTCGTTTGCACCTAGGCTGGACCAAGAAGCAGCCCGGCTGCTAGGGACCGTATTCCTACTGGTTGCCGAAGGAGTCCACCATGTCGGTGATTCTCCGCGTGGACATGGCGAAACAGAGTGTCCGGTTTGAAGAACCGACGGTCGCCTATCGCGATTTGGGAGGCAGGGCGCTGACCTCGGCGATTGTGGCGGCCGAGGTTCCCGCCACCAGCCATCCTCTCGCCGCGGAGAACAAGCTGGTAATCGCCCCGGGCATCCTGATGGGGGCCGACCACACGGCCGGCTACGCCGTCACGGCGAACATCCTCGGTGTAGGCGGGCGCGTCGATCCGCTCAAGCCCGACGGGCAGGTGGAATTGAGCCGCAACCTGCAGATCGCCACGGCGGCGATCGACGCGGCCGGGCTGTGCCTCTTCGTGGCTTTCGCCGTTCTCGACGATGCCACCGCGCTGGAGGCCATTTGCGAGATGCTCGCGGCGCTGGAGGGCCGTCCTTTCGACAGCGCCGATTTCCTCGCATTGGGAAAACGAACCCTCTCTGAGGAACGGGCGTTCAACACGGCCGCCGGTTTCACAGCGGCGCACGACCGGCTCCCCGACTTCTTCCGCACGGAGAAACTGTCTCCCCACGGCGCCACGTTCGACGTGCCGGACGAAGCGCTCGATCAAGTTCTCCGCTTTTCTTAATCTCTTCTGCCGGCCCCTGTTCCGCCCATGCCAACCGTCCAAGTCAATCTCTACGCCGGACTCCGCGGCTACATCGGGGGCAAGGCCTCGGTGACGGTCCAGATCGCTACCGATCAGACCATTCAGAACGTGCTCACAGAGTTGGAGATTCCAACGGAGCAAACGCGGATTCTCTTCGTCAACGGTCGGCCGGCGACGACGGACACGCCGGTCAAGGAGGGAGACCAACTCGGCATCTTTCCGGCGATCGGCGGGGGGTAGCTTCGAACGATCAGGTCGGCGACTGCCGGACCAGTTGACTGATTTGCTTGAACTCGGGCGTACCGGCCATGTCGCACCATTCGAACAGAGCGGATTCCGTCGTCGTGAGCGTTGCGCCGGAGGAGTCCATGCGCCCCAGCGCGGTGCGGCAGTCGAGTTCGTGCCGCGAACCGACGGCGTCAACCGCCAGGTACACTCGCCAACCGGCTGCCAGCAGGTCCAGCACTGTCTGCTGGACGCAGACATGGCATTCGATCCCGCAGACAAGCACCTTGTGGATCCCGCGGCTTTCCAGCCCGGCAAACACATCGGGGCAGCCGCCGCAACTAAAGGTGAGTTTCGACGGGATTTCGCCTAACCGCGCGGCGATTTCCGGCACGGTGGGACCGAGCCCCTTGGGATACTGCTCCGTGGCAACGACCGGCAGTCCAAGGATCTTCGCGCCATCGATCAATCGCGCGACGTTCCAGACGACCCTGCGATGGTCGGCAATCGCCGGCACCAGACGCTCCTGCACATCGACGACCAGCAGCGCCGTGTCACCGACCGACATCAATTCGGGGCTGCGCGAAAGACGATCAGTCTGGTTCATGGATCATAGTATAGCAGGGCCACCGCGAGCATGACGAGGGGGGATTATCCCCATCGACGATTTGCGGCAAGTGAGGCAGATCGATGTTGTTGAAGCCGAAGGGTCGCACATTCGATGATGCGGATTCTTGCCGGTCGACCGGCAGACTCCGCCGAAAAGCAAAGCAATGACTCCGTCGGAATCCCGGCGGGAGCTTGCTGCGCCGAATCTCGCAAGTCACTCCCAGCGAAGTACTTGGGCACCTGCTTTTGTTTCTTTCTCCGTTAAAGGTCGATCTGGTACGGCGGTTGCTCTGCTGCGGTCACGTCCTGTTTCCAGGCGGCGTCGATGGGACAGGGTGGCAGGGGGGCTGCCAAGAACATCAGGATTTCCAGGCCGGCTCGGCGGTGAGTCCGATTGGAAAGCCCGATCTGCAGAAAACTCATGCCCTACGGACTGTACCTCTCGGCCGAAGGCGCGCACGCTCAGGCGAAACGCCTCGAAGTGGTCGCCAATAATCTGGCCAACGTCGACACGGTCGGCTTCAAGCGGGAACTCGCGCTTTTTCAGGCACGGTACGCCGAGGCCATCGAGCGGGGAAGCGATACGCCCGGTTCGGGGTCGATCGATGACCTCGGCGGCGGTGTGATCGTCCGGCAGACCGCCACCGATTACTCGGCCGGACCGCTGAAGCGAACCATGACGCCCACGGATCTGGCCATCGATGGCGACGGATTCTTCATGGTCCAAAAAGACGACGAGGTCTTGCTGACCCGCGCCGGCAATTTCCAACTCACCGCCGACGGGCAGTTAATCACGCAACAGGGATACCCGGTGCTCAACGAGACGGGAAGTCCGATCACCATCGAGGCGGCCAACGGCCCCTGGGATCTGTCGCCATCGGGGGCGATTCGGCAGCGCGGCGTAACACAAATCCTGGGCATCGTCCAACCGGCCTCGCTGGGCGATCTGGCGAAAGCCGGAGAAAACCTCTTTCGTCCGCTGGCCGACACCGAACCGGTGGCGACCGAGCGGCGACACATCGTCAACGGATACCTGGAAGCATCGGCCGTGCAGCCGACGACCGAACTGATGGAGATGATCGAAGCCTCCCGCGCCGTGGAAATCAACATGAGCATGATGCAAACCCAGGACCAGATGCTCTCCGGACTCGTCAACCGAGTTTTGAGACCGTAAGCCAAAAACATCCGAAGCACGCAATCCGAAATCCGAAACCACCATGAGCGTTCAAACTCTTTACACGGCGGCCACCGGCATGCGGTCGCTGGAAACGAAGCTCGACGTCATCGCCAACAACCTGGCGAACGTCGAAACGACCGCCTTCAAACGGGGACGGGCGAACTTCGAAGACCTCTTCTACCGCCACGAAAAATTCCCCGGCGCGGAGGACTCCGCCGGACAGTATACGCCGACGGGAATCTCCGTCGGCTTGGGCAGCCGCGTGTCGAGCGTGCAGACGGAGTTCCGGCAGGGATCGTTCCAGCAGACGGGCCGCGAGTTGGACGTGGCCATCGAGGGCCCGGGCTTCTTCCAGGTGGTCGAACCCGGCACCGGCGAGATCGTCTACACACGAGCCGGAGACCTGTCGATCAACGCCAACGGCGAATTGGTGATGGGTTCCGCCAGCACCGGCCGATTGCTCGAGCCGCCTATCATTATTCCCCAGGACGCCACGGCGATCTCGATCAGCCCCCAAGGGCTCGTCTCGGTGCGACAGCCGAACTCGACGCAGTTGGCGCAGGTCGGCGAGATGGAACTGGTCACGTTCATCAATCCCGAGGGGCTCCTGAAACTCGGCGAGAATCTCTATGCCGAGACCGACGCCTCCGGCACCCCCACGCCCGGCACGCCCGGTCAGGAAGGCGTGGGTGTGCTTCGCCAGACAATGCTCGAAGCCTCCAACGTGGAACCGGTCAACGAGTTGATCGACCTGATTACGACCCAACGGGCCTTCGAGTTGAACTCGCAGGCAATCCAGGCGGGCGACCAAATCATGCAGTTGGTCGCCAACTTGAGGCGGATGTAATCATGCAAAAAACACGAAACAGCAAGACGGGGTCGGGAGTCTTTTTTCCCATCGGCCCCGGCGCTGCTCGGCAGTTCCAACCCGGTCGCCGGCCGATAGGAAAAAAGACTCCCGACCCCCTTGCGCGCTCCATTCGACTGGGGTTTGCCGTGCTGGCGATCGCCGCGGCATGCGGACTACCGGCCGGCGCCGCGGAGATCCAGATCCGCGGCGAGTGCCGACCGAGCGGAGCGGTAGTCACCCTCGGCGATTGCGCGACGATCAGCGCCGCCGCCCCAACGGAAGAGACGGCGTTGGCGAGCGTGGAACTGCTCCCGGCCCCGCCGGTCGGCCAGACGCGGCCGCTGCGAGCGCGCGAGATCCAAGATCTGCTCTTGTTGCGGGGAATCGATCTCCGCGCGCATCGTTTCAGCGGTTTCAGCCAATTGACGGTCCATGGCCCTACGGCGATTGCCGAGCCCGGGGCCATCGAACCCTTGGCGGCCGCGGCGGCGCGACGCATCGAGCGGCAGGTGCAGCAAGCCGTGCTCGCTTACCTCGAGCAGACGGCCGGCGCCGACCAGTCACGGGAAGTGCAGGTTTCGGTTACGGACGAATTGGCGCGGCGGATTCAGGACGCCGGCGGAATCACCGTGGTACATGGTGGGGCGCCGCCCTGGTCCGGCATGCAGAGACTTCAAATCGCGCTGGACGGAGAGAACGCTTCGGATGGAATCGCCTTGGATGTCCAGGTTCGGGCAATTCCGGCGACGGTCGTCACCACGCGATCCTTGCCGCGCGGAGCGGTAATCACGGCGGCGGACGTCGCATTGCGGCGGGACGACAGCGGCCGCGCTGCGGCGGACTGTTTCCACGCAGCCGAACAAGTGATCGGCAGCGAGACCACCCAAGCGATCGGCGAGGCGACCGCGATCGATCGCAGGATGGTGCGAGCACCTCAACTGGTCCGCCGCGGAGAAATTGTGACGGTCTATGCGCGGAGTGGAGGGATTCGAGTGCGCACCACGGCCCGGGCTCGCGACGACGGCAGCCTGGATGAACTGATCGGCGTGGAAACGCTGGCCGATCGGAAAACGTTCTTCGCTCGCGTGAGTGGGATCCGGGAGTTGGAGATCTACGCTCGGGGAGCGCAGGCGGCAACGGTGGCCGACGCAGGCAATGGAGTGATGCGGCATGACGACTAGGATTTCGACGGGCGGAGTGATCGCATTGCTTCTCTTGGCGCTAGGCGCCGGCACAGCGCGGCCGCAGAGTTCCAGCCTTTACGGCTCCCCCGAGCAGCGGCGACCGATGACGTTGCCGACCTACTCGTGGACCTACCAGCCCACGCCGGAGCCCCCGGAAATCAAGATCCACGATCTGATTACTGTGGTCGTCGATGAGAAGTCCCAGGTAATCAGCGAAGGGGAAGTGGACCGCCGCAAGAAGGCCGATCTGTCGATGGTGCTTCAGAATTGGATCAAATTCGACGGTTGGGATTTGAAGCCGGCGCAGCAATCCGACGGTGATCCGGCGATCGGCGGCAAAGTGGATAGCAAGTACCGGGCGGAATCCGAACTGGAAACCCGCGATGCCATGAAGTTCCGCATCGCCGCCGAAGTGGTCGACATCCGTCCCAACGGCACGCTGGTTCTCGAAGGCCATCGCATGATCCGCAACAACGAAGAGGTCTGGGAAATGTCGCTCGGCGGAGTCGTCCGTCCTGAGGACGTTCTACCGAACAACACGGTGCTCAGCGAAAACGTGGCGGACTTGCGGATCCACAAACGCGAAGCGGGCCACATCCGCGACGGCTACCGCCGCGGCTGGTTCCTGGAAGCCCTGGACCGCTACCAGCCGTTTTGAGCAGGGAGCAGGGGTCAGGGTGTTGAGAGTTGAAAGGGATTCTCGGTTGTTGTTCTGTCGTGAGAATGAAAGCGTCATGAATTTCGATTATCAAGCAGCAAGTAGACTTCGCCACTCCCGTCTCAAGCCAGCACCGCATGGTAGCGCGGGCGACTCCTCACGCCGCTCCTCCCTCCCTGCTCCCTGCTCCCTGCTCCCTGCTCCCCGCTTCCTCTTGCTGGCGCTTGTGGCTTGGTTGCTGGCGGCGCCGGCCGACGCTCGGACAACGCTCGAGAGTATCTGCCGGGTCAAAGGGCAGGAAGAGAACACCTTGCAGGGACTGGGGATCGTTGTCGGCCTGAAGGGGACCGGCGACGGGGCCAACTTCCTTCCGACGATCCGCAGCCTGGCCACGGCGATGCAACTGATGGGCAACCCGATCGGCTCGGGCGGAGCGAATGAATTGAAGGATTCCAAAAACGTGGCCCTGGTGATGGTGACGGCGACCGTACCCGCGGCCGGCGCGCGACAGGGAGACAAAATCGATTGCGTCGTCAGTTCAATCGGCTCGGCCAAGAGCCTGGTCGGTGGACGACTGTTTCTCTCGCCGTTGTTGGGACCGGATCCGCAGAACCCCCGCGTCTATGCTTTGGCGGACGGTCCGATCACGATCGATAGCGTCGACCTGCCGACTACCGGCCGCGTCCACGGCGGCTGCCGGTTGGAAGAGGATTTCTTCAATGTCTTCATCAAAGACGACAAGATGACGCTGGTACTGGAACCGAACCGTGCCGGTTTCCAAGCGGCCCAGGAAGTGACGGAACTGATCAACAGCCAGCTCAGTTTTCAGAGCAGCGGCGTTCCGCTGGCCAAGGCGATCAACCAGGTGTGTGTCGAAGTGACGGTTCCTCCCCAATACCTGGAGGATCCCGTGCTGTTCGTCTCGCAGGTGCTCAGTCTGCCGATGGCGGAGGTGCCCGGCAGTTCCCGCGTGGTGATCCACGAGCGCACCGGCAGCATCGTGATCGGCGGCGATGTCGAGATTGGCCCCGTGGTGGTTACGCACAAGAACGTCGTCATCGAAACCGGCAATACCGCTGCACCCGGGCAGTTCGTGGCGGTCGATTCCAACGATCCGCAAAACGCCAAATTGAAGTCGCTGGTCGAAGCCCTCAATGCGCTACGGGTGCCGCCGGCCGATGTGATCGATATTATCAAGGGATTGGCAAGGAATGGAAAGCTGAACGCGGAGTTGATTATGGAATAGTCATTGGTCATTTGTCATTGGTTATTTGTCATTTGCTGGAGTGTGCGATGCGGGTCGATGCTGTTTCTTACGGGGATGTCGGTGCTTTGCCGCAAGCGACGCCAGCGAAGGCGCCGGCGGAACTGGATGGGCGATTCGATGAAGAGACTCGGGAAGCCTTCCAGTCGTTTGCCGGGCAGACGCTCTTCGGACAAATGCTCAAAGCGATGCGCAAGACCGTCGATAAACCGGCCTATTTTCACGGCGGCAAGGCGGAAGAGATCTTCCGCGAACAACTCGATCAAGTTCTCGCCGAAAAGCTCAGCGACGCCGCTTCCGAACGTTTTGCCGAACCGATGTTCGAACTGTTTACGCTCAGCAGGAGATGAGGGGGGAGTGATGGAATCGTGGAATGATGGGAGTGGCAGAGATCATCATTCCATCATTCCATTACTCCATTACTCCATTACTCCATTACTCCAACACTCCAACACTCCAACACTCCAACACTCCAACACTCCAACACTCCAACACTCCATTACTCCCCCGTGCTCCGGAAAGGCTCTCTCGATGGCAACTGCCTGGGATTCCGAGTTGGCCGAGTTCTTGAAGGATCTGTCGGCCGTGCAGGACGCGACGCTGGAGATCCTTACCAGAAAGCGGCAGTGCCTTGTCGACAAGGATCTGGAAGGTCTCGCCGCGGTTGGCGATCGGGAGCGGGGCCTGATCCGGCGGCTCGAACAATGCCTCGAACGACGTGAAGGACTGCTCTGCCGCGCCGCGGAGGAGGGATTGCCTTCCGACAGCATCGAATCGCTGACCGAGGCGCTGCCCGGCCCCCAACGACGCGATCTGCGGGTCCGCGTGCGTCATTCCGCCGGCCGAGCCCGCCTGTTGCGGCACCAGAGCCTCACGAATTGGGTGCTCGTGCAGCGAACCTTGATCCATTTATCGCAGATGGTAGAGATTATCGCGACCGGCGGGCGAATGAAGCCGACATATGGAGAGGACGAATCCAGGCACTCCGGTGGCACATTGGTAGACCACGCGGTTTAGTGGCTTAGGGGGATTTCAGAAAGCTGCGGAATATTTCGCCATGTCGCTCTATAGTTCGATCCGGATGGCGAGCAACACGATTCAGGCCGACAGCATTGCGCTGCAGGTGGTCGGCCAGAACATCGCCAACGCCAACACCCCGGGCTACATCCGCGAGGAGGTGCTTCTCTCGCCGGGGCCCACGCAACGACTGGGCGGGCTGCTGCTGGGAACCGGTGTGCAGGTGCTCGCCGTCCAGCAGAAGATCGACACCTTTCTCGAAGAGCGGCTCCGCGGCGCCGTCAGCGACCAATTCTCGGCGGAGGCTCAAGAGGAAACCTACCTGCAACTAGAAGGGGTAATCGGCGAACTCAACGACACCGATCTCAGCACGGCGATGAATCGGTTCTTCGGCAGCATCAACGAGATCCTCAATCAGCCCGAGAGCACGTCGGTGCGGAATCTCGCCATGCTGCAGGGCAAATCGCTGACCGAGGACATCGGGCGGTTGGCGAAGCGCGTCGGCGAAATGCGGTTCGACATCAACCAGCGCGTCACCAACATGGCCTCGGACCTCAACCGCTTGCTGGAGGAGGTTCGCCGACTGAATATCCGCATCGCGGAGACCGAGGTGGGCGGCGCGTCCACCAGCGACGCCGTCGGCCTGCGCGACAAACGCTTGGAAGCGCTGGAGGATCTCGCCGAACTGATCGACATCCGCGTGCAGGAACAGGATAGTGGTGCGGTGGTCGTCTACGCGGGGGGCGACTGGCTCGTCTACGAGGGATCGGCGCGGCAGGTGGAAGTGGTGCTCGACAACGATCGGGGCATGGCGATCTCCAGCATCCACATCACCGACGTCGATGCTCCGCTGGAACTCCAAGCCGGACAACTCCATGGACTGACCACTGCGCGCGACGAGATCCTGGGCGGCTATCTCGACAGGCTCAACGACTTCGCGCAGACGCTCATTTTCGAGTTCAACAAGCTCTATTCCAAGGGCCAGGGGCTGAACGGCTACCAGGAGGTGACCAGCGAGTTCCCGGTCGACGACAATAAAGTCCCTTTGAATTCCGCGGAAGCCGGGCTAGCCTTCACGCCGGTGAACGGCTCCTTCCAGGTGATGGTCTACAACAAAAAGACCGGCCTGTCGAAGACCGCCGACGTGCTAGTCGACCTGAACGGCATGGGCGACGACATGTCGCTCGAAGGGCTGCGCGACGCGATCAACGCCACGGGCGTCGGCGTGACCGCCACCGTCACTCCCACCGGCAAGATCACGATCAAGAACGACGCGGTCGACCAGGAATTCGCCTTCGCGGGCGACACCAGCGGAATCCTGGCCGCGCTGGGAATCAACACGTTCTTCAGCGGCACCAGCGCGACCGATATTGCCGTGAATCGCGATGTCCGCAACGACCCCGCCAAGTTCGTGGCGAGCTTCGGCGGCATCGGATACGATACGGACATCGCCATCGAGATGGCCGCCTTTCTCGATCGGCCGCTCTCCTCACAAAGCGGCCAGACGCTCTCGGTCGTCTACGACCGCATGATCGGCGAGACCACCCAGGGATCGACCGTCGCCGGCGCCACCGCCGAAGGCGCGCGGGTATTCCAACAAACGCTTCGCGGACAGAAACTGGCCATCAGCGGCGTGAGTCTCGACGAGGAGGCCGTGAAAATGATCGCCTACCAGCATTCCTTCCAAGCCTCCGCCCGCTACATCCAAACCCTCACCGAACTGCTCAATACCCTCGTTAATCTCTAGCCTTCGCTTCAAGCAGCCCGGCTGCTGCGAGCAGCCGGGCTGCTGGTGCCCCACACAAGTGACCAATGACAAATGACAAATAACCAATGACCATCATCGGCATCCCCACTACCCGCGTCAGCGACCTGTTCGTGCGAGACCGCGTCATGCGGCAAGTCCAGTACGACCAGCGCGAGTTGTACCGGGTCCAGATGCAGTTGAGCACCGGGCGCCGCTTTCAACTTCCCAGCGAGAGTCCGGTGGCGTCGCTGCAGGTTCTCAGTCTGCAGCGCCTGGTGGAACGCAAGGACCAGGTGAAGACGAACCTCGACACCAACCAGACCTTTCTTACCGCCACCGACGTGGCCATGTCGCGAATCTCCTCGATCATCGCTGAGGCCCGCGGCGTGGCGCTGAGCGCTATCGGCACAACCGCCTCGGATACCGAGCGGAGCGCCGCCGTGCAGCAAATCAAGCAGGTCACCAAGCAGATGTTCGACGCGGGCAACCAGAAGTTCCGCGGGCGTTACCTGTTTGCCGGCACGAGCACGATGACCCGGCCCTTCGAATACGCCGGCGAGAACTACGTCCAGTACCTGGGCAACGAACGGCGCTTGTCCAGCTATGCCGACATCGACCTGTTGTTCGACAGCAACATTACCGGAAGCGAGGTATTCGGGGCGGTCTCGGCCGAAGTCCGCGGCGCTGCCCTGCAACCGGCGCTGGCCAGTGGAACCCGGCTTGCCGACCTCCGTGGCGGCGAGGGCGTCAGCCCGGGAACTCTGGAGATCTCCGGCGGAGGCGACCCGGTTTTCGTGGAGATCGCCGGCCTGGAGACGATCGGCGACGTGGCGGCGAAAATCCGATCGGCCGGCGCCAACCTTGCCGGCGACAAATGGCTTTCCGCCGACGTCACACCGGAAGGACTCGTCGTCGAACTCCACACATCCGACGGCAGCCCGCCCGGCCATCTTCTCATTCGCGAGGTCGGCGGCGGCGTCACCGCCTATGAATTGGGAATCCTCAGGGAGGAAGGCCGCGGGCCTACGGTCGAGGGCGAACCGCTCCGTCCCAAGCTCCGCGGCACCACGCTGCTGGCGGACACCCTCGGCACACGGGCCACCGCATTCTTGCACATGGTCGGGGCGGACAACGATCTGGTGATCGAGGCGGACCGCAACGGATCGTCGCTGGGCGGCACGAGCGCCAACAAGGTCGAAATCGAGTTTGTCAACGATCCGCTGGTGGTTGCCGGCAACGAGACGGTCGAACTGGCCGGCGGAAAACTGACGGTCCGCATCGAGGCGGGAGTGACCACCGCCCAGCAAGTCATCGCAGCCTTCGAGAAATACCACGATGCCGACAGCATGCCTTTCCGAGCGAAGCTCGATCCCACCGAGGGCCGGCAAGGTCTGGGCGTGGTCACGGTGACCGATCCGGCGGCCCCCGTGCTGACCGACTGGGGTAGCGGACAGAACCTGGACCAATCCCACGGGCTGTTGATCCACAACGGCGAGGAGGAAGTGACCATACAGATCTCGACTGCCAGGACGGTCGAGGATCTGCTCAACGCGGTCAACGGCAAGCACGCCGGCCTGATGGCCGAGATCAACGACACGGGCACCGGCATCAACCTTCGTTCGCGTTACAGCGGCGCGGATTTCACGATCGCGGAAAACGGAGGGGATACGGCCACGCAGTTGGGCCTGCGAACCTTCACGGCCCAAACGCGTCTGGAAGACCTGAATTTCGGTCACGGCGTGGTCGATTACGAGGGGGTCGGCACGACGGCGTCGGCCACGTTCGACTTCAATAGCACCAACAACAACCTCATTTTCCAGGCTCGCAACCGCTCGGCCCAATGGAACGACACGACGATTCGATTCGAAGCGGCACCGCCCGGCGGCGACCTTTCGATGACTTACCAGCCCGGTCCGCCCAACCGCGAGATCGTCTTCCAAATCCAAGCGGATACAACCGCCAACGATGTCATCGCGCTGTTTCGCGCTACCCCCGGCGCCCGCGATGATTTCGAAATCGCCTTGGATCCAAGAGACGGGACACCGAATACAGGCACCGGAGTGGTCGCGCCGGCGGAGCAAGTCACCGCCGGCGGCGATTCGGACAACGCCGACTTCTCCATCATCCGGCGCGACGGCGTGGTTCTGGAGATCGACGTAAACGGGGCGCAGACCATCCAGGATGTGCTCGACGCGATCAACGGTCACATCGGCAATACTCCCAATGATCCCCACGATCCCGAAAGTCCGCCAGCGCTGTGGGCCCGTCTGGCCACGCACGGCAACGGCATCGAGCTGGTGGACAACAGCATCGGCAGCGGCGCGCTGACCGTCGAGCGAGCCGAATTGAGCACGGCTGCCATCGGCCTGGGATTGGTGCCGGAGGGAAGCGAGAGCAATTCCCAGGCGGCGCCCGGGTCGGCGGCTACCTCGGAGCCGGTTTCGCTCTTGCCTGGCGGCAGCCTGACCGTCGAGGCCAATTTCCCGGGCACGTACGCCAACGGAGTACACGTGATATTCGCGGACGCCGCGGGCGGAGCAGCCAGTTGTCACTACGATCCGGATCCGGCCAATCCGACCTTGAAGTTTACGGTAAACTCCGGCGTCACGGCCGACGAACTCCGCGGACTTCTGGAAAGCGACGCCGATGCGGATCGCCTCTTTTCGATCCGCATCGAGGGCAACGACGGCTCCGGCGCGGTCGCCGACACCAGCCCGCGCCGGTTGTCCGGAGGCGCCGCCGAGGTGCTGACCGGCGCCGACACGAACGCGTTGGAGACTCGCGGCATCTTCACCGCCCTCTGCCGCCTGCAACGAGCGTTGGAAACCAATGATATTATCGAGGCGACGCGGGCAATCGAACTCTTGGACGAGTCGGTGCTCCAGATGAATTTCACGCGTGCCGAACTCGGTGCCCGGCAGGAGGGGCTAGACGTGCTCAAAGACCGCCTGGACGCCGAAGAGATCGACCTGAAGGAGTCGCTCTCCCTGAACTACGACGTCGACATGGTCGAGGTGATCTCACAGTTCACCGGCCGCCAGGCAGCCTTCGAAGCTTCGCTCCGCGCCACGGCCCAGATTTCCCAGATGAGCCTGCTCAATTATCTATAATTCTCGCTACAACCCGCCGCTCCCCGTCTTTTTGTCATCGCTTCTGTCAATTCATCAGAGGGCAGGTAGATAGGACAGAAGAACTGATGGCAGAAATATGAGCAGCCCTCGATGGCTTCCGTATTTTTTCTGGTCTACCGAGTTTACCGAATCCGATATCTCTTCTGTGCGCTACCGCGTTGGAGTCGGTCCTTTCTAGGCTGGGAATCATGGAAATACGAACGACGCGATTCGGCCCCGTGCGGTGCCGTCCTGACGACGTGCTCCTTTTCGAGGAAGGCATTCTCGGACTGGCAGAATGTCGGCAATGGGTGCTGTTGGCCGATGTCCACAACGACGCCGTCGCCTGGCTGCAAAGTGTGGACTGTCCGGAAGTCGCTCTGGCCGTGGTGAGCCCGCGGCGGTTCGTACCGTGGTTTCAGATGCGCGTGGCGCGTCGCGAGTTGGAGCCTTTGGAATTGGACGAAATCGGCGCCGCCCGCGTCTTGGTAATCGTGAGCAAGACGGGTCGTTCGGTCACCCTGAACCTGAAAGCCCCTTTGGTGCTCAACCTCCAACGGCGACTGGGCCGGCAGGTCGTCACCAACGGGGAATTGCCGGTTCAGTACGAGGTAACGGGTACGACGACACCGTTGAAGAAAAGTGCGTAGACAAGCCCTACCTTGAAGCCGGCCGCAGCCGCGTCCGGATACCAACCGCTAAGGAGTAATCGATGCTTGTCTTGTCCAGACAGCGTGACGAGAGCATCATCATCGGCGACCAGATCGTCGTGACGATTGTCGATATTCGGGGCGACAAGGTCCGCCTGGGAATTGATGCACCTACCGAGATCCCTGTCCACCGCCGCGAGGTATACGAGGCCATTCAGCGTGAGAACCTTCGCGCCAGTCAGCTTGCCCCCAGCGAGACGCAGGGGCTGGGCGCGTCGGGCTCGATGCGACGCTCCAGGCCATCAACCGGCTAGAACAGCCGGGCTGGCGGAAGAACGGATCATCCCTGCCCCGCAGAAGCCATTCGGCCACCTGCGGGGCATTTTCTTTCGCTCAGCCCCCGCTTGGACTGCTAAGCAGCCGTCTGCCGGGGTCTGCGTACAGACAGCGTGCCTAACCCGGTAGATCCCGCTTGCCGAGCGGGATATTGCCCCCAGATCCCGTCTGATGTCGAGTTCCCCTCCGCCACCAAGGTTCCGCTCGGCAAACGGAACCTACTAAACAGATCCCGTTCGGCGTGCCGGTTGTACTTTTCCTTTACCCAGTCGGCCCGGCGTGCCGAAACGGAAATCTAGCAGGATGATAGACAAAGTGGAAAAAAATTTCCTACTTACCTAAAGTCCTCAAATTAACAGACCGATAGATCACTTTGAGGACCATTGCGGGACGACCGATGCCTCGAAGCCCCCTGCGCGAGATTTGCCGGGGGGGCTCGTGTGGCAGAGTTCAGCCTGACTAGCTCCCGGTTCTTGTAACGAGGCACGTAACCACCAACTACACTGTACCCGCGGCTGACGAGCGAACCGTTGGCGCGGTCGGCAGCCAGGCAGGTCCGGACGAGTCGACTCCCCCGCTCGCCGGTCAGGCTTGGAACAAGTCCACCATTTAAAAAGGGTGTCTGGCATGACCCGAATCAACACCAATGTTAGCTCGCTCAACGCTCAGAAGAGTTTGGCGCGGTCGAACGTCTCGTTGCAAGAGGCATTGACCCGCCTGAGCACCGGTTTGCGAATCAACTCCGGCAAGGACAATCCGGCTGGTTTGATCGCCAGCGAAGTCCTCCGCGCGGACATCGTTTCCACCCAGCGCGGCATCACCAACAGCCAGCGTGCCAATCAGATGATCGCCACGGCGGACAGCGCCTTGGGTCAGGTCAGCTCGCTGTTGAACGACATCCGCGGCCTGATCTCCGACGCAGCGAATACCGGCGCCTTGAGCGAGGAACAGATCTCGGCCAACCAGTTGCAGATCGACAGTTCCCTGGAAGCCATCGACCGCATCGCCCAGGTCACGCAGTTCCAAGGCAAGCGACTGTTGGACGGCAACCTCGACTTCGTGACCCAGGACGTCGACGCCACGAAGATCAACGACCTCAGGATCGACACCGCCAATTTCGGCACGCAGACCGAGATCAACGTCGGCGTGGAGGTGGTTGCCCAGGCGAAGCAGGCGAGCCTCAAGTTCGACGGCACGCAGATCAACAGCGGCGTGGTTCTCGAACTCGGCGGCGCCAGCGGTTTCGAGACGTTCAATTTCGGGGCCGGCAGCAGCATCACCGAGATGAAAGACGCCGTGAACCTGGTCTCCGACGTGTTGGGAATCCAGGCATCGTTCGCCGACCGCACCGCGGAGACGGCGACGCAGGCCGTGGCCACCCTATTGAACCGAACCTCCACCGATGGCATCAAGTTCACTGCGGACGCTGAAGGCAGCAGTGCCGGCAATTTCACCGTGCGATACAAGTTGGGCGCCGCGCAGACTTTCGAATGGACGGCCGGCGATCCGAACGTCTTGGATGTCGTACTCAAGCAGACGACGGCGGCTACCACGGCGGCAACGGTGCAGCCTGGTACCGATGTGCTTGACGTCGTCGCGACGACAGCGGGATCCGCATTTGATGCCACCCACCTCGTAATCGACACCGTAGGCGGCGCTGCAGGCGGTTATTACGATTACGAGACCAAGAAGATTCACTTGTCACTGGCCGCCGCTGACGCTGCATCATTCAATGCTGCCAAAGACACATTGGCTGATATATTCACAATCGAAGACGCCGTAGACGATGACGTCGCGGTAGTCGGCGAGTATGCCTTGAACTTCTTTGTTGGCACCCATGGCGCCGACGGCGGTCAGGTGGCCGTCGACAACGACAACAAGATCGACGCCATCATCACCAACTTGACCAACAACTTCAGTTCAGGCGCCACCGACTTGGGCCTGACGGCAACTCGGATTGGCACCGGTGGCGCCGATATTTACGCCGAGATCGTGAACTCTTCCGGCACCATCGGGTCGATCAACTCGACGGACGACGGGACCGCAACCGACGATCCGAACAACATGATTCAGCTTACCGGCGGCGACGGGGTCACGAACCTTGGCGTCAACTTCGTGGCCAACGGAGCAAATCAGGCTCTCTCGATCGACTACGCGATCAACACACGCACCGGCGGCCACTCGACGGCCTACATCAGGTCCAGCCAGGACGATGCGGACGCGTATATCAAGGTGGCCTACACGGCCGCCCAGGGCCAAGAGTATGACGGTATTACCGTACAATTCCATGATACCGGCGCGGCGACGCAGAAGGGCGTGGTTTGGGACGAAGCGAACAAGACCCTCGACGTCTACTTCGACAAAGACCACGCTGCATCGTCATCCGCCGACGCTATTGCGGCGTTGATCAATACAAGCAACCTCTTCACTGCCACCTCCTACGGAGGCGGCAAGGCCACCGTCAGCAAGTTCAACGGCAACGAAACGGGAACGACGGCTGACGGGAGAATCTATGATTCGATTACCGTCAACCTCGCCACCGACGCCAACGGCAACACGAAGACGACGGCCGCGGAGGCCATCCTTGCCGTCAACAGCAACTCGGTCCTCAACAGTCTCGGCATTCGCGCGGCGAACGTCTTCTCCAGCACGGGCGCCGGAATCATGGAGACGGGGGCGTTGACGCTCGGCCAACTGGGCGTAACCTCTGCCGACGCGAAGGCGAGCGGCACGACGACGGCCGCCAACGGCGGAAAGGCTGCGCTGGTTGTAACGGCGAAGACCGCGGGGGCGGCCTACGAGAACGTTAAAGTGGTTTTCGAGAACGATTCGGCGGTCACGCAAGCGGGCGAGGAATTCGCCACCTACGATTCGTCGAACCGAGTGCTCACCTTCCATATCAAGGACGGCACCAGCACCGCGAACGACGTCGTCAACAACTGGGCGAACAACTCCGGCTCGGTCGACGCGGCGGCGCTGTTTACGGTCGCGGCAGCAGACGTTGGGGCGGGCTCTGGGACGGGCAAGGTGACGGCCGACGATATCGGTTGGCTGCGAGACGGCATTACCTACAGCGGAACCACCACCGGCGCGGCGGCGGCCCAGGGCGGCTTCGACGCGGGCGACGTGGTCGGCACCGGCGGACTGGAATTCGAGTCCATCGGCTACGGCACCAAAGCTTTCGTCTCGGTGAAAGCCCTCAGCGGAACCTTCACCGTGATCGATGCCGACGGCAACACCAAAGACCGCGATTACGGAGCCGACGCCGATGTCCGCGTCAACGGCATCACCGCCGTGACCGACGGCCTGAAGGCTTCGCTGAACACCTCCGTGCTGGACTTGAGTTTCTCGATCCTCTCGACGGTGGCCGACGGATCGACCTCCAGCTTCAAAATCACCTCCGGCGGCGCCCAGTTCCAGTTGGGGCCTGACGTGGTCTCCAACCAGCAGGCACGGCTGGGCATCCAAAGCGTCAACTCCGCCAAGCTCGGCGGCGACAGCGGACGGTTGTACCAGCTTAAGTCGGGCGGCGAGTTCTCGTTGAAGAACAACGTCAAGATGGCCGCCGCAGTCGCCGAAGACGCCATCACGGCCGTGGTCACCATGCGTGGCCGGCTGGGTGCCTTCCAGCGGACGACGCTCGATACGAACATTAGCTCGCTGACCGACACCCTCGAAGCCCTCACTGAGGCGGAGAGTTCGATCCGCGACGCTGACTTCGCCGAAGAGAGCGCCAAACTCACCAGGGCCCAGATCCTCGTGCAGTCCGGCCTCTCGGTGTTGAGCACGGCGAACAGCAACCCGCAGAACGTGCTCAGCCTGCTGCGGTAATCGCGGTCAGACTGATTGGAATGAACCAAGCCCCGGCCCGTCTCTTTGGAGAGACGGGCCGGTTTTTTTACGGTACGAATTCCACTTTGCCGATGAGGATTTTTCCGGACGCTTCGGACGGCTTCGCGGTGCCGTGCAGGCCGATGGCCACGTGCCGGACTTCGTTCAAGTCGAGCCGGTCGTTGTCGTCTTTGGACCAGCCACCGCGTTGGAAGCGGTCGAAGGGAATGGTCACCGTGGACCATTCCGCCGAGCCCGGCGGAGAAGGCTCGGCGCAGTACTGGGCGCCGCCCTCCTCCAGGAGCATGACCAAAAGGCCGTTGATCCCGTCGGGCAACTCCGCCCGATATGCGAACCGCAGTGCCGAGTAGCCGGCCAACTCCTCCACCGTGACCGAAGCCCGCGGAATCGCGTACATATGGCGACCGCCGGGCATGGTAAACGAGTAGACCAGGCAGGGCTGGTTTTCCGGCCCGGCGTTTTCCACAGCGATGGCATCCTTCACCGCCGGATCGTGGGCCGGTTGCCAATCGCCCTCGACCACGGCGGGAGACGTGGGCCGAAACGGCTCATCCGTGAATATCGCGCGGGTGAGATCCAAGACAGCCTCCGTCGGCGTATCGATCAGAAGCGCCACCCAGACGCGATCAACCTGGTCCCATTGGACGGACTCGTCGGCATCGGTCGCGAAGACGGCGCGGGTGAACGCCCTGCCGAGCGGCAGACGCAAGTCGACGACTCGTCCTGTCGGCGGGCTGACTTCCGCCGTTCGATACCACACCCCGCCATCCCGCTCCATCGCCACGACGGCCAGTTGCGGTAGCGACTCCTGTTTGGTTGTCAGCCGATACTGTAAGAGCAGGGCCATCTCCTCGGTAATCGGCCCGGACCGCTTCCCCTCCAGTGCGACGATACGGCGCTCGTTGCCGGCTTTCAGAAACCGGAGCTGCGTGCCTGAACCGGCAATCGGCAGGGCCGACGCGTCGACCGCGGGCAGCCGAACCAATGTCAGGCCTTCGGCGCCTTGCTCGCCGCCGCCCAGCGGAATCCGCGCAAACGACGTCGTTTCGGCGTCCGCCCGCCGAGACGTCAGTGCCAGCGCGAGCAGCATCAGACAACAAAAACAACCACCCGCTGGAAGACCAGGAGTCGTGGGACAGGTTTGCAGCCTGCCCGTTTTGCTCGCTGATACGAGGTAGGTAACAAACCTGCCCCACAAAGCTCTTTTGCTCGTCATCGGTCCTCTCCCGTGGTTGTCAGTTCGATATTGTCGAGATACAGCGCCGTGGCCTGCTCTGCCGTGCTACAGAAGCCCAGCCAATCGAGCGAGCGAAACTCCTTATGCCCCAGAGGAAGCTTTTCGAACCGCAGCGGCGACCGCCCGGGGAGCGTAACGGCAAGACTCCAGCCGCCGCTGGACTTCTCGCCCAGCCCCGCGGATATTTCCACGTGGATCCATTGGCCCACCGGCAGCTCGATCGGTTTCGCTGTCGGCACGCTCAGTTTTCCATCCTTCACCGAGAGGTGCGGCCCGACGCGGTACGGCTGCGCGTTATGGCGCCAGTCCATGAACCAGACCGAATCTTTTTCGATCCGGAAGTCGAAAGCGAGGCGTGTCGTGCCACCGCGGTGCCCGGGCGTGTAGTAGAAATGCGGGTTGTAGGCATGGTCGAGGCCCGCCGCGTCCTGGAACTTCAGACAGCCGTTGGAACCATCGGCCCCCGTGCCCTTCACGACGTGGACGTAGGCCTGATTTCCACGGCCGCCATCGTAGGCGCGCGCCGCGCCCGCCGGCGGGGAACCGGCGGGGGCGGCCTCGAAATCGTCGGAGATTTCCAACGGCGGCAGCGGCGGAGGCGGACCGGCCAACTCGACCTTCGGCAGATCGACGGCGGCGGCCAGTTTCACCCACTGCGGATCGCCGTAGACGCCCGCCTTGCCGTAGTCGAACGGCTTGAAGCCGATTTTGGCCGCGGGTGAGCCGGGCTTAAGCCGAAAATCGCCGTGAGCCGGGTCGACGAACATCGGGTCGGCGACGATCGAACCGGCCCCTTTTCCGCCGGGGAGTTTTTGCCATTGCTCGAGGCTGAGGCCGTTGAAGTCGACCTTCCCTCCTTCGTTCCAGTAGAGGTTGTGGTGGAAGACCACGTTCTCATCCGTGGCCGGCCGGCCCAGCAGCGGGCTGTCGTTGTTCCAATAGACGATGTTGTTGGTGAAGTGGAACGAGACGTGCTCCTCTTTGCGCGACCGCTGCACCTGGCCGTCCATCGACTCGGCGAGAATGTTGTTGCGCACGATGTTATCGCGGCCGTAGTGCTGGTGGTAGCCGCCGGTCTTGGTGTTGTAGACGAGGTTGTTTTCCATGACGATCTCGCTGGAACCTTCGTCGTTGTAGAGCCCCCAGCCGCCGCGGCCGTAGTAGTCGTAACTGTAGACGTCGTGGATGCGGTTGTTCGAGACGGTCGTGCCGGCGGCTGGGCCCAGCGTGTAGACGCCGCCCATGTCGCTCAACACACCCCAGCCGATGTGATGGATATGATTGAAGTCGATGGTATTGTGGTGTGCGAGGCTGTCGCGATAGCCCCAGCGCCAGCCGACGGAAACGCCGGTGTAGAAGAAATCAGCGATCTCGTTGTGCGTGACCTGGTTGTATCCGGAGTGGCCGATCCACACGCCGACCGCCTCGCGAAAGATCCGCCCGCCGCCGCGAATGATGTTGTTGTCGACCGTGATCCCCCCGGTCTGCTCCGACTCCGGCGCTTGGTCCATTTCCCAGCCCTGGCCGATCCGCACGCCGCCCGCGCCGAGGTCGTGGATATAGCACTTTTCCACGCGGCAATCGCGGCAGCCGCGCCAGAACCAGACGGCGTAGGTTCCGATGTGAGCAATCTCGCAGCCCTCCAGCGTGACGTGGCGGGCGCCGTGGCCTTGGACCACCGCTTCGATGCTTGCGGCGGCCTGACCGTCGCTGTGTCCTTGCGGCGGAAGGGTGTACTGGCCGTAGCGAAAAGCCAAGCCGCGGAACGTAACGTGTTCGACGTACATACCCAGCGCCGGATCGCCCTGGAAGCGGAGAAACGCGTCCGCTACCGGCGCCACGACCTCCGCCTCGCTCATCACTTCGCCGGGCCGAGGCTTGTAGGCGAGTGTGCCGCTGCGATCGAGATACCATTCGCCCGGCTCATCGAGCGCGGCCGGAGAATTCTCCAGGTGATACCGCTGGCTGGCGCCCCAGCGGAAGAACGGCCAGCGGCCGGGACCGGTCGTGACGACGATATTCGTCTTGGGATCGACCGAAGCCAGCCGGTGCAGCCCCGTCGCCCAGGAATGGTAGGCGACCAGCCCGACGTCGCTAAGTTGCTCGGAGGGGATCTCCAACAGCGGTTGGATGTCTGCGGGCCGGGCTCCGAACGCCCGGCTCTGAAGATCGGCCGGTTTGCCGCTGAGCGGATCGACGCCGTAGGTGACCTTGCGGGCCATGTAGTGATAGAACTTGTCGGGTTCCCGGGCGCGAACGGCGCGGCGGCCGTTGACCCAAAGCTGCTCGAAATACCACTTGCCTTCGGCGACCTCCGGGATCTTGGCGGTCCAGACGCCATCGGCGCCTTGCGCCCATCCGCGGATGATCCGGCCGCCGTGGACCAGTGGCTTGGCGCCTGGTGCTGCCTCGTAGGTAATGGGGCCGTCGGGCGTGCCGCTGTCGTGCGGGGTGTAGACCACGGGTTCCGTGATGGGATACACTCCCTCGGCGATGACCACACGGATCGGACCCTCGACGCCGCTGGCCTTGAGCCTCCGCACGGCATCGCGGGCGGCAGCCAGCGAGGCGACCGGGCCATCGGTCGCTTGGGCATTGGGGTTTTCCAGGCGGCCGGACCAGTCGTTGTTGCCACCAGCGGAAACGAAGACCGTCTCCGCGGCGCCGGCGGTGGCCGCCGCTACGACGAAAATCAGTGAGGCGATGAATATAGTTGTTGGAATTCTGCGACGCATGGTTTGCCTCCTCGAAGAATCGGTTCGCGTAAGGTAGTCAGGATACCGGACGAGGGATCGGACCGCAATTCGCGCGGTGGCACAAGGGGGTCGGGAGTCTTTTTCCGGAACGGATTCAGCAACCAGGAAGGGGCGGTGTGGCACTGCTTGTGATTGAACGGATTCTCCACTTGCGCCAGACGTGCCACAATCACAAGCAGTGGCGAAGGGCAGCAGTGACCAATCGCGAAGCGGTCCAAGACACCGCACTGCTTGGAGTTGTGGAGAACTATCGCCCTATGGAAAACGCATTCAACTCCAAGCAGTGGCACACGACCGTCGTCCTTCCGCCGGAATCGTGGAGGCGGATTCAGTGCGCGGCCTGCTCAAAACGATCCTGAAAGGCTCCTCGTTCGTCGAGGAACTGTTGCTCGAAATCGGCGGTGGTCTCCAGGTGCATTACGCGCCGTTCGCGGAGCCCGTTGATGAGCGAATAGACCCCCGAGAAGATCACTCCCAGCCCGCCGACGGCGATGAGGGTTGCCGGGGGAACCGCCAGCGCCGCCAGCGCCATGCCGGCCGCGGAAGCGGTCAGACGGATCATGCCGTGCAGAAAGGCCATGATGCCCATATAGCGGCTCGTGTCGCCGCCGGGCGGGGCAAAGTGGGTGACGCCGATCTGCCACCACAGGATCCACCATCCGCCCTGAACGCTGCCGCGGAGAACCCTTGCGGCGACCGGCAGCAGAACGATCGCCGGCGGAAAGAGGGTGGCAACGAAAGGCGTGGCTGCCAGCAGGATCGCATCGAGGCCCCAAATGAAGCGAATACACGCCCAGGCGATCCAAGGATTGCTGCGGTCGAGCAGCTTTCCCACTAGCCCGGTCGTCGCGAAAGCGACGAGGGCGGGAATGGCGTGCATCAGGGCACTGCAGCCGACATAGCCGAACCCGAGCGTCTTGCTGAGAAAGACCCAAACCAGCGGAAGGTAAAGCATTTGAAAAAAACCGTCGACGAAGCATCCCAGCAGGTAGCGGCGATAGCGGCGGTCGCAGGCGACAACGGCGACTGCGTCGCGCAAGGTTCTGCCGATCTCCGGCTTGATATCGTGACGCTGGGCGTGCGGGTCTTCCTCGACGCGAATCTGCCGGAAGCAGAGGAAACTCGCAATGCTCAACAGCCCGGCGAGCACCATCAGCAGATGCGCCATATGGCCGATGGTCCAGCCCAGCAGAGCACCGGCACCGCCCTCGAAACCATCGGCGACGCTTGTTTGCTGGCAATCGGACGCCACCTGCAGCAACAAAGCGGAAACCAGGCTCGACACCACGAAGGCCAACGACGACCACTTCCGCGCCTCGCCCGTGGCGTGGCCGCGGCGTTGGACGGGATAGTTGAGCCGGAGGATCGTGGTGACAGCCGGCCGGGTCACGTTCTCGAACATGGCGCCGATGCCCAGCATGGTGAGAAAGGCGAAGGCGCTGTCGGTCACTCCGGCCATTAACAGCGTGCTCACGCCGGCCAGCACGCCCGGCACGAACACGAAGGGCATCTTCCGCCGCGATGCCATCCAGCTTCCCAGGTAGACGGCCGCGATCATGCCGATTCCGGAATACAACTCTCTCAGCGGCAGGTGCCAGTTGGCCGCCTCGAATGCCTTGATCGCCACGATCGGCGCGTTGAGAAGAATGCCGCCGGCCGTGCCATCGAGCATGGCGTAGGCGAGATGGATACGGTAGGTGCGCCCGGAGTTGCCCGACAGATCGGGCCCGCCAAGGAAACCTCTCACTGCCGCGCGGCCGGGCGTCATCTCTTGCTCCGGGTGTGTTGGATCGACGCGATCCATTGTGGTTGATGGCTGCGGCGATGACAACCGCAGAACGGGAAGCGGGAGGCGTGAGCAGGGAGGATGGAATCGCACAATGCGATTGCAGGTGCGAAGTCCGGCGCATATCGCGATGGAGACCGCCAGAAGAACCGGCATGGTAGATCCTGCTTGCCGAGCAGGATCTCTGTGGCACGATCCCACTCGGCAGGCCGGATCGACAGCGTGTTGCCCGGCGCAGTCATTCTCCGGACTGTCGCGATGTCCGGCCAGGGAGTGTTCGGACGGCACTCGGGGATTTCGCTTCAGCCCCTGCCTGCGGGTTATTGATTCGGGCGAGAAGTCCACAACAATAGGGGTAAGAAGAAATTGCGGCGCAGGAGGGCAGCCTGACCGCAGCTTCCGGTTCGTGCCGCCCTGTTGCGACTGCCGGCGTTCGGTTGGCAAGTCCGTTTTCGGCCCCAGTGCCTCTCCCGGCGGCGGTTTGGCTGGCTACGGCCAGTGACGCTCGACGCATCGCTTTCGGGGGTGGCCGACAGGAGGTGCGTCATGAACGATCGTTGCATGCTTTCGGACGCGGAGTGGGCCCTGGTGATCGAGTTGCTCGAGCACGAACAGGGCGAGTTGCCGGCGGAAATCCGCCACACTCGCGTCTCCTCGGTCCGCGACGAACTCCGGCAACGGCTGGAGATGGTCCGGCAGTTGTTGGAGAGGCTCCAGATCCCGGCAGCCACGTGAGGCATTGCCGGCGCGAATGATCCATCCGTTGGTACCCAGTGCATAAGGAGAAGACCATGCCGGTCAAGAAGCTGAAAGAGTATTTGGACGGCCACGGCATCCGCTACGTCAGTATTCGCCATTCGCCGTCCTATACGGCCCAGGAGATTGCGGCTTCGGCCCATATCCCAGGCAGGGAACTGGCTAAGACGGTGATGATTAAGGTGGACGGCAAGATGGCCATGGCAGTGCTGCCCGCGTCGACGCACGTCGATTTCGACATGCTCAGAGAGGTCGCCGGAGCGGAGAGCGTGGAGTTGGCCACGGAGGAGGAATTCGAGTCGATGTTCCCCGGTTGCGAACTCGGCGCCATGCCGCCCTTTGGCAACCTGTACGACATGGAAGTATTTGTCGCCGACGATCTGGCGGAAGACGAGGAGATCGCCTTCAACGCCGGGTCGCATACGGAATTGATCCGGATAAAGTATAGCGACTTTGAAGACCTTGTCTGCCCGGTGGTCGTGGCCTTCGCGGCTCACGTCTGACGGGAGTTTTGGTCGCAGTCCTCCCGAGGCATCGAACCGCTGTCCCGCTCAACGTCGCGACGGATCCGGGGGGCGGGATAGTTGATGTTCCGTAGCGCACGCAGTTTGATGGTGTTGGCTCCCTGTCGTTCGCCGGTTCCGCGACTCCTGGAGAGTGGGCACGGCGAAAGGGCGAGACTTATGTTGCACGCGGTAACCGGCGCCTACGGCTATTCAGGGAAGTACATCGCGCGGCGGCTTCTCGGCGAAGGGCAGCACGTCGTTACGCTGACCAATTCCCCAGCCCGAAGCGATGAGTTTGCCGACCGTGTCAAGGCGTATCCGTACTGTTTTGACCGACGCGACTCGCTGGTTGAGCATCTCAAGGGCGTCTCGGTGCTCTACAACACGTACTGGGTGCGATTCAATCACCGTTGGTTCCGGCACGCGGATGCGATCGAAAACACGCGGATTCTCTTCGAAGCGGCCGGGCGGGCGGGCGTTGAACGAATCGTCCACGTCAGCATCACGAATCCGTGCGAAAACTCACCCCTGGAGTATTTTCGCGGCAAGGTGATCCTGGAAAAAGCCCTTGTCCAATCCGGCATTTCGCATGCGATCCTGCGACCGGCTGTTTTGTTCGGGCAAGAGGACATCCTCATCAACAACATCGCCTGGATGCTGCGACGGTTGCCGGTGTTCGGTGTTTTCGGCGACGGCAACTATCGTCTTCAACCGATCTACGTTGACGACCTTGCCGGCCTGGCCGTCGAACAGGGCAAACGGCGAGAAAACGTCGCGATCGACGCCATTGGCCCGGAGACGTTCACGTATCGCGAACTTGTGGTGCAAATCGGGCGCGCAATCGGAAAAGAGCGCCCGGTTGTGTCCGTACCGCCGTGGTTTGGTTATGCCGTCGGCCGGGTGGTGGGGCAGTTGGTTGGCGATGTCGTGGTGACGCGCGATGAAATCAAGGGCCTCATGGCCGACTTGCTCTACGTCGATGCTCCTCCCGCCGGAACCACAGTTTTAACCGAATGGGCGAAGTCGCACGCGGACTGCCTGGGACGAAACTATGCCAGCGAATTGGCGCGGCGGTCCAATGTACGTCAGGCTTTGCAGTCGGACAGCGGCGGACAGTCAGATTGAAAAGCCCTGATGGGAACGCATTGTCAGCCTGGAAAGGCTGACGTACTCACTTCTCGGCGACTACCTGATTCCGCAGCACGCCCAGGCCGCCGATCTCCACCTCGGTCACGTCGCCGGGCTTGAGGAACACCTGCGGATCCCGCGCGAAGCCGACGCCCGAGGGTGTACCCGTGAAGATCAAATCGCCGGGCACGAGGGTGCAGACTCCGGAGACGTAGCTGATCAGGTCGGGCACGGGGAAGATCAACTGGTTGGTGTTCGACTTCTGCATCACCTCGCCGTTGAGTCGCAATTGGATGGGGAGGTTGCCCGGGTCGGGCACCTCGTCGGCGGTGACCAGAGCCGGGCCGAAGGGAGCGAAGGTGTCGAACGATTTGCCCAGCAGCCACTGACCGCCGGGTCTTTTGAGTTGCCAGTCGCGGGCGGAAACGTCGTTTCCGCAACAATAGGCGGCCACGTGCTCCAAGGCCGCGTCCTTGGGGATATGCCGCCCGCCCACGCCGATCACGACCACCAACTCGGCCTCGTAGTCAACCTCCTGACTGAGACGAGGCAACACGATCGGCCGCTGGTGTGCGCTGGCCGCAGAGGAGAACTTGGCGAACATCACCGGCACGGACGGCGGTTCGTGGCCGCCTTCGCGGGCGTGGTCCGCGTAATTCAATCCGATACAGATGATCTTCTCCGGCCGGGGAATCGGGGCGATCAGACTCACCGATTCGACGGGCATCGGTTTGCCGTTGGCCAGCGCGGCCTCGGCCCGGCGAATTCCCTCCGGCCCTTGCGCCAACAACTGCTTCACGCAACTCGGCACTTTGGCATCGGCGAGATTCAGATCCACGATCATCGTATCCCGCAATCCGGCCACACGCGGGCCATCGGCGCTCTGGTAGGTGACAAGCCTCATGGGATCCCCTTCAATCGACGACAACAGAACGGGTTGAACGACCTCCATGATACGAACCAGCAGCCGAAATCGCAAAGGGACCGGCGCCCTATCCGCCCGCCGCGGCCGACCGTACACTTAGGTGCGGTGGTTTTTGCACCCCAATCAAGCGGGAGCCGACGGCGATTTTACCGAAGCGGACATTCCCCGTACAAGTAGCGATGCCCCAGCCCATCCATTGTCACCCACGCGCGTTTCACTTGTTCGCCGGCTACCTTGCCTCCGCCGATACGAACGAGGGACTGCTCCGCGCGGTCGCGGCGATTTCCATGCATGAATTGGAGAGCGCCGAGCCGGAGGAGGTTGCTCGGCGGCTGAGCGGGTTGGCCCAGCGCGTCCGCGCGAGACTGCGGTCGAATCGGGTCGACGCCGTGCTGGCGCACCTGCACGAAGTGTTGTTCGAAGAAGAAGGATTCGCGGGAAACACCGAGGATTACTTCAATCCCTACAACAGTTATCTGCCGGCAGTCTTGGAATCTCGGCGGGGCATCCCGATCACATTGTCGCTGATCTACAAGGTAGTCGGCGAGCAATTGGGGCTGCGGATCGAGGGGGTCAACGCACCGGGGCATTTTCTGGCTCGGCTGCGGATCGACGACGGCATGATGCTGGTGGATCCCTTTGCCGGAGGACGTCTGCTGACGCCGGAAGAAGCCATCGAGCGAATCGAGGAGGTGACCGGCCGCACAGTGTTGCCCGGAGGCCGCTACCTGGCGATCGCCACGCATCGCGTCTGGCTGGCTCGAGTGCTGGTGAATCTCCAGAACATCTTCGCATCGCTGGGACGCAGCGACGATCTCGCGGCGATGGTCGAACTGCAGTCGCTCGTTCAAGAAGCGCCGCCGCAGTAAGTATCGGCGAATGAATCACTGCCATACTTTTATCTACAGCACGCCCACCCAAAAGAATAGCTGAGCGACACCTGTTCTTCTCCCAATGCTTCGTGTTTTGGGCTGGGTTTGGAAAGCGCCCGCGGAGGATGACATCCATAAATCCTTGTATACGAACCACTTAAACACACCCCCCGGAGACAGCACAGACGTTGCCAAGCGACCTTGCTAGAATTGGCTTGAGGATTTACACCGGTTCATTGGCGCGGTAGGCTTTCATCGAGCCATTTCGAGGGTGGAAAATCGCGCACCAGCGCTGGGGCCTTTTCGGAAGGCGGGCGGTAAAGCCCGTCCGAGCAGTATCGCAACGAGTCTTTCCTCCACCGCAATTCTTCAGGTTTTCCTTTTTAAGCTTGCCAATGGGCAGTTTTCCTCTGGCCACTGATCTGCGTGCTTCGGTTCCGCTGGTAGCGCCCTCCTTGTTGGCGTGCGATTTCGGTCACCTGGAACGAGAAGTGCGGCAGCTTGCCGAGGCGGGAGTTGAAGTGCTCCATCTCGACGTGATGGACGGACACTTCGTACCGAACCTCAGTATTGGTATCCCCATCGTGGAGGCAGTCCGCCGAGCGACCGACTTGGTGTTGGACGTTCACCTGATGATTTCCGAGCCAGACCGCTACATCGGGGCGTTTCGTAAGGCCGGAGCCGACCTGCTGACCTTTCACATCGAGGTTGTCCCGGAGCCGACCTACCTGCTCCGTGAGGTTCGCGGGTTGGGGGCAGGCTGCGGACTGTCGCTCAATCCGCCGACTTCCGTCCAAACGATCAAACCGTACCTGGATCAGTGCGACCTGGTATTGGTGATGAGTGTGATGCCGGGCTTCGGCGGCCAGCAATTCCAGCCGGTCGCTCTGGAGAAACTCCGCGAGTTGCGGGAATCGGCGGGTCCGGAGTTGCTGCTTTCGGTGGACGGAGGCGTGGGCACGGAGACCGTTGCCGCCTGCGTGCAAGCCGGAGCAAACATGCTGGTGATGGGCAGCGCTTTCTTCCGACGGCAGGACTACCGCCGGCACTTTGATGAATTGACCCAGTTAGCCGGATCAAGCAAACACCAACAGGCGTAGCCATGCTGCAGATCATCCTGATTCGTCCCGGATCGACCGACTATGATGTGCAACGCCGCATCCAGGGCACTCTCGACGTTCCCCTGAACGACCAGGGCGCCATGGAAGTGGCGCAAATGATCGAGGAACTCCGCGGCCAACCGATCGAGTTGATCTATTCGCCCGACTGCGAGCCGGCCATGCAGACGGCGCGGGCGATTTCCGATGCCTTGGGAGTTAAGCTGAAGAAGCTCGATCACATGGAGAACCTCGATCAGGGCCTTTGGCAAGGAGTGCTGATCGACGAGGTCCGCGTCAAGCAGCCGAGGGTCTACCGGCAATGGCAAGAGCGACCCGAGGCGGTCTGTCCGCCGGAAGGCGAGATGGTCGGCGAGGCCGACGAACGAATTCGCGCGGCGATCGCTCGGCTGGAAAAACGCCATAAGGAAGGCGCAGTCGGCCTGGTGCTGCCGGAGCCTCTGGCCAGCCTTCTCCGCCGCCAGCTCTGCCAGTGCGAGTTGGGAGATCTCTGGAAGGCAACCGAAGAGCACGGCCGCTGGGAAGTGCTGGAACTTGGCCCAAAACCTTTGGTCCATAGCACGTAGTCGTCGGGCGGGAAGGAAGGGACCATGTCCGGGTTTTCGGTCAGCGACTTTGGCGACAAAATGCCTCGAGTTGCCGAAAGATGGACCGGTCGCCGCCCGCGCGCGTGAACGGTTACGATCACACCGACAAGGAGTGTACGATGGCTTCGGATCGCCCCGATTCCAGCACATGGCGCAACATGATCAAGAGGCCGAAACGGGGCGTGCCCGAAGGGCTCTGGATGCGCTGTCCCGGCTGCGAGCAGACGATTTTTCGCAAAGAGGCCGAGAAGCGGATGGGCGTTTGTCCCGAGTGCGACTATCACTGGTACGTCTCCGCGCCCGAACGGATTCGCCAGGTGCTCGACGAAGGCACTTTCGAACAGTGGGACAGCGACCTGCAGCCGGCCGATCCGCTGGACTTCGTCGACGGCAGCAAACCCTACCGCGAACGGATCAAAACCGAGCAGGCGCGAACCGGTCTGAACGATGCCGCGGTCGTGGGTACGGGCATGATCCGCGCTCGGCGAGTGGCCTTCGGCGTAACCGACTCGTCGTTCATCATGGGGAGCATGGGTTCGGTGGTCGGCGAGAAGTTGACCCGGCTGATCGAACGCGCGACCGAACAGCAGCTCCCCTTGATTATCGTCTCCGGCTCCGGGGGCGGGGCGAGAATGCATGAAGGCATGCTCTCGCTGATGCAAATGGCCAAGGTCTCGGCCGCTCTGGCGCGGTTCGACACGGCGGGCGGACTGTTCATTTCCGTGCTCACCAACCCGACGATGGGCGGCGTGGCGGCCAGTTTCGCCTCGTTGGGCGATCTGGTCTTCGCCGAACCGAAGGCGCTGATCGGTTTCGCCGGTCCGCGGACAATCAAGGCCACCATCCGCATCGAATTGCCCAAGGGGTTCCAGACCAGCGAGTTTCTTCTCGAACACGGTTTCGTCGATCGCATTGTCCGCCGACAGGACTTGAAGAGCGAGATCGCCAGAACGATCGATTACTGCGGCAAGTGAAGGAGCCATGTGCCCTATCGCGGCACTGCTGGCTTAGAGGCCCTAGCAAAACGGGGACAGGCACCTCGCCAGGACGCCGATTGTGCGTGTCCTGCAAATGTTTGTCTCGGAGCCAGCCCCCGTCTTCTGAACCGAGCCAGAACCCGGCTAGCTGAATTGCCGGAAGTGCTTTTCGAGATGGATGTTGCGTTGAACAACTGAACAATGGGGGGCACTATAGCTTGTGACTTCCGGTAGCAAAGCTGCATGATGCCGGCATGAAGTCCGCCGAGGCAAACGCTCGATGTCAATTCATCACATCGAACGACAGCCGATACGAATTGAGCCTGGGCGAGACCGCCGGGTTTGCCGTGCCGAACACGAATTCAAGCCGAACTGGCTCGCTGAGCTTCAGCGAGGTTCCGTTCGCGACATTGCCGGCAACCGCACGGCCCGACTGCCCTACAATGTTGACCCGCAACTGCGTGCTCTCTGGAACGCCGGCGGCGTACTCAATGGACGTGAATTGGCAAGCCGGCGGGAGGCTAAACAACTCGGTGGTAAACTTCCCACTCGACCGATACCCCTCGATTCTCTTGGCCAGCACGAGACTATCGGCAAGGTTCTCGACTTGCGCCTTGTCGCCACGGTAGATGAAATACGAGTCCTCATAAGCCCAGGGAAGAACATTCAGCCGCTGGTAACTTCGGCGGCGCTGGAAGTGCTCGGTGGCGGGGCCGTAGCCCCGCGTCTCGATCACGTCTAAGCCCCCGCTGCCGCAGGCTATCAGTTCCAAATAGGGATCGTCGTCGACGTTCGATACGAAGGCAAAACCCCAGAATCGCGGGCTTCCCAGGTCGAAGCGGTCGATTACGTCCCCATTCGCCGACAAGGCGACCACGACTGCGTTGGCCCCTTGTGCCGACTCGGCATCGAAATAACCTCCGTTGGTCATGGCGAGGATTTCCAGGTGCTTGTCGCCATTGAGGTCACAGAGGATGGGCGTCATGTAGGCGTGCGCTGAATTGTCCAACTCGGGGCGAAGATCCTTCCGCCAGCGAATCCGCCCTTGGTAATCGAGGCAGTAGACTTCCCCGCCGAAGGTCATGCCGACGATTTCCACCTTTCCGTCGCCGTTCAGGTCGGCGACGTTGGGGGAGTCTTCCCCGGAGAACCCTTCGGTTTTCCAGAGCAGCGTTCCATCGGTCCGGAAGGCAAAGACGGCGTCGTGCGCGTCGTCTCCCGCATAGTTGTCGACCGACTTGATGATCTCGACCTTGCCGTCCCCGTCGATGTCGGCCAGGACGGGATCGGCGCTCGACGCATTGTCGTCGGTTGCGTAGGACCAGACCGTCTCCAGCGTTTCCGGATCGAGGCGATGAAGCGTTCCATTGCGGCGCTGATCGTCTCCGCTGCCGGCAAAAAGATCCCAGCGACCGTCCCCGTCGACGTCCATGGCGCTAGTGTGACAGCCGCATTGCGACCAGCCGGTTCGCATTTGGATTGGGACCAAATTGCGCATGTTCATACGGAGCAGATACTTGTTTCGCGAGCCGAAGTAGCCGTCGAACACTCCGTCGCCGTCGCCGTCGAAGATCACCGGCGAATTGCCCAGTTTGGAATCGTCGGTTTCCCATTGCGCGACAGTCTTCCCGGTCCCCGCATCAAGGACATGGATTCTGCCCGGGGCCGCCGTGGTGTAGATGATTTCGTACGTCCCGTCGCCGTCCAGATCGTAAGCGCAGGCCGACTGGTGATCGCCCGGAATGGTCACCGTCCACTGCGGCTTTCCATCGGCCGAGTTCAACAGCGACGTCCTCTTCGTGCCTCGCGACGAGTAGAAGATCTCCCGCCGGCCATCGTTGTCCAGGTCGGCGCAAATCTGCCCCATCAGAAACCCGGGTTCCTTAATCCCCCACTGATAACGAAAGAGCTTGCTTTGCGGCGGATGAGCGGCCGGGTCTTCTGTGGTGGGTTCCGATAAGGCGGGAGGCTTCGGGTGGCGAGCAAGCGATTCCAGATCCTTGTCGGTCAGTAGCCGACCGGGAGGATAGTCCGGGATCGAGAGGGCATGGATCCGCCGAACCTTCTCCGCGCGCGCCGGGCCCTCGACGAAGGGATCGAACGCCGCTTCCGCCGCCAACGCCAGCGAAAAGGGCCCCTTTCGATCCGGGTATCGCTCGCGCATCTGGTTGTCGCTCTCCACGGGAAAACTCCCGAATCGCCCGCCGTAGAAACGATAACAGAACTGATGGGCAACGATGTCCCGTTCGGCGCTGGTGTGGAATACGTCGAAGAGGAAGTTGATTTCAGATACGGCGTCGGTTCCTTTCAACGCCGTGCGGTACAGTCTCAGATATCCGGCGAACTTGGGGCCAAGATCGTGCCAGCGGCGGGCGTGCTCGCGGTCACGGCAGGTGTTGATGTGCCAGTCGTTCGGTCCCTCCAACTTCTTGAGTTGTTGGGCAAGTCGCCTGGCGGCCGCCTCGTCAGGCACAGGGCGGTTCATTCCCCGCACAATCGGAATGTCCGGCCGGTGTTGACGGACCACCGCGACCATCTCTTCCAGGAGCCGGTCTTCGGGATAGGGGTTCTTGGTTCCTTGGCAAACGGGGCACTGGCAATAGACGCCGTCGTGGTAGGGCGACTCGATCTGAATCATATCGGGCTTCGGCTCCTGGGTGACCAGTTGCGTCAGCCGATCGAAATACCACTGGCGAACCTTCGGATCGCGCGGGCAGTCGCCGTGCTCCAGCATCGGCTCCACGTTGCTGATGGAAGCCGGCGGTTTTTCGTGCGAAGGACGATAGGGGACATAAAACCCCAGCACTTGGATTCCCCTCGCATGGGCATATTGGACAAGTTCCCGCCGCGCCTCATCGTACGCCGGGCTGTTGCACCATAGAAGCGAGATGAAGTTGATCTTCCACTCGCTCAACCAATCCACGTAATACTGCTTGTCGAAGACAACGTCCTCGCTGAAATAGTTGAACTTCACCGTATGCATGAAGTCTTCATGGGGATTCTTCGCCGAGAAGAAGTTGCAGCCGGATTCCGAGAGGCCGCGGAGTTTCAGCCGCGGGGCCAATCGGGCCGTTGCCGGCTTGAGGACCACTCGCGAGTTGTCCTGGTAGAAGTGATAGTGCGAGAAATCCCGGACGGCGTAGAGCACACCCTGCGGATCGGCTCCGCAAAGCGCCGCCAACCACGATCTGCCCCGCTCATCGCAGGGATTGCGGTCGATCTTCAGCGAATATCCTTGCTGACCCTGCTCGGTTTCGAAGAAAGACTCTTGAGCCAGCGTCCGCAGGACCGGACTGGTCCGGACTTGCCCGATGATCATGCAGTTTCCGGTGGTCACTACGTCGCCGTGCGTCCTCTCCGGAGAACTTCCGGTCACCTGCCGGATATGTTCGGTCAATTCGGCAATGGCAAATTCCTCCAGCGGTTCCGGCGCTTCGGGAACCATCAGGACGATCTTGCCCTCGGCATAGAGGTTTCCTTCCGCGGTGCGAGCCGGTTCGCAAGGCGCAAGGACCAATAACGCACCCGCCACGACGCAAAACAAGACTTTCATCGGTCTCGCCCCTGGAATTGGGACTCCGAGGCCGTAACAAAATGGGGACAGCCTCCCCGCCATTGTCAAGAACGTGCGAGAGCAAAGCAAGGCGAGGGTGCCCGTCCTCGTTTTATCAGGGCCTGCAAGCCTTGCCTGCAGCAAAGCAAGTTGACGGCAATCGACGATTCACTTGAACAGAAGGTAGCCGAATCCCTCCGGCATTCCTTCCACAACGGCCGGCGTGTTCCAGGACTGGAAACCGGCGGCGGGAATCGTCCGTTGAATGCCGATTGCCCATGCGGAGTTCGGGTGCGGGTACTCGCCGGTGAGTTGGTCCAAGGGGATGGCGGCTTCCGCCGTCCACGCTTCGGCATCTTCGGCCGATGCGACGAACCAGGTCGGATCCCAACTGCTGTCGCCCCAGCAGGCTTCGCCGGTCCAACCGCGGTGGTCGATGGTGAGGCGGTAGTGGGTGACGTAGTCGCGGTCGATGTCCAACAGAACGTCGACGCGGTCGTGGGCGGAGAGATCGGCGTCGCGCGGCCTGGAGCCGCCGCCCGGTTCGTAGTCGACGCCGGCGGCGCGGCGGCAGCGGATGCCGATATAGAAGAACTGATCGTCGTAGGCCAGCATCACCGAGGCGGGCCAGTCGGCATCGTCCTGCTGGGCGCTGCGGAGGTCCGCCGGGCGAGCCCGCTGCCAGACCGGGTCGTCGAGACGTCCGTCCAGGCGAGGCTTCAGCGGTGAGGCCGCGCAGTCGAGCAGCGGCTTGGGCGGCTGGCCCTTGGGATTGGCAAGCCACTGTTCTCCCTCGGCGCAGGCCCACCACGGGCCGCGCGCCGCGCCGCGACCGAGCGCCATATAGAATCGCTCCGCATTCCGTGGAAAACCGCGACGGCGGTCGACGACGGCGATGGGAAAGCCCAACGTCGGGTTGGCATAGAGTTCCGGACGCGTCCGTTGGATCCGCTCAGCAAGACCGGCCGCGCGCTGGGCGCGATCTTCCTGCCGCGAGGGATCGATCCCCGGCGCGGAGACCTGGCGGACCGTCATCCGTTGCGAACCGTTGACCCGCCACGCCGCTTCGCCGCTGGCATAGAACGGCAAGAGCCAACAGAGCGCGGAGGTCGTCAGACGGTGATCGGGATGGCGTTCGACCAGCGCCTCGTAGGTCTCGGCCGCCATCGACCACTGGCCGGTTTGGAAATAGCGGCTCGCCATGTGGTGCAGAACCTGGGCGGAGTTGTCGGGATCCAGACCGCTTGTCAATTCGGTGGTCTGGGCGAGCAGTCCGAGTCCACCTTGAGGATTCTGTTCGGCGCGGTCGAGGATGGCTCGGCTGTTCCGTTTCTTCTCGGCGATTTCCCGGACCTGCCGGATCGTCTCGGGCCCCGGATCCGTCAGCAGGCGTCTCGCCTCGCCTCCCGGCTGCAAGGGGATCGCGCGGAAGAAGTCGTCGCGATCGTCTTCCTGCTTTAGTGCGTTATCGACGAGATGGAAAGCCAGCGTGTCCGGCGACGACCGAAAGCCGCTTTCCAGCAGGGCGCGAGGAGTGCAAACCGCGTCGGCCAACGAGCAACCCAGCCGCATGGCCAGTTGCGTGGTGGGCAGATCGGTCGAGCCGTGCGCGCCGGGCGGCAAGGCGACATAAACCTTCTTCGACTGCCAAGGTTCCAGTCCCATCCGGCTGATCTGCTCGGCATGGGCGGTTGGATCGGCCGCCTGGCGTGCGGCGCGAAGCACGAGTTGGCCGATGAGCCGACCCGCCGCGTCCTCGGCTTGCGGATCGGTGTCGTGGGTGACGATCACTTCGGGCCGCCAGAGGCGAATTTGTCGCACCAGATGGGCTTCCAGTTCCTGCCGGCCGCGACCGTCGTTCGCCCGGTCCCAGCTTGCAACCACCTGGTCGAAGCTCAATTTCAGTCCTGGCTGCCGGAGCGGGAAACGCCAGGCAGTTTCCACGGCCGAACCGCCCACGCCGACCACCGCCTCGTGGGCACGGTCGGCCGACCGGACATCGCTTCGCGACGGGCTTTCCAGATCCTGGCGATTAAGCACCTCGACCACGCCAAGGTATCCTTCATCGCCGGAAAGTCGGGCGAACAGTTCCAGGGGAATATCTTCGGGACGGCTGAAGAGGCCGAGCAGCGCCGCGCGGGTGCCGCCCGACCGCTGGCGAGTCCAGGTCTGACCGCCATCCACGCTGGCCAGGATCGTGCCAAGCTGTCCGACGGCCCATCCATGCTGCTGGTCGACGAACGTGATGGACTGGATCGGCAAGTTCTGTCCGGTCGCCGCCGCCTGCCAGGTGCGGCCCGCGTCGGGTGTATGAAAGATGCGCGTACCCGGTGATCCCGCCACCCAACATTGGGTGCCGCGGATCTCCAAGGCACGCAAATCGAACTGTCCGGCCAAACCGAAAGGCAACTCGCCGGAGGGCGACTGCCAAGTCATGCCAAGGTCCGGGGTAACCATAATCAGACCCCCTTGTCCGACCAGCATTCCATAAACGGGAGGCACAAGACGCAAATCATGCACTCCGCGCAGACCAAAAGAGGGGGATTGACAGGGCGAGATGCTGCCGCGGCGAACGATTGCCGCTGCGCCGTCAAGCCCCGCCACGGCACCAGTATGCGGGTCGATCAGATCGGCCGCCGCCCAACCTTGTGGCTTTGCACCGATCAACGGGCTCCAGCTTCGGCCGCCGCTATCGGTCTGGAAGACCCCGCTTGGGTACATCGCCGACGCCGAACCGGCGGCCCAGCCGCTCTTTTCATCGAAGAACCGGATCTTCTTCAGTGCGGGAAGGAGGGTCTTGGAATCGCGAATCCAGTGCTGCCCCCCGTCGCGCGTGCTGAGAACGATACCGGCACCGGTGTGGGTATAGGGGTGAGTGAAGCCGCCGGCCACCCAACCCGTTTGCTCGTCGAGAAAAAAGACCGACTCCAGAGAAGAGCCCACACCCGATTCCTGCAATTGCCACCGCTGTCCGCCATCGGTCGTGTGCCAGATCACGCCGCGATCGCCCACCACCCAACCCTTTTGGGGAGACACGAAAGCCACATCAAGCAGCCTCGCATCGGACCGCATGATCTCCGTAGCCATCTTGTCGGGCGTCTCGGCGCGGAGCAGTCCAGGGCGGCCGGAGATCGAACCGGCGCCGCTCAGTACGGCCAGGACAACGGGCAGGATGGCAAACCACAGGGGCTCGACAGTTCGTCCGTGAACAGTCATTGCTAGCGTCTCCCCACATCGGGCGGAACCGAATGGATCTGGGTTTCGGCAAGTCGGCAGGATTCCGAGGTAGCCGTAGATCCCGCTTGCCGAGCGGGTTCGTGTCGCAAGGGTTCCGCTCGGCAAGTGGAACCTACTAAGCCCCGCGGCGGCGATTCTAGCGGGATTCCTCGATCTGCTCCAGATTGAACCGCAAAGCCCGACCGACCGAGGGGATGACCGTTTGAAGTTCCTCGTATCGATTGGATCCGGTATACTTCCAAGCCGCTTGGAAACCGGGGGATGCACCCTCTGTAGCAGTAGGATAGAATGAGTATCTGGAGCTTTTTCCAAACGCCTGGCAAAAAGGGTAGCTTGCTTGTTGCCACCGGCCGAAGCGTTGGCGCCGCCTGAGACCGATGGGCAGCAACCGGGCTGCCTGGTTTTTCGCGTCCCGGCCGGTCGTTGTTTTTTCTCTTCCCTCGCGCGCGGCTGCCGCGTGATGAGGCCGTTTTCATAGGTTTCGCAATGCTCAAATCCAAGTCGAGTTCCCCGGCGCGCGGCACGGCGACGTCGGGTTCCGGTTCCAAGCAGCGGCGGCGCCAGGAGGCAGCGCCGGCTACGGACGAGTCTCAAAAACGCTCGAGTTCCGACGGAGCTTTTCGGGAAATCGTCGAGTCGATCGTGATCGCGTTCGTGCTGGCGTTTTTGTTTCGCACCTTCGAGGCGGAGGCTTTCGTCATCCCCACAGGCTCGATGGCGCCCACGTTAATGGGCCGTCACAAAGACGTGGTTTGCCCGCAGTGCGGCTTCGCCTACCGGATCAGCGCCAGTGAAGAGGTGAACTCCGAGACGGGCGAAGCGGTGATGAACGGCAACCATCCGGTCCGCGTGGTCGCCGGCACCTGTCCCAACTGCCGCTACACGATGTATCTGGGGCCCGACAATCCGCAGCACGAGTCGTATCCGTCGTACAAGGGCGATCGGATCCTGGTGGGCAAGTTCCCGTACGACTTCAACGAGCCGGAACGGTGGGACGTGGCGGTTTTCAAGTACCCGGGCGGCGCCGAGACGAATTTCATCAAACGCCTGGTGGGGCTGCCCGAGGAGACGATCAAGATCAGCCACGGCGATATTTTTACGAAAGCCAAGGGGGCGGAGGATTTTACGATCGCGAGGAAACCGCCCGCCAAGATCGAGGCCATGCTGCAACCGGTCCACGACAATGATTACCTGGCGCCGGAGCTTTATCGACAAGGCTGGCCTTCTCGTTGGAACCCGCTGCCCGCCGCGGCGGACTCCGGACCTTGGACCGTTTCGGACGATCACCGTACATTCCGCACGGACGGATCGACGCAGGAGGAAGCCTGGCTCTCGTACCGGCATTCCGTCCCCTCGTACCAAGACTGGCAGCAACTGCTCGCCGGCGGCGGGATCCAACCCGATGCGATTCGGCCCCAACTGATCACCGATTTCTCCGCCTACAACTCAGGCGTCGACGCCGACAGCGCCTATCTCGCTCCAGGCGCTCACGCACTGGGCTTGCACTGGGTCGGCGACCTCGTGGTCGAGGCGGTAGCGGACGTGGAGAGCGACTCCGGTGAACTGATCCTCGAATTGATCGAAGGAGGCCGCCATTTCCAATGCCGTATCGAGGTGGCAACCGGCACGGCAACACTGTCGATCGACGGGATGGAGGATTTCCGCCCCACGGCCAAGACAAAAGTTTTGGGGCCGGGCGGCTACCACCTGCGGTTCGCCAATGTCGACGATCAGTTGCTCCTCTGGGTGAACAAGGGCCTGGTCGAATTCGACCGGGAAACGACGTATCCGCGCTTGGACAACACGGTTCCTACCGCCGAGGATTTGCAGCCGGCCCGCCTGGCCAGCCACGGCGCCGCCGTGAAGTTCAGCCACCTGAAATTGCGGCGGGATCTCTATTACATCGCCGTGCAAGCGGGCGGTGGCTCAGCCGGGATCATCGCCGACTTCAATCCCTTCGGCCCGCCCTACCAGCCGATGACACCCGAGCGGATCGATCACTTTCTCTCCGATCCGAGTCAATGGGAAGTGTTTCGCACGCTTCGCGAGGTGGAGTTTCCCTTGCAGAAGGACCAGTTCCTGATGCTGGGCGACAACAGCGCGGCGAGCAAAGACAGCCGCTTGTGGGATGAGGATGAGTTCTTCGTGAAGCGCGACCTGTTGATCGGCAAGGCGCTCTACATTTATTGGCCGCATTCCTGGAACCGGATTTCCGGTACCCGCATCTGGTTTCCGTTCTTCCCCAACCTGGCGCGAATGGGTTTCGTGCGTTAGGGAAGCGGGAAAGGAGAAGGAACTCCATGCCTATTTTGGACGTTCGAGGGCTGGTGAAGGCTTATGGCAGTCGCCGCGTCGTGGACGGAGTCGACTTCGTGGTCCATCGGGGAGAGATCGTCGGATTGCTGGGCCCGAACGGGGCCGGCAAGACGACGAGCTTTCGCATGACTTGTGGTATGATCGAGCCGGCCGCCGGCACCGTGTTGCTCAACGACATCGATGTGACCAACTGGCCGATGTATCGCCGTGCCCGCGAAGGAGGAATGGGCTACCTCGCTCAGGAATCGAGCGTGTTTCGGAAGCTCTCCGTTCAGGACAACCTGTTAGGCGTGATGGAACTGTTGGGAATGGATCGCAAGGCCCGCCGGCATCGCTGCGACACCCTGCTCGAGCAGTTCAACATCGCACACTTACGGAAGTCGTTGGCGCTGTCGCTTTCCGGGGGCGAGCGGCGGCGGTTGGAGATCGCGCGTTCACTGGTTTCCGACCCGCGGATCATTTTGCTCGATGAGCCCTTTACCGGGATCGATCCGGTGACGATCGATAACATCCAGGCGATTATCCGGAACTTGCGAGAGGAGGGAATCGCCATCCTGATCACCGACCACCAGGTGCGAGAGACACTTCAGATTACCGATCGCAGTTATGTGATTCGCGCTGGCAAGGTTCTCTGCCACGGCCCGCCGGAAGAGGTATTGAGCAATCCGGAGGCAAGGCAATGTTATTTCGGCGAAGACATGGACCTGGGGCGGCCCTTGCCGGCGACACCGCATCGCCGTGAGGAACCCGTCGTGGTCCGGCCGGCATCGCCCGCTCGCAGGCGCTGATCCAACCATAAAAGTGAGGGAGAAGAATTCATGCCGTGCCGGGGAGTGCGAGGCGCAACCACCGTCGATGCCAACACCAGTGAAGCGATTCTGAAGGGGACGCGCGAGTTGCTCGCGCTGATGATTCGCTTAAACGAGATCGAAACGGAAGATGTGGCCAGCGCCATTTTCACCACGACCAAGGATCTGGACGCCGAGTTTCCGGCCCTGGCTGCCAGGCAATTGGGCTGGTTGAACGTGGCGCTGTTGTGCGGCTACGAGTTGACCGTGCCCGATTCCCTCCAGGGTTGCATTCGCATTCTGGTGCATTGGAACACGGAGAAACCAGCCGACGAGCTGGTGCATGTTTATGTCAAGGGGGCGAGGCGGCTCCGACCCGACCTCTCGACGCTCCCGCCGGTCGATTGGGAAGAACTCGAGCACTGGATCGGCGAGCACATCCGCGAAATCAAGTCAACTCGGAAATGACTTGGAGCGAATTGAGCAGCCCGGCTGCGGCGAGAAGCCGGGCTGCTGGTTATTCCGTCACCCGCGATTCCCAGGAAGAGACAGCGGGGTTCGTACCCGCCAGGGTCTGCTTACCGAACAGAACCCGTGCGGCAAGGTTCCGCTCGGCAAGCGGAACCTACGAAGGTTTGTCCCTAGAAGCTTCGGGCGATCTGTTCGGTCGGCCCGGCGTTGAAGCCGAAGGCCACGCCGCTGGTGGCACCCGCGGTGAGCGTGACTTCCTTGGTTTCCTCGATCGGCTCACCGTCGCGCATGATCTCCGCGCGGACGACGTACTTGTAGCTCAGGCCGGGCACCAGACCGAACGAAACGTACTCCCGCTTGCTTCCCTCGCTTTTGGTCTGCAAGCCGTTGATCGTCACCGTGGCATCAGCCGGAACCCAGATCGTCAGCAGTCCGCTGGTGCTGCGATTGGGGAAGAAGTCGGTGCTCGTGCCGGTTGCCGGCGCGGGCGGGGCGCTCGGTGCAGGGGTCGGGGGTGCAGGTGTAGGAGGAGCCGGCATGCTCGGTGCTGGCAGATCCGGTTCCTGCGTCGGCACCGCAGGGGGCGCCGGCGTCGGGGCCACACCGCTATCGATCACCGCGCCCGGCAGAACCGTGCCCGAGGAAACCACCACGCCGTCGCAGCCGCAACTGTCATAGCAGCCCCAGCATGGGGAGTAGTAACGGCAGTGTCCGTACAAGCCGCAGCCCCACAGAGTGCCGTAGCTGCCGTAGCATCCCGAATAGCACCCGCGCCAGCCGCCATAGCAGGAACTGCCATATCCCCACCCGTACCCGCAATAGCTTCCATAGCCCCATCCCCACCCCCAGTTTCCGCAGTGACGCCACCAAGTGGCCTGGGCTTGATTGCCTCCCGCGAGAACCGCTCCGCAGATCACCAGGGCAACAACGAGGTACTTCCAACTGTGTCGATTCATGTTTTGCTCCCTTTTAGCAGCGGTTTGCCAAGGGAGGCCGCTCGGTGATCGCTTCTGCGATCACTGCGGCGGTCTCCCAAATACGTAATCCCACAACGACGCTGTCGACAGCATGGTGATTAGACGGCCCCCGCCGGCCAACCATGCCCGCCGAATATACCAACCCTAGCACACGCCGAACCCTGACACGAACGATTTTTTGGCTCGTCTCGATTCAAGGGGAACCATACCGTATAATAGCGCCCTCAGTTGAGGGGTGATAGTGGCGATGTGGCGAAGCCTGGTGGAGCTTTGGTGGAGCAAGTCGGGTTATGTCAGACCCCATTTGCCGAGCGGGATCTCTTGGGCCTGCGGCGACCGGCCAAGCGAGACCTCTTGCAAGGTTCCGCCCGGCAAGCGGAACGTACCGGCGACTTTTTTGGAGATAGCTTCCATGCGGCGAGGACCGTGGCTGATTGTCGGCGCTGCCGCGGCCCTGGTTGCCTTGGGCTGCCTGGGAATCGCCCGTTGCGAGGAGTTGAGCGGGGGCAGTGGCAGGTACCTGCGTCAGCAGATCGTTTGGGCGGTGCTGGCGGCGCTGGTCTGCGCAATGGTCTCCGTCCCCAACTATCGAAAGCTGGGCCGCTGGAGTTTCGCGCTCTTTCTGCTGGCGATCGTGCTGTTGTTGCTGGTCTACCTCTTTCCGCCCATCAACGGCTCGCGGCGATGGCTGCGGATCGGGCCGCTGGGTTTTCAGCCGTCGGAACTGGCCAAGGTGGCCTGTGTGCTCGTCGTGGCGAGGTCGCTGATGAATCGGCCCGTTTGGACGGGTGCGGCCGCGTTGATGGCACCGATTGGCCTGACGATGGCGCCCGTTTTGTTGATTCTCCGCGAGCCGGACCTGGGCACGGCACTGGTGTTCCTCCCGGTCGTGCTGATGATGCTCGTCGCCGCCGGGCTGAGACGGTCCCAATTTCTGGCGCTAGCGCTGGCGGGTTTGGTTGCCATGCCGGTTCTCTGGAGCCAGATGAGTTTGGAACAACAGTCGCGAGTCACGTCCCTTTTCGAGCAGGCCGGCCCCGCTGAAGCCGCCACAGGCGACGGTTACCACTTGCGGCAAGCGAAGCAGGTGCTGGCGTTAGGCGGATTCTGGGGGAGTCTTCTGGCCGGTCCCGCCGTGGAGGATTCGGCCGCCTACCATCTGCCGGAAGCGCGCAGCGATTTCATCTTCTGCGTTCTCAAGGAGCGGCTAGGACTGCCCGGCGTGGCACTGGTGCTGGGATTGTACGCCGCGATGGTTTGGCAAGGTCTGGAGATTGCCGCCGCCACGAGCGAACCCTTCGGGCGCCTCACCGCCGTGGGCCTATCGTCGTTGGTCGGGGTCCAGGTGTTGATCAACACCGGCATGAATGTCGGCCTCTTGCCGATCACGGGCCTATCCTTGCCGCTGGTGAGCTACGGCGGGTCGGGGCTGGTTTCTCACGGACTGCTGCTGGGACTGCTGATCAATATCGGCATGCGCCCCGGCTACGAGGTTGCTCGGGAACCGTTTCGCGACCCCGGAAACTCTATGGCTCCGACGGGCCGATTTCGATCTGGTCGAGCGAGAGCTTCCCGGTAGCGCCGAGCAGGCCTATCCGCACGATCGCCTCGCGGGCGCGTGGCGGCACCGGGATCAAGGCCGTCTGCTGCCGCCAATCGAAAGTCCCCCGCCAAGGCCCCACGCTCCCTTGCCCGGCCGTGGCCCGGCGGTCGTCGTAGAAGGTAATCGCCAGCATCGGCTGCTGGCGAAGGTTCTGCCCCGCAGAGAGTTCTTCGCCACGGACAAAGAGGCTGACCTTGAGGTTGCGCACTTTGCGGCCATCCACCGCCATCCCCTGCAGCGCCTGCGCGCCCCTTCCCGGCTGGGAATTGGAAAACAGCAGATAATTGTTCCCCGACGGGGCCCCATCCCCGGACATCAACTCGGCCTGACGCTGATAGTACCAGGCGGACGGTTGGGCGGCCTCGCCCACGAGTTGCTCGAAATCGCCGTTGTGGATCGTAGGGTTTTCCGGATCGGGCAGGATTCGCCGATTGTCCTCCGCTCGGCCCGTCATCGGCACAAAAAGCGTAGGCCGCAGCGCCTCGAACTCCATCTTCCCGCCGACCTTCTTCAGCAAGTAGAGGTTCTGTTGATAACGCTCGCCGACTGGAACGACCATGCGGCCCCCGTCGCGGAGCTGAGCAACCAGCGCCGGCGGGATCTGCTCGGGCGAACAAGTCACGATGATCTTGTCGAACGGCGCGTGTTCGGGCCAGCCTTGATAGCCGTCGCCAACCTTGGTGTGTACGTTGTCGTAGCCGAGATTTCGCAGAGCAGCGGCGGCTTTGCGCCCCAGAGGTTCGACGATCTCGATGCTGTATACTTCACGGACCAAGGGACTCAATACGGCCGCCTGGTAGCCGCTTCCGGTACCGATCTCCAATACGACGTCGCTCGGCTGCGGATCGATCTGTTCGGTCATATACGCCACCACGAAAGGCGGGGATATCGTCTGGCCGTTGCCAATCGGCAGGGCCATGTCGTAGTAGGCGAGCTTCCGCTGGGCCAGGGCAACGAACTCATGCCGCGGGGTGATTCGCATCGCCTGGATGACGCGAGGGTTCGTCACGCCCGCCGCCACGATCTCCTCGTCGACCATGCGATTACAAGCCTGCTCGAGTTCCTCGCGGGTCTGCCCGTGGCAGGCCACCGTCGCCGACAACGCCAACAGCATGGCGGGCAAGAGAAAGCAGTATGGATGGTTGAAAATCGGGTATGTCATAACCGGTGATCCCCGCTGACGCGAAGTGTCTCAACTGGGTATCGACTCCCTCGCACGCCACGAATCTTCTCGCCGATGCTCAGGTATCACGATATTCAATCCTAGCACGGCCCCGCCCCGGCCCCAAAACAAAGCGGTCCCCTACACGCTTCGGACCGGCCCTGCGATAATGCTTGAATCGGAGTAGCCCGGCTGCTCGCAGCAGCCGGGCTGCTTTGTCCGTTTGTCCCGCTTCTTCTCATTCTACGACCTTTTCGCCGTGCCCAACCGATCACTGAAAGACCTTGTCACGCGCCGGATCCTGCCGCGGGTGAAGACTCCCGGACAATACGTGGGGGCAGAACTCAACGCTGTCGTCAAAGACCACTCACGGGTGCGTGGGAAGCTTTGCCTCGCTTTTCCCGACACCTATGCCATCGGTATGAGCAACCACGGCCTACAGGTGCTCTACCACGAAATGAATCGTCGCCCGGACTGGGCCTGCGAGCGGGTGTTTGCCCCCTGGCCGGACATGGAGCAGGCCCTCCGCCAGCAGGAATTGCCCCTGTACAGCCTGGAGACATTCACGCCGCTGGACTGTTTCGACGTCCTCGGCTTCACGCTTCAGTACGACCTCGGCGCCGTCAATGTGCTGACGATACTGGACTTGGGCGGCATTCCCTTGCGCGGCGTCGATCGTACGCCGTTGCATCCCCTGGTCATCGCCGGAGGCCCTTGCGCTCAGAATCCCGAGCCGCTGGCGGCGTTCTTTGACTTGTTCGTCATCGGCGACGGCGAGGAGTCGCTGCCGCGGGTCTGCGACGAATGGCTGCGATTGAAATCCAGCGGCGGCGACCGCGCCGCATGGCTCGCCGAAATGGCTCGTCGTCTTCCGCACGTCTACGTGCCTTCCTGCTATGATCTGCGGTTCGACGCCGAGGGGCGCGCCACGGCGCCGTCGCCGACGGTCCAGGGCGCAAGCCCGTTGATACGGCCGGCGGTTGTGGAGGATCTCGATGGCACTGCTCTACCAACCTCCCCGGTGGTGCCAAACGTCGAGGCGGTGCATGACCGCATCTCGATGGAGATCATGCGAGGTTGCCCGTGGCGATGCCGCTTCTGCCAGGCCACGACGATCAAGCGTCCGTTGCGGTTGCGGAAGGTGGAGACGCTGGTGGCGGCCGCGCTGGAGTCGTATCGCAACACCGGTTACAACGAGATCTCGCTTCTCTCGCTTTCCACCAGCGACTATCCCCACTTCGACGAGTTGCTGCGGCAGATGCAGGAAGTCCTGCAACCGCTGGGGGTGGCCATCTCCGTTCCCAGCCTTCGCGTGAACGAACAATTGCGGACCATGGGCGAGTCGCTGGGGACCGACCGCCGCTCCGGCATGACGCTGGCGCCCGAGGTCGCCCTGGACGACATGCGCCGGCAGATCGGCAAGCGGGTCCGCAACGAGGATCTGTTCGAAGGGTGCAAAGCTGCCTTCGAGAACGGCTTCAATCGCATCAAGCTCTACTTCATGTGCGGGCTGCCGGGGGAGCGGACCATCGATCTGGACGGCATCGTCGACATGGCCGAGCACATCTCGCGATTGGGCAAGCAGATCAGCGGACGGCTGGCGACAGTCGTGGCCAACGTCTCCAACTTCGTGCCCAAGCCGCACTCGCCCTACCAGTGGAACGCGATGCAACGCCGCGAGTATTTCTGCGAGGCGCACCGCCACCTCTGGCGGCGTCGCCAACTTCGCTCGATCGACATCAAATGCCACGACGTCGAGACGAGCTTTCTGGAGGGAATCTTCTCGCGCGGCGACCGGCGAATGGCCGAGGCGATCGAGCTTGTCTGGCGTCGCGGCGCGCGATTCGATTCCTGGCGCGAGCACTTCGAGCCCCGGCGGTGGCATGAGGCGCTCAACGACGTTGGGCTCGACGTGGAACCGATCCTGCACCGGCCCTATCCGTTGGAAGCCTCTCTGCCTTGGGATCACATCGGAATCCGCCAAGGCCGCTCGTATCTGGAACGCGAACAGACAAAAGCCCTCGCCCAACTGACCGAGTTGGACTGCGCGTCCGGCTAAACCGCCTTGCACGATTCCGGGTGAAACGCGACGGTCGCGTGGCACTGCTTCGATCACAAGCAGTGCGAAACCGCGACTATGTGCGCTCCGTGTAAACCGTCGGCCGGCCGAGCAATCGATCCAGTTTTGTGGAAAACTCCTGAAAGTCGACCGGCTTGGCCAGGAAATCCGTCACCGGCAGGTGCGACGGATCCTGGCCTTCCTCCTCGAGCGAGAAGTATTGTTCGACGCCTGTTAGCATGAGAATAGGCAGTTTCGGGTACCGCCCGCGGACCTGTTTCGCCAACTCGATGCCCGCAAAGGGATCCTCGGGAAACATCACGTCGAGGATCAGCGCGTCGGGCAACCGTTGATCGAGTCTCCGCAGAATGTTTTCCGTCTCATGCTCCATTTCTACGTTGTACCCTCGCGACTGGAGCATCATCCGCAACGTGCCCGAGAAGTCCTTATCGTCGTCGACGATGAGTAAATCAGCCATGAGATGAACCTTTGCCTGACGGAAGAAGCCGCTTGCGGAAGCCTCGCTACCCTGTATGGCATTATACGGCTTCGGTCACGCGAGGGTAGTGCGAGCTATACTACCCCGGCGACAAAGTGCCTATCCCAAAACCGCTGGGGACTGGCTCATTTTGCGGAGTCTTCGGAGCAAAATGTGCCTGTCCCCTTCTTCCGACGCGGTTTCGGGATAGGCTCTAAGCGCGTCAGGCTTTCCAGCCTGACTACACCCCCGGAAAGACGATTTGCGACCGATTCTGACGGCGGTTTGCCTCTTCGCCCTGTGTGCTGAACCAGTATTCTCCGGCGATTGGCCGCAGTTTCGCGGCCCTCGCGGCGACGGGCACGCCGAAGCGACCGGCCTGCCGACGACTTGGGGCGGCCTCTTCGCCCCCCCCGCCTGGCAGTCGTCGATCGACGGTGCCGGTTGGTCATCGCCAATCGTCGTCGGTGATCGCATCTGGCTGACCGCCACCGAGCAGACGGCTCTCGATGAAGCGTCCCGCGAGCGGAAGTTGGCCGGGAGTCGGTACAGCGAAGACGAATTTCAGGCGGATGCGTCGGTGACTCTGTTGGCGATTGAACTGGATGCCGGCAGTGGCGAGATCCTCCGACGTATCGAACTGTGGACCTGTGACGACCCCGCCCCGATCCATGCCGTCAATAGCTATGCCTCGCCCACGCCGGTAACGGACGGCGAGCGTCTCTATGCTCACTTTGGCTCGCTGGGAACCGTCTGCCTGGCCTTGGAAAGCGGCCGTGTCGAGTGGAGACGGTGTTTCGCCGTCGACGACATTACCGGGCCCGGCAGTTCGCCCGTCCTCTGCGGCGACCGCCTGGTGTTGGCCTGCGACGGAGGAGACGATCAGTTCGTGGTGGCGCTCGACAAGCGTACAGCAGAGGTCGCCTGGCGAACGCCGCGTCCGCAGATCGCAGCCTCCGAGGGCAAGATGCGCCGCGCGTTCAGCACGCCGCTGTTGATCGACGAAGCCGGCCGCAGCCAACTCATCGCCCCGGCCGCGCAGTGGACCGCGGCCTACAACCCGGACAACGGCGAGGAATTATGGCGGGTCAACATGGGCTCCGGCTACGCCGTCGTGCCAAGGCCCGTCTACCGGCAAGGGTTGATCTACGTGTCGACCGGCTATCCCAAGCCGGAACTGCGGGCGCTGCGGGTCGACGGCGCGGGCGATGTCACCGCAACGCACGTCGCTTGGACCTACGACAAACAGGTGCCGGAGATCTCTTCTCCGGTCGTGGTCGGCGATGAAATCTACTTCGTTTCATCGCGCGGCATCGCCACCTGTCTGGATGCCGAAACCGGCGAACCCCTCTGGCAGCATCGCCTCGAAGGCAGTTTTGCCGCCAGTCCGTTGGCGGCCGACGGCAAGCTCTACTTCACCAATCACGAGGCAGTGACCTTCGTGATCCGCCCGGGGCGCGAATACCACGAATTGGCACGAAACCAGCTTTTCGGCAGGACGATGGCGTCGCTGGCGGTGGCGGGCGACTCGCTGCTGCTCCGCAGTGCCGGCGTGTTGTATTGCGTCCGAAACGCGTTAGAATAAACTGTTCAAACTGTAAACGGAGTTGAAAAGGGGACTGGCTCCGAGCGTGGTTTTGGCCCGGAACTGCCGAGGAAACGCCTGCCGCTCGGTGCCTTTCCCCTTTTCAACGGGCCATCGAGTTGGTCGGCGCTGAATATGGCTACTTCCATCGTGTTGAAAGAAGACTTCGAGATCCCGTTCGTTCGTTCGCTGGACGAGTTTTCGGCCTGGGCCCGGTCGGACGATTTCCCCGATCGTGGACGCATCGATTATCTTGCCGGTCGCATCGAGGTCGATAGGTCACCTGAGGATTACTATTCGCACGGGGCGGTGAAGGTTGAAGTGATCGGCGCATTGAGAGATCTGGTCAAGGCGGGCGATCTTGGAGACTTACGGGTGGATCGCACTCGTGTCTCCACCCCCGACGCAGATCTGTCGGCCGAACCGGATCTGGTTTTCATCTCCTTTGCGACATTCGAGAGCGGGCGAGCCAGACTGATCCCCAAGGCGACCGAAGAGGCCGATCGCTTTGTGGAGGTGGAAGGCGCGCCGGATCTGGTTGTGGAGATTGTCAGCGACCGCTCGGTAAAGAAAGACACCGTGCGACTCCCATTGGCGTACTGGCGGGCCGGCGTAGCGGAATACTGGCTGATCGATGCTCGCGGTGAAGCGTTGGTCTTCCGAATTCAGCGGCGCGGACCGTCCGCCTACGAAACGATATCGCCGGATAGCGAAGGCTTCCAGCGATCCGACGTTTTCCGGCGGGGATTCCGTCTGACGCGGCGACGCGACCGCCGCGGTGGCTGGGCATTCGACCTCGAACACCGACCGTAACGACTGGCCCACCTTCATTTTCTCGCCAGGAGCCGTTCCGAGCAGGCGAGGCTGCTATGAGTGAATCAGACGATGTCGTAGCAGCGGACTGGGAGCGAGCATCCGCGATACTGATTGGTAACTCTTTCCTGCCAGGGATCATCCCATGAAATCCACGCGTATTGCCTCCGCGATTCTGGCCTTGAGTATGCTGAACTCAATCGGCACGGCTGCGGGCGAACCCGGTTCTTCTCAGCCCCGCGAAGCCTGGCAGCGGCATTGCCGCGAGGTGTCTAAGGAGCCTGCGTTGCTGCGGTTCTACACGTTCGACCCGCTCGACTCGTCCCGGCCGATCGCGAACCTCGCCGGCAAAGAGGGCGAGTTGACCTACCAGGCCAGCCCGGCGAAAGGCGGCAAGCCCCAGCCGCCGGCAATCGTCGAAGGACGTTGGGCCGGCAAGAAGGCCGTGCGCCTGGACGCCGGCTGTCTCATCGGCGAGTCTCCGGCGCTTTCCGACAAGGGGTTCACCGTCGAAGCCTGGATTCGCGTCGAGGGGCTCGGCGCGCTCCGCGGCAACAACGGCGCGACCAACGGCACACTCCTCGCCTTGGGCAACGGCTACTGGGAGGGCTGGCGGATCACGACCAGCTACCCCGAGAAAACGCTTGGCTTCGAGATCGGCCGGCCCCAGCCCTCCAACGCGGTCGGCATTCGGTCCACCGCGGTCACCGACCGCACCTGGCGTCACCTGGCCGCCACCTGGGACAGCCGAAAAATGACGCTGTTCGTCGATGGCCTCCCGGCCGCCTCGGGCGAACACCCGGGCGTGCTGACGATGCCGCAACAGAAAGCGGCCTTCCGCATCGGCTATGCCAATGCCGGCATCGGGTCGATAATTCTCGACGTTGACGAAGTCGCGCTGTTCGGCCGCGCGCTATCGGCCGAGGAGATCGCTGGCCACGCCTGTTTTGATTCCCCGGCGTCTCAGAGCGTCGTTACGAAGTTGCAGGCGGCGGCCGCGTCGCTGGCGGAGAAGAAATACCGCGCGGCGGGGCGCGAACTGGTTGAGGCGCTGGGCAATCCGGGGCTCCCGGAGCGTTACCGCACCTTGGCCGTGCCGATGCTCACCACCGTGCTCCGCCAATCGCCGATCCACGCCCTTTCCCCCAAGGCAGCCGAGCGGTTGCTGGCGCTGCCTGAGATTTCACCGTTGGAGAGGATCGATCTGCGGCTGGCCGCCGCGCATGGACTGTTCCTCGCCGGCGACTTCAGCGCGGCCCGTGACTCCTACGGAAAACTCCTCGAAGAAACCGACCTTCCGGCTTATGTCCGAGGGCTGGCGCAGTCGCGGATCGGGCGAACTTACTACACCGAGCGCGAATGGCCGGGCGCCAAGACGGCCTACGCGAAACTTGCCGGAATGAAGGACGTTCCGCCGCACCTGAATTGGGAGGCGGAGCAACGGTTGGGCGAGATCGCTCGCATCGAGTCCGGGCTGCCCGCGGTAGAGCCGGCTGCCGGTCGCACACGTTTGACCGAGCGGCCCGCACCCCGGGTGACCTTGCACGTCGCCCCGGACGGCGCGGAGAGCGGCGACGGAACGCCGTCGAAGCCTTTCGCCGGCCTCGAACAAGCTCGCGATGCATTGCGGCGACTGAAAGCGGCCGGCAGCCTCACGGGCGGGGCCGAGGTGGTGATCCACGGCGGCGAGTACCGGGTGCGGCAGACATTCACCCTGGAATCGCAGGATTCCGGCAACGAGACGGCGCCAGTCGTTTATCGCGCGGCCGACGGCGAGAAGCCCGTCTTTCGCGGCGGCATCCGTTTGAGCGGCTTTCAGCCGCTGCGGGATTCGGCGGTTCTGGCCCGGCTGCCTGAAGAAGCACGCGGGAAGGTTGTCGCCCTGGACGTGAAGAAGCTCGGCCTGACGGATCTCCTGCCGCTGCGGTTGGGTGGGTTCGCCAGCGGCTCGGGCTTCAAAACCTATCCGATGATCGAACTGTTCTTCGACGGCCGGCCCATGCCGTTGGCCCGTTGGCCCAACGAAGGCTTCGTCCGCGTGGCGGATGTCGCCGTTGCAGACGACCATCAGATCCACGGCCGCCGCGGGAGCAAGACCGGCCGGCTCACCTACGAAGGCGACCGGCCGCGGCGATGGAAGGACGACAAGGACGCGATGCTCTACGGCTATTGGTTTTTCGACTGGGCCGATTCCTACGAACGGATTGCCTCGATCGACCCCGCCCAGCGCGAGATCACATTGGCCACGCCCTACCATCGCTACGGCTACCGCAAGGATGCGCCTTACTATGCCGTCAACCTGCTCTCGGAAATCGATATCGTCGGCGAATGGTACTTGGATCGAGCGGCGGGGATCCTTTACTTCTATCCTCCTTCCGATCCGGCCCGGGCCGTGGTCGAGATTTCGACATTGGATCAGCCGGTGCTGGATCTCGACAGGGTTTCCGGGGTGGTCTTCGAGGGGCTCACCTGGGATCTCGGCTGCGTCGATGCGATTCACATCCGCGGCGGGGAGAACTGCCTGGTGGCGGGCTGCACCGTGCGGCGTTTCGGCGGCAACGGCATGATCGTCGAGGGACGGGGCCACGGCATCATGTCGTGCGACGTCTACTCGATGGGGCGCGGCGGCCTGGCGGTTTCCGGCGGCGATCGAAAAACTCTCACGCCGGGCGGCTGCTTTGTGGAGAACTGCGATATCCACGATCTCTCCCGCGTCGATCATACCTACACGCCCGCCGTGCTGCTGAGCGGCGTGGGCAATCGCATCGCCCATAACGCTTTGCACGACATCAACTCCAGCGCGATTCGGCTGGGGGGCAACGACCACGTGGTCGAGTACAACGAAGTGCATCACGCCGTCGAGGAGTCGGACGATCAGGGGGGCGTCGATATGTTCGGAAACGCCACCTATCGCGGCAACGTCTTCCGGTACAACTACTGGCATCACATCGGCAATCAGCACAACCCCGCTGAAGAGCCGGCTTGCGGCCAGGCGGGCATCCGGCTGGACGACGCCATCTCGGGGCAGGTGATCTACGGCAACGTCTTCTACCGCTGTTCGGCGGGCAAAACCGGCTTCGGCGGCGTGCAGATCCACGGTGGAAAAGACAACTGGATCGACAACAATCTCTTCGTCGACTGCATGGCCGCGATCAGTTTCTCCCCTTGGCACGAAGGCTTGTGGACCGAACGGACCGGCGCCGCCCTGGAAGCGAGCGACGTGGACCGCGAGCTTTACGTGAAGTGTTATCCCGAGTTGGGACGGCTTAACGAGGATCTCAACGTCAACCTCATCGGCCGCAACGTGGCGCTGGGCTGCGGCGAATTCCTCCGTCGCGACCGCGGCTACGCCCGCTTGTTTGCCAACCTGGCGACGGACGAGGATCCCGGCTTTGCCGCCGCCGGCGAAGGCGACTTCCGCCTGCCCGATCCGTCCACCGCCATACGTATGGGATGGGAGCCGATTCCACTCGAGCAAATCGGGTTGTATACCGATGAGTATCGGAAATAGCCTCGGCCGGCCTCCTCGGTCACAGAGACTTGTCGGGGAAGCATCGGCCAAGATACACTAAGGATCGGTGAAAGAACCTCTTTATTGTGACGGTGCTCTGATGACGATGGCCAATCGTTGGCCCCTCGTTGTGAACTTGGGGCCGGTCGGAAAGTGTGCGACCGAGGAAGAATTCTTCGAGTTCTGCCAATTGAACCGTGACCTCCACATCGAGCGAACGAGCAAGGGAGAGATTTTCGTGATGCCGCCATCCGGAGGCGAATCAGGTCGATGGGAGCTTGGCGTAGGGGCGTCGCTATTCCAATGGGCGGAGAGGGACGGCACGGGAGTCGCCTTCAGTTCGTCGACAGGATTCCTTTTGCCGAATGGAGCGGAGCGATCGCCCGACCTGGCTTGGGTAAGACGCGACCGTTGGGAGGCGTTAACTCAAGACCAGCGCGAGCGTTTTCCCCCGCTGTGCCCCGATTTCGTGGTCGAAATTCGCTCTCGGACGGATCGGCTACCGCCCTTGCAGGAGAAGATGCGGGAGTACATCGCCAACGGCGCGCAGCTCGGATGGCTCATCGATCCCGCGAAGGCAATGGTCTACGTCTACCGGCCCGGCGCTCCGGTGGAGCGGCTCGACAACCCCGATAGCATTTCCGGCGACCCTATACTCCCCGGCTTCATCCTGAACCTACGCCGACTGATTTCCTGAAGCGGCGACCCCGTGACCATGCTCGCCTTCTCCCTGCCATCGCGGGCGCTCCTCGAACAACAAAGCGATTGGTTGTCGCCTGCCCGCGCCAGACTGCTGCGGCGTGTGCAAATTGCGCGGCGGGGGCCGATTCTCGATCTCGCCTGCGGCTACGGCGCCGTCACTGAGGAACTGCTCCGGCGCGGAGGCGGCGCCGTGGTCGCTTTGGATCGTTGTCTGCCGGCACTGGGCGAAGCGGCGTCGGCGGCGCCGGGCGCAACGTTTGTCTGCGCAGACGCCGGGCGGCTGCCGCTCGCCGACGCGTCGATGCAGCTCGTCTTCAGCCAGTTCGCCTTGCTTTGGCTCGACGTCGCGGCGGTAGTTCGTGAAATCCACCGGGTCTTGCAGCACGGCGGCGTATGGACCGCGTTGGAGCCGGACTTTGGCGGGCTGATCGAACATCCGCCCGAGATCGCCACCCGCGAACTCTGGCTGCGGGCGGTCGCCCGCGCCGGCGGCGATCCGCACATCGGGCGGAAGCTGCCGGGCCTGCTCTCGGAGGTGGGATTCGACGTCCGCGTGGATCTCCTCGAGCGGCTGACACCGCCGTCGCCCGATCGCTTCGGCCTACTGCGAGGACTGCCGCTGGAAGACGACGAAACTCGGCGCCTGGGTCAGATCGAACGGCTTGATCGCTCGATCGCGGGCAGCCAAATCGCTCATCTGCCGGTCTTCCTGATAACGGCCGGCAAGTGAACCGCCGGGTGGTCAGGACACCAAAGTCAGGCTGAAAAGCCCTGACGTACTTTGTTAGAATTCCAACTGCTCTAAGAACCGCAGACTCTGCGGAATCTGCGTGATGACGGTCGGTGATTCGTCCTCGATGAAATAGTACTCGATCCCGACTTCTTGAGCGGCGCGGAATAAGGCCGGCCAGTCGACCTGGCCGGTGCCGAGCGCTACGTCGTTGGTCAGGTCGGTTTTGCCGGCAAGGCTGCCGGTGGGAACGCCCTTTTTCAGATCCTTCAGGTGCATGAGCAACCAGCGATTGGGATATTTCTTAAGCAGCTTCGCCGGATCCTGGCCGGGGAAGACCGTCCAGAGCACGTCTATCTGGAACCAGACGTACTTGGGGTCGGTCTCGGCCACCAGTAGGTCGAAGAGCGTGCCATCCTGGTACGGGTAGAACTCGTAGCCGTGGTTGTGATAGTAGAACTTCATCCCCTCCTCGGCGAGCGCCTTTCCGGCATGGTTGAAGACCGCGGCGGCTTCGCGGCACTGCTTTTCATCAAAGGGCGGCTTGTGGCCGATCCAGGCGCAGCCGACATAGCGGAGGCCGAGATCCTTGGCATCGCGAATGACGCCGTCGATATCGTCGCGCAAGCGTTGATACGGAAAGTGGCTGCCGATGGGCACCAGGCCGCGCCGGTCGAGTTCGGCCTTGAACTCGCGCGGCGTCAGGCCGTACATTCCGGCCACCTCGACATACTTGAAGCCCCACTTTTGGACTTTGTCGAGCGTGGGCGCGACGCCGTCGGTCTGGAAACTCTCTCTTAGGCTGTAGAGTTGCAGGCCGGTCGGACCATGATAGCTCTTGCCCTGGCCGACTTCGCCGGCCAACGTGCCGCTGTGCGTCGCGGAGAGCGCGATGGTCGCCGCGATGGCGAGATTGAGGATCGTACGCATGGTTTGGTCTCCTTGAAAAATAGTTGGCGGAAGAGAGCGACTTCCGGTTCATCGTAGCCGTTCACAGGGCGGGGAGAAAGGGGGAAGGGCCCTACGATCAACCCGGCTGCTTGGAAGTGGACTGAACAGGAGTCAACAGAGACAACGGAGATGATCTCTTTGTTATCTCTGTTCTCTCCTGTTCCATCTACCTACCGGCTCGCATTCCCAACGCCCAAACGGGGAAGTTATTCTTGAGCTTTTCTTTAGCGAGCCGGTTCCGCCACGCTGCGGCCGGTGACGGCGAACAACAGCAGCGAGACATCCAAGCGATCGTCGTGTTCGGCGACGATGCGGACAATCTCCTCGTCGGGTTTGGGGTTCACCCATTCCCACTGGAAGAGATGGACGGCGTTGCCGTTGGCGTCTTCCAGCGGCCAGGTGTAGCGGACGTCGGGAGCGGCGCGGGTGAGGCTGGACGTATCGAACCGTTTGACGTTCATCGTCAGTCGCAGCGGGAGAACGGCCTGCGATCCATCGGCGTAGTGGACGACGTAGTTGCCGCAGGGCCAGCCGTAGATCCACTCGCGAATCCGCACGCCCGCGACGTTCTTATCGTGCGGATCGTTGACGATCGCCGAATGCAGGAAGAGCAGTGAGGCGAACCGGCCCCGCACGGGCAACTCGACCGGCGGCGACTCTTTCCGCAAGACAATGCAATCGCGGTCGCCAGGCTCGGCAAGAAGTGTCGGAACACGCCCGATCTTTCGCACACCGCCGGGGAGGTCTACTGGCCGATCCCGGTCGGCATAGTCGTCCGGTTTCGCCTGCTTGAGCACGGCGTTGAAGCTGTGCGTCATGGCCGCGGCGAGGTCGATCGGGTCGGCACGGCCGCCGGCATACGGGTTGGCGCGCATCGCCAGCAGGTGCTCCAGGGCGATGAGTTGAGCCGGAGCGAGGCTGTCGGTTCGAGCGAAGTTCCATGCTTCTTCGGCCACGCGGAGCAGGCAACTCATCGACCAGAGAGGTGAATACTCATCGAGCAGGTGTACCTTGTCGTTGCCGAAGGAGTAGATCCCCTTGCCGAAGCCCATCACACGAGCTTTCGATTCGTCGCTGAGGGCGATCATGCCGGTGGCGTTGGGCCAGACGCGGAAACCGCGATCGCAAAAGTAGCGTATCTCCTTGTCCGGGTTGCCGCTGCTCCAGAGCGTGAGGATGATGTCCTTGGGAAAGGCGTCGATCACCTTGAAGGTATCGAACCGCTTGCCGTTGTGGTAGGGCGAGAGCATGTCTTCATAGATCATCATGGTGATGCCGCGGCGGCGGAGCCAGTCGTTGAGCTTGACGTGAAAATCGAGGAACGCCTCAGCGCGGGCCTTGCCGTGGAGGAGTTCGTCGAGCGTCTCCCCTTCTTTGCGGTCGTGCCACCACTCGTCGGATTTCGGGCTGACGTACTTGGGCTGGAGCAGAGCCTATCAGAGCCTATCAGGGTCAGCCTATCAGGGTCAGACCGGAACTTATTACTTTAGTTTTCGCTTCCGTAGCCTTCGTCCGAGGGTCTCAATGACTTGCAACACCTCGGGCCGCGTCGCCAATCGCCGTCGATTCGCTACGACTGCGTTTGCACAAATCCCATAATGCTCGCCGATCGCGCGCCCGCTCAGGTCGGCCAGTTGCGCCGCCAACTCGACGGCCACCGACTTGGCGCTCCCAACCCTCCGGCCATGCGCCGAGAGCAATACTGCATCCACCCGGTAATGATGGGCAACTGCCCCGTCAATCTCCTCCAGCGATACCGTGCGCCGCGGCAAATCGACGTCTTCATCTTGCACGCGGCCGGTCCGACGTTGCTCGATCCGCTCCTCAGTCCGCTCAATGAACGTCGTCCCCCCGATGGCGTAGCGGTTGGCGGCCATTGCCTCTATCAACAGCCCGTCGTCCTCCATCAGACAGGCATGGACGTACGCCCGATAGTGCCGCCGCGCCGCAGCCATGTCGGGGCCATACTCCCTGAGCACGTCATAGTTCACGAACTCCAGGGCGTTCTTTGCCGCAGCGTAGCCTCCATAGCTGCTCCAGGGATAGGCTTCCAAACGCGCAAGCCGCTCCGAAGCGCTCAGACGCCGGCAGACGGCGATCTTCACGGGATTCAGATGGATGTACCGCGTGACCGCCAGCAGATAGACCTCATCCTCCACCAGCTTCGCCTTGAAGCGGCCCTGAAACAGGTGCCCGGGGCGATGGTGCTTGTAGCGCGCATACAGGGCGTAGGACGACAGCAATCGCTGCATGAAGCGCGAGAGGTTCGCGCGCGGCGTGCGCACCAAGCCGTGGAAATGGTTGTCCATGAGCACAAAAGCGTACAGGTCCACGGCGCAATGATACAGGTGGTGGGCCAACTGCGCGAGGAAGCGCCGGCGGTCCTCGTCGCTGCGGAAAATGTCCGCCCGGCCGTTGCCGCGGCTCGTGACATGATAGACGGCGTCGGGAAAATCAATGCGTGGAGGGCGTGGCATACCTAAAGATTACCTAGACTCTCGCTTCCCTGCAAGCCATAAAGTGTATAGTTCCGGTCTGACCCCGATACTGACCGATACTGACTCAGAGCACGTCCGTGGCATAGCAGCCGGTCAGGTAGGCGACCCCGGCCTCGAACAAGGCGCGGTCCATTGCGGACTTGACGACCGACGGCACGGCAAAACGTTCCTCGCCGAAGCACGCCGTGGCCAGTTTCGACGCCGGATCTTCCGATTCTTCGAGCCAGAGCCGTAGCATCGAGCAGAGGTCGATGCCAAGATAGGGCCTGGGGGAGAGCAGGAAGACCCGGGCGCCCCGCCTTGCCGCTTCGCAGGCCGCCTCGACCGCGCCGCCGGTCCCGCCGACCACAACGACGTCCACGTCGCAGGCGATGGGTATTTCCCCGGGCGACTGGACGATCGCCGCGGCACCCAGCAGACAGGCCGGCCAAGGGTTAGCCAGCATCGACCACAGAATGCACGGAATCCAGCGGGTCATGATGATCGCCTTATAATCGTTCCAAGTCGATGCGTGCAACGGCTGAGCGGCCTCACGACGTCGGGCTACCTTGGTCCGTGTCGCAACATGAGTCCGACACTAAGCAGTGTACGCGCGATGTGGAACTCGTTCTCCTGTCATTGGAGCGCTTACTTCCCAAATTGGCCGTTGGGGTCATGCTGACAATGGCCGCCCGGTTCCTGAATCACGTCTTCGTAAACGTCCACTTCCTCGGTCTCCGTCGGCGAAGGCGAGCCGATCAGCTTTCCTGTCTGGAGGTCAATCCCGGTCCATGCTCCCGACTTGGCGCTGAACACGTAAAAGCTGCTCCCGTCTTGAAGTGTGACGGCGTCGCCTTCGACCACCGGTACCGCCTTGGAAGCGTCCGATACCGTGATCCAATCCCAATCTCCCTTGAGTCCACTGAAGGCGAGCACCCGATTTCCAGCCGCGACCGCTGCAACATTTCCGCCCACGATCGGTACGATCGGCGCGTTGTCGACGGGTGTGATCGCCTGCCTGTTCCACCGCCCGCTTTCCACGCTGTACGCGAGCACCGCATCGCGCGACACTGGAACCACAACGATCAGGGAACGTCCGAAGAGCGGCGAATACTGCAGCCGGCGAGCGGTCTGCACTCGCGGTGGCGACGCCGGCTGCGCGGCTGCCTTGCCTGCGCCCGGAGGCTCCTCTGACTTGCGGCGAGGAGGACCGTCCACGAATCGCGCCGAGACGAGCACGAACTGCTGCGAGGCGTCGGTGCTGACCAGGAGCGTCTCCCCATTGCCAATCCGCACGTTCGTTCGCGACTGCATGGTTTCCGTCGCCGCGAGCACGAACGGCTCGTCGGTCGCCGGGTCGCCGGTGCGTTGTTCCAGTTGCGACTTCTCGATCTCGAGCTCGGCCATGACCGCATCACCGTCGGCCCTAGCCGTCACCGAGATCAGTGTGCCGACGTTCTGCTGCTGATACGATGTCTGGGGCCCGCCGCGGCCCGGGCTGAAAGTCCGGCCGGTTGCTACGGGAACGGTCTTCCCCGCCTGCACCAGGGTCTTCTGGTTCTCCAACGTCGCCAGGCGGATGCGGTCGCTGACACGGATGCGGCCGCTCGATTCCAACTCCTGGACAAAGGCCGCGACTTTCTCGGAAGGGCCTGACATTTGGGCCGCCTGCTCCGCAGTGATGGAGCCCTGGATCTTTCCGATGATGACATCCAGGGCGATCGTCCGGGGAGACTGCGAGACTGGGTGCTCCGGCTCTGCGGCTGCTCTGGCAGAGTGTTCGCCGGCGGCCACGGCCGCCGCGAAGAGGACAGTAATGACCGAAAAGATTGCTCGCTTCATGGTCCACTCCTTCCCAAAGTGACTGATTTTCAATGACTTCGGTCAGTCCGATATCGACGCCGCCCTTCGCTGCGGCAGCCGGCCAGTGGCACGCTTCGCATTATACGACGTCATTCGTACATTCTCAAACTGTAAACGTAGTTGAAAAGGGGACTGGCTCCGAGCGTGGTTGGGTTCGGAATCGTCGAGAAAACGCCTGCCGCTCGGTGCCTGTCCCCGTTCGTGGGCTGCCGCGTTTACAGTTTGAGAACATTGTAAGATCCGCTAGCGCGGTTTTCGCGCATCCGTCACGGAAATCCAGCTTACCGCATCAGACCGCCTTGGGGTGTGAGGGAAGCCCTCTTGAAGAAACGGATCTTCGCAATGTCGCTGTAAGTGCGGATCATCGTCCGGCCACGAAAGAACCGTAAGAATTGTCATGTCGCCCATGGGTCGTTATGGCGAAAGGAGTCGGGCCATGTTCAGGCGTCCGCCGCGAATCGCTTTCGCCATGTCCGGGGCGAGATCCGACGTCTCTTGCATCCGCGTGATGACATCCGCCGGCGTCAGATGGCGCTGCTGAGACAGGAGGGTCGCTGCGGCCCCGGCGACGAGCGCAGCGGCGAAGCTGGTACCGGGCCCCTTCGACCGAGAGTAGCCGTCGAACGACGGGAATACCATGTCGACGCACGGAGCCGCGATCCCCACCCGTTTGCCGAAGTTCATGTGAGGCGACAGGCCGCCGTCCCGAATCGTCCCGCCAACGATGAGGATGTTGGAAAACCGTGGGAATCGAACGAACTCGTCTGTGTCTACATTGCGGCCCTGATTGCCCGCCGACCACACCAACAGAATGCCGGCCTTGTCGGCCTCTCGCAGCGAGGCTTCGAGCGACGCGGCTTCCACGGAGCCTTTGGCAGCGCCCACCGGCAAGAGAGTACAGACGATCACTCTTGCGCCGTTGCGGATGGCATAGCGGATGGCTTGTGGAAGTGTTGTCCTCGGGCCGGCGTGGAACTTGCTTCCGGGGGCGGGTTCCCCAACGATGCGCAACGGCATGATCTTGACGTTCCTTCCAATCCCCGCAATGCCGATCCCGTTGTCCGCCGCAGCGGCCATCAATCCGGCCACGGCGGTGCCGTGGCCGAATTGATCTGGAAACTCCCGGCTCGGGAAGCCGACAGGATCATGATCATCGTTCACGAAGTCCCAGCCGTGCATGTCGTCGATGTATCCGTTGGCGTCATCGTCCTTCCCGTTTTCCGACTCCCCCTCATTCTTCCAGACATTCGCCTCGAGGTCGGGATGCTTGTAGTTCACTCCGGAATCGAGCACAGCCACTGTGATCGGATTGGCAGGTAGGGTGTGCTCCCAAGCCTCCAACGCATTGACGCTGCCTGCACCCCCTCGCTCGTCGTCCGGGGCAAACAGGTACCATTGCTCGGGCAGAAGTGGGTCGTTGGGCAAGTTCGGCTGGTCGGTGACAGCGGCAGAAATGGCCGCAGGCAGCAGGAACCACCATTGGCAGATCGTGCACGGGCGAAGGAAACGTGTCGTCGACATGGCACTGGCTTTCTGTCTCGTACCCATCCTCGGGGTCAGGCTTACACTTTGCACTTTACTTTCTTGCTCCTCAACTCCTCCACGAGGGACTCGACAACTTCCAACGCGTCGCGCCGCTCGGCCAGCCGCCGGTGAATCGCGCGCACCGCGGAGGA